>JAFWEY010000092.1 GCA_017512675.1 Clostridia bacterium | reverse complement strand
TGAACTCTTTCGGAGAAATAAGGACCGGTTCGTGCGATTCCGAGCCTCAGATCGAGAACGGAAAACTCCGCTTTATTGAGAAGTGGAAATGGACGATGGGCGAAGAGGGAACGTCAGTTATTGAAGAATGAACAAATCCCACGCCGGCACCGGTTCGCTGTCCCGCGGGATCCTGATTTGACCGCCGCTTTCCATATACCCCTCATACAGCACCGAAGAAGCGGGGACCCTGCTGCCCGCTCCGAGCTTCAGCCTTTCCGCCATCGCCGAATACCGCTTTTCCGCGATTCGCCGGGGAACCCGCGCGCTCCTACTCCGTTTCCCGGCGGCGGGCGCGCCAGGCTTCCCGCTCCGGGCGGTTCCGCTTGATGATCGGCATCAGCAGCTGCTTCTTCGGCATTTCCCAGTCGCTTTGAATCGCTTCGTCCCGCAGGAGCGCGGCGATGTTCTTCGCGATATCCAGATCCCGATAGGCGCGCTGGGATGTGCGGATTTCTTCGAGCCTGCGGCCGTTGTCCCGCAAAAGCGCGCCGACGATGGACGACACGGACGCGGGGTTTTCGCATACGACGCCCAGGTTGTGGGAGATCATCAGCGCCGGATTGTCCGCTTCCTGGCCCGGCAGGGAACCGGTGATCACCAGCGGCACGTTCATCACCACCGCCTCCATCAGCGTGTTGGGGCTGCCGCGGGCAATGACGATATCCGAAGCCATCATGTGTTCGTGCACGTTGTTCAGGAAGCCGTGGATTTTGATCCGCTCCCCGTAGATCGGCTTGAGCTCCTGCGTCAGGCGGCTGCGCATTTTCTCGTTGCGGCCGCAGATCACGGAGACCCTGCAGTCCAGAAAATCCAGCAGCTGTGTCGCGTACTGCAGCAGGTTGCCGCTGCCCTCGCCGCCGCTCATCAGCAGGCATTCCAGGCGCTGCCCGGGCGTATAGATGCGCGGCGCCGCGTTTCGGGCCGCCTCGGTAAACTGGGCGCGGGTGGGGAAGCCGACCACCCGCAGCTTCTCCTCCGGCATTCCCAGCCGCAGGCTGCACTCGTACGCCTCCTGGGTCGGGCACAGGGTCAGCCTGTCCCGCGGATCGCACCAGGCGCTGTGAATGTCGATCAGATCGGCCTGCAGCGCGATCATCGGCAGCTCCAGCCGGTAGTACTGCAGAATGTCCTGCACCGAGCCGTTGAAGAACGGATGCACGGTGACGATCAGATCGGGCCGGAAGCGGGACAGGGTTTTCAGGAACCGGTCGTGGATCGACGCCGTCATCAGCCGGTTCAGCGACGCCGGATGGCGGTTGATCATTTCGTAGCTCGCCCGCCACAGATCCCGGGCGTTTCGGGTGATGGGACCGTAGATTTTGCTCATTTTGACGCCGGCGTTCCCGACCAGGGAAAACCCGTCGACCACCTCGTACAGCACGTCGTCATAAGCGTCCAGCCGCTCGGTCAGCGACTGGGCGATGCTCGCGTGTCCGTGCCCGGTAAAATTTGAAGAGAGAATGAGGATCCGTTTCATGCATTCGACCCCGCAATCAAATCATTATTGCTCAATTCCTGCCGCCGCGCCGGAGCGCCGCGGAACAGCTTCATTATACCCGGCGGCAAAAAGCGTGTCAAGCCTTGACGGGCGCTTCGGCTGCATTCGGCGGCGAAGCGCGGAGCGCCGGCTTTCCGGCCGGCGGACGGGGACGCGGCAATTGTTAAGGTTTGCACACGCACGTCCATACCCCCGCGGAATGTGCTATCATACCCGCGGGAAAGCCTTCGCGCGACGGCGGCCTGCGCCGCGCCCGCAGCGCAGGAGGGAAACACCCGCAGCGGAAGGAGGAGACATCATGTTCAGAACATCCGACGCGATCCGCGTGAGGAAGGTGCAGAACGTCCGGGGCGGACGGGGCGAAGTGACGTTTTACGACTGGATGCTGCCGGAGGAAGCGCCGGGCCACGGCAGGGTCTTTTCCAAAATCGTGATGCCGCCGGGCTCGTCCATCGGCTGGCACGTCCATGAGAAGGAATTCGAGGCCTTCTACATCATCTCCGGTCAGGCGACGATCAACGACAACGGCGAGAAAATCGTTCTGAATCCCGGCGATATACACATCTGCCTCACCGGAAACGGGCACGAAACCGAGAATCTCGGCAGCGAGGTGCTGGTGATGCAGGCGCTGGTCCTGAACGACCTGACCCTGGCGTAATCCCCCGAGGGAGAAGCGGGGCTGTCTCTCACGGTTTGTTTAAGACCTTTGGGACAGCCCCTTTCCCGTTGGTTTCATCCTGCGCCGCACGGCCTTCGGAGAGCCCCTGCCGCCCGCGGCCTTGGCATCCCCCCTGCCGGTTGGGCGAAATACGGTTTTGTATGGACCGGAGCGCGATCCTGTGATATACTGTTCCCGGCACGCCTGAAGAAAGCCCGGCTCCGGGCCGGGGAGGAGGAAAAACACTGTGAAAAAGCTTGCCGCTGTTCTGCTGGCCCTGCTCACGGCGCTGTCTGTCTTCGCGTTGGCGGAAGGCGACGACGGAGGCGAAGGCGTCATCCATTTCCCGGACGCGGCGCAGGCGGATTCGTTCGTTTCCGACGGCGATCCGGCGGACGTGGATCCGTACATTCCGGAGACGCTGGAAAAGGGAATCATCGGAAAAGACGACCGGGTGACGGTCAAAAAGCCGAAACAGTACCCGTACAGCGCGATCGCCCTGCTGGAAACAAAATACGAATGCGGCTGCGGCTATTTCGGCGCAACGGGGTTCATGGTTACCGAGGATACTCTGCTGACCGCTGCGCATTGCATCGTCTGCACCCAGCACGGAAAATGGGCGAAGAAGATCACGTTCTATTTCGGCTACAAGAGCAAAAAGAACTCTCTTTACAAGTATAAACCCAAATGGCAGGCCTGGGTGGGAACCACGTTCCCCGGCGGGACATACTCCAGCGAAGACGACTGGGCGATTATCAATCTGAACCGGAAGATCGGGGACAAAACCGGCTGGTTCGGCATGCGCTGGTGCTCGAACGACGAACTGATGGGGCATTCCTTCTGCATGGCGGGATTCGGGGGCGAACCCAAGCTGAGCTATGCATGGGGAGAGATTACAAACGTCTGGGACAAGCAGATCGGATTCAACAACGACACCCTGCCCGGCAACAGCGGCAGCCCGATCTTCGACGACGGGTATTACGCGGTCGGAATCGCGACGAGCGGCAGCGATACGGAGAATTACGGGCAGCGCCTGAGAGACGATATCCGCCAGGTGATGGTAAAAAACGGGCTGCTGTAGGGCGTGACCGGCGCCGGCAGGCTCCGAAGGCTTGCCGGAGGGAACGGGAGACCGGCCGCCGTACCCCGAACCGCATCCGCCGCGGCCTTCGGCCGCGCCGGCAGACGCTCCAAAACGGCATCGGGCCCCGCAGAAATGCGGGGCCCGGGTTTGCACACGGGATCAGTTCAGGAAATCGAGCCGGACCTGATAATCGTCTTTTGAGGAGAAGTAATCCACGGTGATCTGAAGATTGTTCTTCTTGAAGACCGCCTGGAATACGCCGTTTTTCATTTCCATCGACCCGTTCAGACTCCAGCCGCCGTCGTTCAGCGCCTGCGTGTACTCCAGCGCTTCCATCGGGGACGCGCCGCGGTAGGTCAGAATGCGGCTGTCCGCGCCGGCTCCCTCTTCCACCTTGACGAGCCGGGCGTCGGGCTTCAGGAACGCGCTGTAAACGCTGTCGTTCCAGTTGTAAACCGGTTCGCTGCACATCGTTACCGCCGTGCGGTTGTTGCTGTCCACGAGATGCACCTCGGTGCCGTTCAGATCCAGCACCTTCAGGCGATCCGTGTCGATCCACAGCCGGGCGCCTTCCTCAATCAGCTGATCGACATAGCTGCCGAAGGAGGCCGCCGTCTGCGCCGGCACCTCGACCACGGCGCGGCCGGTCTCCGATTTGGTGTCGTATCCTTCCGCTTCGAGAACCGGAACCTGCGGGAAATCATCCGCCGGCCAGAAATTGGTTTCCTGAACGCTGGCGGGCAGGATCACCGCAGGGGTCTTCGCCGTCACCTTTTCCGCTTCCTCCTGGTTGGCCATCCGCCGCTGCGTCAGTTTGACCGTCCCGAACAGCGCCAAAGCCACCACCGCGGCCGCGCAGATGGCAACGATCACATATTGCACCGTTTGTTTGCGGCGCTCGCGGTTTTCTTCCTCTTCCAGCGAGAACAGATCCTCTTCGTATTCGCTGTCGCTGCGTTTCGCCATCGTGAAACCCCCTTTGGGCAATATCCGCTGATGATGCGCGGATTTGCGGATATTATACCACATTTCCCGTCATTCGCGCAACCGGCGCACCCGCCCGAATGGGGTACAGCGCATTACAGATAAATGACAAAAGCCGTAAGTTTCCGCTTCGAAATCACAAACGGCGCGGCAGCGGTACCCTCAAGCTCCGGGCGCAACAATTGGACGCACCGGCCGGGAAATTGGTTCCTGCGGACAGACGGTTCCCCGGTCAAACGCCGCGGCGCGGGTTCATCCCTCTTCTTCGATGGCCCTGATCTTTTCGTAAACCAGTTCGGCGAACAGCCGGTGCCCTTCCTCGTTCATGTGAATGCAGTCCGCCGGATCCGCGGTGATGCGGGCGCCGGCGTCGAGGAAATGCACGCCCTGCGCCTCGGCCACTTTGCGGTACTCCTCCGCCAGCATCGCGTCCTTCCGGAGCGAACTGGCGTCGAACTCCACGCCCAGCCACTGCTTCTCCACATTTTCTCCGATACGGATCGGCGCGACGATCAGGATTTGCGGATCCTTGCCTCCCGGCCCGCAGAGGTTGGCGCGCACCCGGGCGATCAGCCGCTCGATGCCGTGGGCGATGATGTAAGGCGACATATTGAACGCCGGCTTGACGTCGTTGGTGCCCAGCGTGATCACGATCATATCGATCGGATTGTGGGTCAGAAGGCAGACGTCGATATCCTTCAGGCCGTTGCGGTGGTCCTCCATCGGGCAGTCGAACATCGTCGTGCGGCCGTTCAGGCCCTCCTCCACGACCCGGTACCCATCCCCCAGGCGGGCGTCAAGCAGGCTGGTCCAGCGCACGCCCCAGGGATAGCGGTTCGTGGCGTCGAGGACGGGGCGGTCGACTTTGGGCATGTAGCCCCAGGTGTTGGAATCCCCGAAACACAGGATGGTTTTCATAAACGAGACCTCTCTTTCTTATGGCGCCTGAGACAAGCTCCGCGGACGCCCGGCGCGGCGCCTCCGCGCGGGGGAAAAAACCGGACCGGCGCGCCGGAAAAGCGGCGTACCGGCCCGGCCGTGCGCGGCTGGCCCGGCGGCCCGGAATCAGTTGGTATCCGCGCAGAGTGGGCCCGCGAGCTCTTCCATGAAGAACAGTTTGCCGGGCATCGTCGGGATGTTGCTGGAGGTGACGTAACGGCACGGCCCGTAGCGCAGGGTCATCCAGAAGCTCATGCCCTGCCACTGCATGCCGCGGGACAGCACGCCGTCCGCGCCGCCGATCGCGTAATCGGAGCCGAAAATGATCGCCGGGCCGATCGTGTTGGCGTAGCAGGGAATCAGCGGCCAGCTGGAGCGGAACGACGTGATCGCGTTCTGCTCGATGGTGAACGGATGCAGCCGGGCGCCGATGCGGTACGGCGCCTGCTTCCACGCCGCGTCGGATTCGTATTCGGCCGCGAAATGCGGCTCCCAGAACGCGATGTGGCACATGCGGCCGATGCCGTACACCAGCACCTGCTTCGCGCCTTCGCTTTTCAGCTTCGCGATCTTTTCCGGATAGGTGGGAAGGTTGTCCTTCGTGGCGAAGTTGCGCTGCGATTCGGGCACGCCCAGTTCGCCCAGCGGGCCGTAGAAGGCCTCGGTCATCGCGTTCTGGAACGCGGCGGGATCGCTCGCCGGAAGCGTATTGCCCTCGGCGTCGGCCCACTCGTCCATGTTGAAGCCGTATACGTGGTCGCAGCAGACGTTCCACTCCTTCAGGAAGTACACCGCCCACTTGTACATGCCCATCGGGCCCACCGGCAGAATCAGAATCAGCTTGCGCCCCTCTTCCCTGGCCGTGCGGATCTGCATCGCGATTTCGTGGCCCATGTAGACGCCGAATTCTTCCAGGTTGGTGCATTTCACCGGCGAAAATCCCTCGTGCCAGAACGGCTGGCGGTCGCAGACCGACGCGGGATCATTGGAAACGCAGGCCATGATTTTTTCGATGTCCCAGCCTGCGGGAAGGATCTCGGAAAAATACGAGCCCTTCAGCGTGTCGACCATGTTCATAAAGCATTCCTCCTTGCATTGATGTCGTCTATGTCAGCGCCGTCCGGCGCCGGAAATCCCTTTCACGCTACTGGCGCACCGAGCGCGCGTATTCGGTCGGCGTCATGCCGGTCACGCGCTTGAAGGTGGTGGAAAAGTAGTAGATGGAATCGTAGCCGACGATATCGGCGATCTGGGTAAAGTTGTACTGGTTTTCGCGGATCAGCCGCCGCGCCTCCTTGATGCGCAGGTCGGTCAGGTAGCTGATGACGGAGGTGCCGGCCTGCTCCCGGAACACGGTTTTGAGCAGCGAAATGCTGATGTTCATGCTGGAAGCGATGTCCGACAGCCGCAGCTTGTCGCGGTAATGCTGGCGCATGTATTCCTGCGCCCTGCGCGTCAGCGCCGCGTGGTGGTTGGCGCTGTTGGAGGGCAGCATGCGCGCGTTGATCGGGATGTTCTCGCTTCGGCGCAGCAGGTGGATCAGCAATTGCTCCATGCCGCTGCGGATCAGCTGCTCCGCGCCCACCGGCGCGTCGTCGCTGCGGATCAGCTTGACCAGCGGCGGATTGTTCTCAAAGTAGACGTACGTCCGCTCCGCTTCCTTCACGATCCGGCTCAGGCAGTCCTTCTCTTCGCTGCCCAGCAGAATGATGCGCTGTTCGAAGGCGGACATCTGGGGGTTTTCGCACACGAACGCGATGATGATGATATCCGACGGCCTGCCGCGGTACGGCAGCACGTTGTGGTATTCATTCGGACGGTGAAACGCCATTTCCCCGGTTTTCAGCAGGTATTCGTTGTCGTCGGCCCGGATGATGATTTCCCCGCGGTCCGCATACACCAGCTCCCAAAAATCGTGCCGCTCGCCGGGCTCCAGGTAATCCGGCGGTATGTGATAGCTGGACGCGTTGATCAGGTGCGTTACGTTGAACACCGGCTCAAGCGGGTGCAGCAGAAACACGCGCCTCACATCCTTTCTCTGACGCACATTATTGTAATGCCCCGCGCGCCGAAAGTCAAACCCAAATTGTGCCGAAAATTTGCAAAAATGGCTGATATCGCAAATTGTGAGCCCGATTCCGCAAAGCAATTTTGTGGAATCGGATTATAATTAAGATATCGAAAGGCACTTGCGTTAATATACTATGCGAACTGTACAAAATGCCGGAGGGATGCAAGTTGAAGAAATCCATCAGCTACTGGTCCTTTGTCGGGAAGAGCATGTTCGAGGCCATGGAGCTGGCGAAGGACGCCGGCTTCGACGGCATCGAGCTTACGCTGGACGCGCAGGGCGACCTGACAATGGACACCTCGAAAGCGCAGCTGACGGCGCTGCGGGACAAGGCCGACGAGGTCGGCATCTGCCTGCCGAGCGTTGCCAGCGGCCTGTACTGGACCTGGTCGTTCACGTCGGAGGATCCCGAAGAGCGCAAACGGGCGCACGACGTGGCGCTGAAGGAGCTGGAATGCGCCAAATGCCTGGGCGCGGACACGATTCTGGTGGTTCCGGGAAGCGTCGCGGTGGAATTCGTGCCGGAGCGGCCGGTCGTGCCGTACGACGTCGCGTACGGCCGCGCGCTGGAAGAGATGAAAAAGCTCGCGCCGGTGGCGGAGGAGCTCAGGGTCGCGATCGGCATCGAAAACGTGTGGAACCAGATGCTCCTGTCCCCGCTCGAACTGCGGGATTTCATCGACAAAATCGCCAGCCCGTACGTCGGCAGCTATTTCGACGTCGGCAACGTGATGTTCTCGGGCTTTCCGGAGCACTGGATCCGCATTCTCGGAAGCAGGATCCGCAAGGTCCACTTCAAGGATTACCGCCGCAGTCCCGGCGGCCTGAACTGCTTTACCGACATCCTGACCGGCGACGTCGACTGGAAGGAAGTGCGGCAGGCGCTGTTAGATATCGGCTATGACGGCTGGGTGACCGGGGAGATGATCCCGCAGTACCGGCAGGGGTGCGACCAGCAGATCTACAACACATCGGCATCGATCGGACGCGTATTGGAGGGGAAGCTGTAATGATCAAAATCGGAATTATCGGCTGCGGCTTTATGGGCGACATGCACGCGGCCTGCTATAAGGCGCTGGGGGTGCCGGTCACCGCGGTGGCGGATCCCCGCGCGGATTTCGCGAAAAAAGTCGCGGACAAGAGCGGCGCGCGGATTTACGAATCGGGCGAAGCGCTGATCGAACAGGCGGACGTCACGGCGGTGGATATCTGCCTGCCGACCGACCGGCACGCGAGCCACGCGGTCGCCGCGATGCGCAAGGGCCTGGATGTGTTCGTCGAAAAGCCGATCTGCATCCGGGAAGAGGAAATGGAACTGATCCTGAAGACCGAGCGCGAAACCGGCCGCAAGCTGCAGGTCGGCCAGGTGATCCGTTTCTGGACCGAATACGTATGGCTGAAAGAAGCGGCCGATTCCGGCCGGTTCGGGCGCGTCCTGTGCGGCGAGTTCCGCCGGCTCAGCGCGCTGCCGACGTGGGCGAGCGAGGGATGGCTGCACAGGCCGGAGCGCTCCGGCGGGCTGGCGGTCGACATGCACGTGCACGACGTGGATTTCGTCCGGTACCTGCTGGGCGAGCCGGATACGGTCACCGCGCGCGCCTACCGCGATTCCTCCGGCCTGATTCAGCAGATCTACGAGCTGTACGGCTACGGAAACGACGTCAGCATCTGCATCGAGGCGGGCTGGGATTACCCGCCGTCCTTCCCGTTTGACGCGGGCTTCCGGGTAAAACTCGAAAAGGCCGCCGTGGTGCTGAACGCGGGCGTGCTGACGGTGTATCCGCAGCAGGGCGAAGCGTATCATCCCGAGCTGCCCGCGGAGTACCAGGGCGATAACGACGTCGGCGGAAACATTTCCTCGCTGGGCGGCTACTACAACGAGCTCAAATACTTCGTCGAAGGCCTGCGGGGCGAGCATCCGCTGGAAATCGCGACCGCGCAGGAAGCGATCCGCTCGGTCCGGCTGGTCAAGAAGGGCATTGAGGCGGCAGGCGGCCTGATTCTGAAATAAAAGCAGGAATCCGAAAGGACGGGTGATACCGATGAAGGTTCTGGCAGTGGGATGCCATCCGGACGACCTGGAGATCGCGTGCAGCGGCACGCTCCGCAAATATGTGGAACAGGGCGCGGACGTCTATATGTGCCATGTCGCCAACGGGTGTCTGGGGCACGTGGTGATCGAGCCCGGCCCCCTTGCGGCGATCCGCACCGAGGAAGCCGAAAAGGCCGGCGCGATCATCGGCGCGAAAAAGGTGTTCAACCTGAACGTGAACGACATGGAGGTCGACAGCCACAATCTCGAGGTGATGGATGCGATGGCCGACGTGGTGCGCTTCGTGCGGCCCGATGTGATCATCACCCATAACGACGACGATTACATGCAGGATCACACCGAGACGAGCCGCATCGTCACCAACGGCAGCTTCTGCTCCGGGCTGAACCACCGCCCGCGGGTGTACGAGGCGTATTCGAGCTTCGTGCCGGTGTTCTTCATGGACACGCTGGCGGGCGTGAACTTCCAGCCCACCCACTACGTCGACATCACTTCGCAGATCGACACGAAAATCCGCGCGCTGGAATGCCACGAATCCCAGCTGAAGTGGATGTCCGAGCACGACGGCATCGATTTTGCGGACATGGTCCGCACCTGCTCGAAATACCGCGGCTATCAGTGCGGCGTGCCCTATGCCGAGGGCTTCCGGCCGTACAACGTGTATCCGCGCTACAGCACGAAGCATCTGCTGCCGTGACGGGTTCGGCGCTGCATTGTTGACAATTCATTAATAACGTGTTATTATAGAGCGCGGTTGCGCGGCGTGAAAAGGAGCGTGAAACGGTTGGCGAATCGGCTTGAAGCGGGTTTTGCCCGGCTGGACGCGACGCCGATGCTGGGCATCGGCCTGTCCGGGTACTACGTCGAGCGGCATGCCGCCGGCATATTGGATCCGCTGGAAGTAAACGCGCTTGCGCTGCGGGCCGGGCAGGACGCCTGCGTGCTGGTGTCGGTGGACAATTGCGGGCTCGCGCCCACAAAGGTGTTCGATCGGTGCAGGGAGCGCGCGGCGGAAGCGGCGGGCCTGCCGGCGGATCACGTGTTCATCGCCGCGACCCATACCCACACCTCTCCCTTCTGGGGCGAAGGCGAAGACGAACAGGTCCTTTCCTACACGCGCTTTCTCGAAACGCGCATCGCGGACGCGGCGCGCCTGGCGATGGAGGATCTGCGCCCCGCCCGTATGGGAACGGCGGTCGGCAGGGCGCCGGACGTCGCGTTCGTACGGCGCTTCCGGATGAAGGACGGATCGATCCGCACAAATCCCGGGGTCAACAACCCTCAGATCGACTGTCCGATCGGCCAGGTGGACGAGCGGGTCGGCGTCGTCCGGTTCCGCCGGGAAGGCGGCGGGGATCTCGTGCTGGTAAACTTCGGCAACCATCCGGACGTGGTGGGCGGCTCGAGCATCTCCGCGGACTGGCCCGGCTTTCTGCGCAGGAGGCTGGAAGCGGCGCTGGAAGGCGTGAAGTGCGTCTTCTTCAACGGCGCACAGGGCGACGTAAACCACGTGAACGTGCATCCGACCGCGGGCTTTCGAAACGACCTGCATCCCGATTTTGACGACGTGGACCGGGGATACGGGCACGCCCGGCACATCGGCAACGTTGTTGCGGGAGCGGTGCTGCAGGTTTACGACAAAACCGAGTGGCACGACACCGGCCGCATCGCGGTCCGCCGCAGGATGATCACCGTTCCGTCCAATCTGCCGGATCCGGCAAAGCTCGAAGACGCGCGCCGGTACGCGCTTCTCCATCGCGCGGGGCGGGACGCGGAGATTCCGTTTGAAGGGATGCAGCTGACGACGGTGGTCGCGGAGGCCGAGCGCATGCTCCGGCTGGAGCACGGGCCCGATTCCTTTGAGATGCCGCTGACGGCGGCGGCGATCGGGCAAACCGCGCTGATCGGCCTGCCGGGCGAACCGTTCACCGGAATCGGCCTGGCGCTGAAGGCCGCGCCGGGATGGGACCTGGTGCTGCCGTGCTGCATCGCGAACGGATATGAAGGCTACTTTCCGATGAAGGAAGCCTACGACGAGGGCGGATACGAGGCGCGCTCCTCCGTGTTCGCGTCGGGCGTCGCCGAACGGATCATCAAAGAAAGTCTTGAACTGCTTGCTTCATTGCGCGGGGAAGGGGAATTATGAAAGCGATTGTCAATGCGGCCCTCGTGATGCGGGATCACCTGATTCCCGACGCGTATCTTTTGATGGATCAGGGCCGGATCGCGGGATTCGGCGAAATGCGCGGGGCAACTCTCCCGGAATGCCGCGAGACCGTCGACGCCGGGGGGCTGTTTGTCGGCCCGGGCCTGATCGATATCCATACCCACGCGTCGGACCGGGTGTTCTTTTACGACGATCCTGCCACGGTGGCGCAGTATCACCTGCGCGCCGGCACCACCACGGTCTTTCCGGCGCTGTACTTTTCAATGAACCGCGGCGAATGGCTCGATACCATCGGCAGGCTTCGCGCGGCGATGGCGGATCCCGCCTGCAAAAACGTGGGCGGGCTGTATATGGAAGGCCCGTACCTGAACCCGAAGTTCGGGTGCGACAAGGAAAACAATCCGTGGCGCGGCCCGATCCGCCGGGAAGACTATCTGCCGATCATCGAGGCCGCGAAGGATCTTGCGCGGGTTTGGGCGGTCGCGCCGGAACGGGAAGGCATTCTGGATTATGTGAACGACGTGCGCGCGGCCTGTCCCGGCGCGGTGTTCGCGGTGGCGCACAGCGAGGCGGAGCCGTTCCAGCTGGAGCCGCTTCTGCCCCTTGGGCTGCGCATCGGCACCCATCACACCGACGCTACGGGAACCATCGAAAAGTATCCCGAGGTCAAGGGCGTGTGCGTGGACGAATTCGTCAATTACCACCGGGAAATGTACGCGGAACTGATCTGCGACAGCCGGGGCATCCACGTGGATCCGTTCATGCTCAGGCTGGTCAGGCGCATCAAGGGAGACGACCGGATCATTCTGATCTCCGACGCCTACGCGTCCGACGCGCCGGCGCCGCCCGGCTACGACGGGGTGAACGACATCAATTTCGATTACGAAGGCGAAATCGCCGGTTCAAAGCTCACGCTGAACGTCGCGATGCGCAACATGATGAAGCATACCGGCGCGTCCATCGTGGACGTGTTCGGCTACGCGGCGCGCAATCCGGCCAGCGCGGTCGGGCTCACCGACCGCGGCGAAATCGCCGTCGGAAAGCGGGCGGACCTGATCATTACCGATTACAATATGAACGTGAAAACCACGATCATGGAAGGAGAGATACAGCCATGAAAGACATCGTTTTTGATCCTTCGACCAAGTTCAGCTTTAACCCGGGGGATTATGTGCCCTTCCGGGACCGGGAGGTTTGCGAGCGCGTCCGGCTTCTGACCCGGGAACAGCTGGAGCAGCACGAACCGTGGCAGCATCCCGAGTTCAAGGTCAAGGTGATGATGAACCCGCACCCGGTTCTGATCGCGACGCTGTTTTCGCGGCTGAAGGCCGCCAGCGAGGCCGGGCGGAAGTTTTCGATGATCCTGGGCAATCCCGAGCCGGAAACCTATATTCCTCTGGCGCAGCTGATCAACTATTTCGGCGTGGACTGCTCCAAAGTGCATATCTTTGCCGAGGACGAATGGGCGGACGATCAGGGCAACATCGCGCCGGAAACCTACGAGGCGGGCTTCGTGCATTCGATGCTCAAATACCTGGTGTATCAGATCGACCCGAAGCTGCGCATGCCGATGGAAAACGTCCATTATCCGACCAACGAAAACATCGCGCACTATTCGAAGCTGATCAACGACGTAACCGAAGGCGGCGCCGACATCATCTCCACCTCGCCCGGCTGGACCGGCCATGTCGCGTTCATCGATCCGGTGTCGGATTTCGTGCGTGACGACATCGAGGAATGGCTGAACCTGGAGGCGCGGCTGGTGACGCTGCATCCGCTGACGGTGGCGCAGAACAGCCTGCACGGCGTGTTCGGCCAGTCCGGCTACGTGGCCAGCGTTCCGCCCAGGGCGGCGACGATCGGCCCGGTGGACGTAAAGCGCGCGAAGGAGCGCATCGAAGTGCACGCGCTTCTGACCAACAACACCTTCTCCTCCTGGCAGCGCATGACATCCCGCCTCGTCACCCACGGGCCGGTGACGCCGCTGGTGCCCAGCTCGATGCTGCAGACGATGAAAACCCAGGTCTACATCAGCGAGGAAGTCGCGGCACCGTTCGACTGCTGGGAGAAGGTCGGATATTAAAGGCAATTTTGAATCCATAGAAGCGGGAGGACGGATGAGATGAATACTGCTGGCGTTTCGACCACCGGAACCGTAAAAACCTTTCTGAAGAAGTGGATGTCCCTGGTGGGCATCGCGCTTCTGATCATCGTTTTCTCCATACTGTCGTATGCCAAATTCGGCGCGCAGTATTTCCTGACCTGGCAGAACTGGAAGACGATTCTGCTGCAGACCGCCACGGTGGCCATCGTGGCGCTGGGGCAGTCGATCATGCTGCTGACAGGCAACTTCGACCTGTCGCTGGGCCGCCTGGTCTGCGTGACCAGCTGCGTCGGCGGCATCCTGATGAAGGACGCCGGCTGGCCGGTCTTCCCCGCGATTTTGATCATGTTCCTGATCGGCATCTGCGTGGGCTCCCTGAACGGCTTCCTGGTTTCCTACGTCGGCGTACCCGCGCTGATCGCCACGCTGGGCACCCAATACATCTGCTACGGCGTGGCCAAGCTGATTACCCAGGCGGTCCCGATCCCGAAGATGCCCAAGGAAATCTCTTGGCTCGGCCGCGGGTCCGTGGCGAACATCATTCCGATATGCGTTCTGATCATGCTGCTGCTGTACATCATCGCGCAGTTCGTCACCCAGAAGACGCGCATCGGCCGCAAGCTCTACGCCGTGGGCGGTTCCCGAGAGGCGGCGTTCTTCTCCGGCATCAACGTCAAGCTGGTCTATTTCGGCACCTTCGTGCTGGGCGGCATCCTGGCTACCTTCGGCGGCCTGATCCTGATGAGCCGGCTCAACTCGGTCGCCGTCACCAACGGCCAGAACTACGAGTTCGACGCGGTCATATCGTCCATCATCGGCGGCGTCTCGCTGGCGGGCGGCAAGGGCTTCGTGCTGGGCACGATGTTCGGCTGCATCTTCCTGAACACGCTGTTCAACGGCTTTTCGATGCTGGGTGTCGACCCGTTCGTGCAGGACGTGCTGAAGGGCATCGTGCTGGTGCTGGCCATCGTGCTCGACGTGCTGAGCAACCGCAGGAAGTCCTGACCTTGACGATCGAGGGATACGAAGAAAGGTTGGGATGAGATGAACAGAGATATTATTCTGACTCTGAAAGGGATCACCAAGGAATTCCCCGGCGTGAAGGCGCTGGACGACGTGACCATCAACGTCGAGCGCGGCACGATCCACGGCCTGGTCGGCGAAAACGGCGCGGGAAAATCCACGCTGATCAAGGTGCTGGCGGGAATCTACCACCCGGAGGCAGGCGAGATCATACTGGAAGGCAAGAGCCGGAAGTTCTCCTCGCCCATCGAGGCGCGCGCGGCCGGCATCAGCGTCGTGCATCAGGAAATCAAACTGGCGGAGCCGCTGTCCGTGGCGGAGAACATGTTCCTGGGCAACGTGATGATGAAGGGCCGCCTGGTGGACTGGAAGGGCATGCGCCAGCGCGCCCGCGAGATCGTGGACGATTTGGGCATGGACATCGACGTCAACGCGCAGGTGTCGTCGCTGACCGTGGCGAAAAAGCAGATCGTCGAAATCATGCACGCGATCAACAACAATTCCCGAATCCTGGTGATGGACGAGCCGTCGGCCGTGCTGACCAACCGCGAACTGGACGTCATGTTCCGCATCGTCCGGCAGCTGCGGGAAAAGGGCATCACCATCATCTACATCTCCCACCGGCTGGACGAGGTGTTCGACCTGTGCGACAACGTGTCGGTGCTGCGCGACGGCAGGCATATCGACACGCTGCCGATCGAGCAGATCACGCGCCAGGGCCTGATCAACATGATGGTCGGCCGCGAGATGGGCCAGGAATACCCGAAGGAGCCCGGCAACATCGGCAAGACGATTCTGGAGGTCAAAAACCTGTCCCGCGGCATCCTGAAGGATATTTCGTTCGAGGTGAAAGCCGGCGAGGTCTTCGGCATCTCCGGCCTGGTGGGCGCCGGGCGCACGGAGCTTGCGCGCGCGATTCTGGGCATCGACAAACCGGAATCCGGCGAGGTGTTCGTGCGCGGCAAAAAGGTCAATTACCGCCGCTTTTCCGACGCGATCAGGGACGGCCTGGGCCTGATTCCCGAGGACCGCAAGCTGCAGGGCCTGGTGCAGATCATGACCGTGGAGCGCAACACCACGCTGGTCAACCTGCCGCGAATCTCCCCGGGCGGCGTGCTCCGCAAGGGATTGGAGAAGCAATACGCCGAGGAGTACGCTCAAAAGCTGCGCGTGATGACGCCGTCGATGGACACCGAGGTGCAGTACCTGTCCGGCGGCAACCAGCAGAAGGTGGTCGTCACCAAGTGGCTGTTCCGCGAGGCTGAGATCCTGTTCCTGGACGAGCCGACCCGCGGCATCGACGTGGGCGCGAAATCCGAAATCTACCGCCTGATCAACGAAATGGTCAAAGAGGGGCGGACCGTCATCATGATCTCGTCCGAAATGCCGGAGCTGCTGGGCATGTGCGACCGCATCATGATCATGCACGAAGGGCGCAAGATGGGCGAGCTCACGAGAGAGGAAGCGACGCGGGAAAAGATCATGGCGATGTGCGTATAAACCGCCCGCCGCGAACACGTTCAACCCGGATATTTGAACGGGCAAACCGCCTGTTTGAATAAATAAAAGGAGGTAAGAACCATGAAGAAACTTTTTTCCCTGATTCTCGTGGCGGCTATGCTGCTCGCCAGCTTCGCCGCTGTCGCGGAAGTCATTGACACGTCCACGCTGTCTTCCGACGAGAAGGCTGCCGCGCTGGGCATCCCGGCCGCGGTCGCGCTGCAGGACACCGACGTGCTCGAAGGCAAGCGCATCGGCTGCTCCATCGTCTATAAGGGCGACGAGTGGTGCGCGGCGGTCGCCAGCGGCCTGGAAGCGCTGGGCGCGTATTACGGAGCTGAAATCACCGTCGAGGACGGCGACCTGAACAACGAAACCCAGACCAAGCAGGTCGAGAACATGATCGCCAATAACGTGGACATCATGATGGTCGACCCCACGGGCTTCACCGGCGTCAGCGAAGCTCTGGACAAAGCCTATGAAGCCGGCATCCCGATCATCATCTTCGACGGCGAGTGGCAGGATGAAGAAGGCAACACCGTGACAGACAAGACCGTCACCACCGTCACCTGGGACCAGTACGACACCGGCGTGATCACCGCCAACTACTTCCTGGATTACCTGCGCGCGAAGGGTGAGACCGAGGCCACCATCGTCGAGCTGACCAACGCCGTTTCCGAGCACTGCCAGATCCGCTTCGAAGGCCTGCACGACACCTTCAACGCGGCCGACGACATCAAGATCAACATCATCGGCAAGTACGACAGCCAGGGCAACCGCGAGACCGCCGAGAAGGCCGTCTCCGCCGTGGTGCAGCCCTACCAGTACATCATCTCCGACGTCGACAACGGCGCGCAGGGTGCGGTTTCCGCTCTGCAGCAGGCCGGCAGGGACGACGTGAAGGTGTTCTCGATGGGCGCCTACGGTGCCGAGCCGTTCGGCCTGCTCCACGAGGAAGACCCGAACTACGCGGCCTGCCTGAACGTCGACGCGTGGGTTCTGGCCCAGTTCATCTTCGACGGCGCCATCAAATACTACAAGGGCGAAGAAGTTGAGCCCAAGACCAACATCGCCCTGTTCATGGTTGACAGCACCAACGTCGAGGACTTCTGGACCTTCGACTGATCGGGGGACTGACGGGAGAAGGGGCCTTGTGCCCCTTTTCCCATCTGTGCGCAAATCCCGTATGGACGCGGCGCGCGGGGCCGGGCCGCGCGCGCCGCGTCCGTACAGGAGACGGTATGGCGCATGATCCGAAGGAGGGAAGGCTTATGGGTAAAATCCGCTGGGGCGTGATCGGCGCGGGCGGCATCGCCGACCGGCGCACGATCCCCGGGATGATGCTCGCAGGCAACGCGGAGCTTGCCGCGGT
>JAFWEY010000091.1 GCA_017512675.1 Clostridia bacterium | reverse complement strand
TGGAGGCTTTGTATCCGGATACGGTGCGGTATGAACCGCATGATGAAGACGACTGGGATATGCCCTGGATCGAAGACGCGGATCTTGTGATTGCGCTCAGCACCACCGGCCCGGCGTACGATCGGCTGATCAACCGGCTGACGGACGTCATTTTCGTCGCCCAGCCGTCCGACAGCCAGCTGCAGGCGGCGAAGGACGCCGGGGTGACGCTGCGTCTCACGCCGATCGCCCGCGAGGCGTTCGTGTTCTTCGTGGAAAAGGACAACCCGGTGGACGGCCTGACGGTTTCGCAGATCCGGGACATCTATTCGGGCAAAACCACGGACTGGGCGGATCTCGGCGCGCCGGAACAGGGTCGCATTCTCGCCTACCAGAGGGACGAAGGGAGCGGCAGCCAGACGGCGCTCGAGAAGCTGATGGACGGCATACCGCTGATGGAGCCGATCGGGTATATCGACGATATGGACACCATGGTCACCGCGGTGGAGTACCGCAATCTGCCGGGGGCGATCGGGTATTCGTTCCGGTTCTTCGTGACGGGTCTGATGCACAGCGGGGTAAAGCTGCTGTCGCTGGACGGGGTGGCGCCGACGGAGGAGAACATCGCAAATGGGACGTACCCGGTCATCGCGGACATCTGCGCGGTGACCCGGGAAGGGGAAGAGGACGAAGCCCTGCTGTCGATGCTCGAGTGGCTGCAGGGCCCGCAAGGGCAGGAAATCGTGCGGAAATCCGGCTACGTGCCGTATGCGGGGAAATAAAAGCTGAAAAGATGACCGGCGTAAAGAAAGGGAAACCGATGCGTTCTGAAACCTATGTGCGACGGATGCAGGCGCTGACGGAGAAACCGCGGCTGCTGCGGGGAATGATTCTTCTCGAAAAGCTCGTGGCGATCTCGATGTTCGCCGCATATCCGCTGCTGCTTGTATATCTGTTTTCCGCGGACCGGCGCGGCTTTCTGCAGGCGCTGATTCTGCCTGCGTGCGGATTTGCGCTGGTCAGCCTCGCGCGCATGGTGATCGATCGCCCGCGCCCTTACGAGGTGTTTGGCACCGCTTCCGCCATTCCCAAGGAGACGCGCGGCCGTTCCTTCCCCAGCCGGCACGTCTATTCGGCGGTATTGATTTCCCTGCTGTGCCTTTTCATGCTGCCGCAGAAATGGATCGGCGGGCTGCTGCTTGCCGCGGCGGCGCTGATGGGTGCGATCCGTGTATTCGGAGGCGTGCATTTTGTCACGGATGTGCTCACGGGCGCGCTGCTGGGCGTGCTGACCGCGCTGCTCGCGTGCCGGTGACGGATTTGCGCTGATTCCGGCAGAATGGATCGGGAGCCTGCCGCTGTTTTCGCGAAGCGGCGGTTTCGCCCCCGGCTTTCGTCTCTGCGGATTCCGAACAAAAAGCGGCAGCTGAAAGCCGCCGTTCAATGGTGAGCGTAATGGCCGGAAAACGGTTTTCCGCGCTTCACGCCCGGGCTTTTTCCCGGGACTGTTTATTCTTCTTCCGGATCCTCCGCGTCTTCGAACGCCTCGTCGGCCTCCTCTTCCGCTTCCATCAGTTCCAGGTAATGATTGAAAACCGCATCCAGAGTTTCTTCGTCCTCTACGCCGACATAGCTGTCGTCCTCGTCGCCTTCGCCGGGAACGATCTGCAGAATGATGACTTCGTCTTCTTCCACGCCTTCGACTTCGTCGATCGGCATCAGCAACGCGTACAGTTTGTCTTCGTAGTCGATGGTGCACAGGTGATCGAACCGGACTTCTTTCCCGCTTTCGTCGACCAGTGTCACGATGTTGTCAAACTCCTGCATGATTTCGTCAGCATCTTTTGCCATGGATTACTCCTTCCAGCCGCCCGCATCCAGAAAACTCTGCAGGATGCCTGCCGCTGCCAGTTTGTCGATGTATTGTTTGCGCTTTTCGCGGCGAACGCCGGCTTCCATCAGAGTCCTGTCCGCAAGCACCGAGGTCAGCCGCTCGTCCTGAAACCGCACTTCGATCCCCTCGTCGATCAACGGCTGCAGAAACAGACGCACCTGCTGCGCCTGGTGCCCTTCTTCGCCCTTCAGGTTCAGAGGCATCCCGACCAGCAGGCGATTTGTATCGTATTGCCTGAGAAGCTCGCGAACCCGGGACCGGTCGTTCTCCCAGCCCTTGGAGTGGATCGTCTCCAGCCCCTGCGCCGTCCATCCGAACGGATCGGAAACCGCCACGCCGATGCGCTTTTCGCCGACATCCAGCGCGATTACGCGTTTTACCTGTCCGGTCACGGTTTATCGTGCTCCTCGACGTAATACCGCACCAGCTCTTCCAGAATTTCGTCCCGCTCCAGCCGCCGGATCAGCGAACGCGCGCCATTGTAGCTGGTGATGTATGTCGGATCGCCGGAAATCAGATAGCCGACGATCTGCATGATCGGATCGTGGCCCTTGGCTTTCAAGGCCGAGTAAACCGCTTCCAGAATGCCCTGTGCCGTTTTCGGTGAATCGACAGGCAGGGAATATTTGGTTGTCATGCCGCTTCGGTTATCCAATTTGTCACCGCCTTCCGCCCGGTACGGCTCCTGTTTCGAACCGCGAATCTATTATACCACATTGTTTCCGTCTTTTCAATCATTTGTAAAAATTATCTTTTGCGGACACGTTTCCGGGCTCTCGCGATTCTGCGGGCAGAAAGCAGCCCGGCCGGCGGCAGACATCCCGCGGGCATCGTGGGACAGATCGGTTCAGGCGCGCCGCGGCGATTTTCCGCCGAACGGAAACGAATCATTATGGTATGTTAAGTCTTGCGGGATTTCCGCGCGCATCTTGACAGCGGCGGGTTTTGGGTGTAAGATTGCCTCAATTGAATTGCATTTCTTCAGGGCAGGGTGAAAATCCCTACCGGCGGTACAGCCCGCGAGCCGAGAGGCAGATCCGGTGAAACTCCGGGGCCGACAGTTAGAGTCTGGATGGAAGAAGAGTGCTTGCGAAATGTGTGTAAGCGCCCCTGAAGCATTGCTTCGGGGGGTTTTTCATTTGCGCGCCGGGCGCTTCAGCGAAGTCGGAGGGATGGATGTGCGAAACAGAAACGGTGTGCGGGCGATACGGCCGTATCTATATGTGCTGCCGATCATCCTGTTTGCGGTGGGCTTTGTGTATTATCCGTTCCTCAAAACGTTTCTGTACAGCTTTTCCACCGTCAATGTCAAGGGAGAAATCACGGGCTTTGCCGGGCTGGACAATTACGCGTATCTGTTCGGGCGCAGGGAATTTCAGGCCGCGCTGCGCAATACGCTGGTGCTGACGGCTGTCAACGTGCCCATCACCCTGCTGATCGCTTCTTTTCTGGCCTCCCTGTGCGTGAAAGAGCGCCCGCTTTCGCCGGTTTACGAAACGATGTTCGCGCTGCCGATGGCCATATCGATGGCGGCAATCGCACTGGTCTTCCGGGTGCTTTTGAATCCGACGGTCGGCTTTGTGAACCATGCGCTGAACCTGAGCATCGGATGGTTCGAGGACAGGAACACCGCGCTGTTCAGCATCGTTCTGCTGACGGTATGGATGGGAATCGGATTCAATTTCCTGCTGTTCCTTTCGGCTTTCCGCGCGATTCCGGCACAGGTCATCGAAGCCGCGCGGCTGGACGGCGCAAACGCCGCACAGCTCCTGTTTCGCGTGCGGCTGCCCTTGGCGGTTCCCACGGTGGTGTACGCCGCCGCCACCAACGCCATTCTGGCCCTGATGACCAATGGCCCGATCATGATTCTGACCCAGGGCGGGCCTTCACGCGCGACGGTCACGCTGATCTATATGATGTATACCTCGGGCTACAATTCCAGCAATTATTCCCTTGCCGCGTGCATCAGCATTTGCACGTTCCTTCTGGCGCTGTGCCTGACGCTGCTGCTGCTGAGGCTGGAAAAGAAGAAGGTGTCTTACGAATGAAGCGTTCGATGCGCGACGCCTTGATTCAGGCATTCTGCCTGCTGCTTGGCCTGTTTGTCGTGTTTCCGCTGATTTACGGGGCTCTGGGCGCCTTCAAAACGCCGTCTGAATTCTCCCGGGTGCCGCCGACGGTCTTTCCGGACAGCTTCCGCAACTTCGACAATTTCCGGGCGGTGTTTGAAAAGGCGCCGATGGCGCGGTATTTCCTCAATTCGCTGATTACATCCACCGTTTCCAGCCTGGTTCGGCTGGTCTTTGCCGCGCTGGCGGCCTACGCGTTTGCGTTCTTCGAGTTCCCAGGGAAAAAGCCGCTGTTCATTCTGGTACTCGGTACGATGATGCTGCCGGCGGAAACCATTACCGTGACGAATTATCAGACGGTATCCGCGCTGCGCCTGACGGATCACTATCTGGGGATTATGATCGTTTCCTTTGTCGGCGCTTCGCAGATGTTTATGCTCCGGGCGCGGTTCGCTTCCACGCCCAGGGCGCTGCGCGAAGCGGCGATGCTGGATGGCTGCAGCGATCTTCGATTTCTGCTGTTCGTGCTCCTGCCCGTTTCCCGTCCGGTGCTGGTCACGCTGTTTTTGCAGTCGTTCATCGCCCAGTGGAACAGCTACCTGTGGCCGCTGCTGGTGACAAATCACGATGAAATGCGCACCGTGCAGGTCGGCATTACGATGCTGACGGCTCCGGAAGCCACCAATTATGAAACGATTCTGGCCGGCGCGACGGTCGCGCTGATTCCCGCGCTGATTCTGTTCCTGGTCTCCCGCCGCAAGCTGAGCGATTCCATGAGCGGCGGCTCGCTGGTGGGCTGAATTCCGGCGCCTTTGAACCATGCCTTCTGCGGCCGGCGGCCGCGGATATATCCGGAATCGCCGGGGAAACCGGCATTCCGACAAGGAGGGACTTCTGATGAAAAAACTGTTGATTGCGATGATGATTCTGTCACTGCTGGCGCCCGCGTGCGCGTTTGCACAGCAGGAACCCGTCCGTATCGTCTTTTGGCATTCGGCGACCGAAGATGCAGGCGAACTGATGGCGGGATACATCGATACCTTCAACCGCACCATTGGCGCGGAAAAGGGGATCCAGGTGGAAGCAGTGTTCCAGGGCTCCTACAGCGATTCCGTTTCGAAAATGCGCAGCATCCTCAGCGCCGGAAATCTGGAAGAATTGCCGGATCTGATGCAGCTGGATGCCACCGGAAAGGTCGCCTATCAGACGGCGGAAAACGCATACACGATCGACAAAGCGATGGCCGATCACCCGGAAGCGGATTTTTCATCGTTTCTGGCTCCGGCGATGGACAACTGGAAACTGTCCGGCGAGCAGCTGGGCCTGCCGTTCGCGACTTCCACCACGGTCACCTATTACAACAAATCGCTGATCGGGCAGGCACCGGATACGCTTTCCGACATAGCGAATCTCGCCGGTTCGGTTGAGGTTCCGGAAGACGGCTGCATTTACGCCTGTGTTCCCAACACTCCGACGCTGGCCAACTGGATCGGGCAGCTGGGCGGCTATGTGGTCGACCGGAAAAACGGATCGGAGGGCATGGCGACCCGCCTGGACTGCCTGGAGGACGGAACCCTTCAGGCCTTCCTGACCGAATGGAAAGCCCTGTACGCTTCCGGAGCCCTGAAAAACGTCGCATCCTCTACCGATGAATTCGTTGCGGGCAAGCAGCTGATCATGACCAGCTCTTCCTCGAGCGTCAATGCGATGCTGGAGAAGATCGGCGGGGCCTTTGAACTGGGCGTCGCCGCGTATCCCCGGGTCAGCGATGAGGCGCAGATGGGCGCGACCGTTTCCGGCAGCTGCCTGGTGATGTTCGACCAGGGAGATGCCCGCAAAGAGGCGGCGTGGGAGCTGCTGAACTACCTGACCGGTGCCGATGTGCAGGCCGATTTTGCTGCGGGAACCGGTTATCTGCCTTCGTCGTCCGACGCGGCTGAGAGCGCGGTGTGGCAGGACCTGATTGCCGGAAATCCGATTTTCAACGTGGGCTACGAACAGATCCTCTCCACGCCCCCGGCGATGTGCTCGGTCACGGTCGGCCCCTCCGCCGATTTCTACTACGCGATTCAGAACGACGTATCCGAAATGCTGGATCAGGATCTGTCGCCGGAGGAAGCCGTCGAACTGATGGAAGAGGATCTCGGCGGCCTGCTGGATCAGTACGCGAAGGCCAACGGATAAGAGGAAGACTATGGAATTATCCACATCGACCAACATATGCGCGTTTCAGCGGGGCAGGGAACGCCTGCCGGTGGAGTTTTCCATCGATACCTGCGCAAGGGCCGGATACCGGGTTCTGGACATCAATTTCTGTATGGCCATGAACCCGGAATCCCCGATGCGCGGGGACGGATGGATGGAATACGTGCGCGGCATCGGGGCGTTCGCGGCGGAACGCGGCATCCGTTTCAATCAGTCGCATTTGCCGTATTACGATCCCGGCCAGGAAACGGACGCGGACAGGATCCGGGTGATGGAAGAACTGATCCGCCGCAGCATCATCGGAACCGCGGTTTTGGGCGCGCGCTGGGCAGTAACCCACCCGTTCACCGTTTTCGCGGCAGCCGGCGACACGGAAGTCAGCCGTTCGCGCAATCTTTCCTACTTTGCGCCGCATGTGGCGGCCGCCCGCGAATGCGGCATCGGTCTGGCGCTGGAGAACGATTTTGAGTATCAGCCCGGGCAGCCCCGGCAGCGGGTGTACTGCGCGGATACCGACGAATTGTGCGAACTGTGCGACGCGTTCGCGGATCCGGAGCATGTGGGAATCTGCTACGATTTCGGCCACGCGAACCTCACCGGCGGTTACCATCGCCGGAATCTCCGGCGCATCGGCAAGCGGCTCAAGGCGGTGCATGTGCAGGACAACCACGGAGAAAAGGACGAGCATCTGCTGCCTTTCTTCGGATCGATCGACTGGGCGGAAGCGATGGCGGGATTGGCCGAGATCGGTTTTCAGGGCGATCTTACGTTTGAAATTCAGGAATACGGACGGTATCTTCCGGCGGATCTGAAGCATCTGGCGGTGGAACAGTCGCTGGTCATCGGAAAGCGGCTGCTGGAAATGATACAAAAACGGTAAACGCGCGGAGCCTCCCTTGCGGGAGGCTCCGATTTTGTGCCGGCACCCGTTACTTTTGAGTCAGGTGATTGACAAACTGCCGGGCCGTGCGCCCGGAGACGCCGCCGTGCCGGATTTCCCAGGTGTTGGCGGCGGTCAGCAGCTGGGATTCCGTCAGATCCGTACCGCCGGCGCGCGCGAGCAGCCCTTTGACGATCTCGTGGTAACCGCGCCGGTCCGGAACCGAGAAATTGATTGCGCAGCCGAAGCGCCCGGCGAGGGAGAGCTTCTCTTCCAGGGTGTCGGAGCGGTGCACGTCGCCGTCGTATTCCATATCGCTGCGGTCTTTCCAGGTTTCCCGAATCAGATGGCGGCGGTTGGAGGTGACACAGAGCATCATGTTGTCCGGCAATTCTTCCATGCCGCCTTCAATGGCGGCCTTCAGGTACTTATAGCCGGTTTCGTGTTCCTCGAACGACAGGTCGTCGATGAACACCAGGAATTTCAGCGCCCGTCCGGTCAGCGACCGCGCCACATCGACGAGGAGATGCATCTGTTCCTTTTTCAGTTCGATCAGCCGCAGCCCCTGATCGCGGTAGGCGTTGAGCAGCGCCTTCACCGAGGTGGACTTTCCGGTTCCCGCGTCGCCGTACAGCAGCATGTGATTGAACGCGCGGCCTTTCAGGAAGGCTTCCGTATTCTCGCAGATCTGCGCCTTCTGGCGGTTCAGGCCGATCAGATCGTCGAAGGAGGCGCAGGGGATCGGCTCGATCGGAACGAGTTCGCACCCGTCTTCGCTGCCGACGGCCCGCAGGGCGTCCGCCAGACCGAACGGCGCGGCGCCGTGGGAGCGGTAATGGCCTTCCAGCGCGTTCAGAAAGCTTTCGGCATCGGAAGCGCCGGCGAGCAGATCCCGCAGGGCCATCAGGCGGGCGCCCGTCGGGCTGCCGCAGGATCCGCCGTCATATGCGCGCAGCACCGGCCATTGCGGGATTTCCCGGGGCTCCGCATGAAACAGCCGGTACAGCAGCTGCGCATCCAGCCCGGCCAGATGCCGGAGCGAGGGGCTGACGGTTCCGCGCTCGCAGGCCAGGGAAAACGCGGAAACGTCCTCTGCCAGCCGATGCGCGATGTATGCCTGCCACAGGTTGCCGGACAGTCCGTATTCCCCGGCAAAATCAAGCAGCTCACGCGCGGCCTGATACGGACTGCCTTCCTCGCCCGTCAATTCACCGAGTATGCTGTCCCAGCTGAAATCGTACAGCAGAAGGGATTCCACGGGCGGGAGGCCGGTTTGGCGCTGCGCCATTGTAACACTTCCTTTGAAAAACCCCGCGCAAGCGGGGTTTGGGTATTTGTGAAGGATTTGCGCCGATCAGGCACGCCGGGATTCGCTGCCGCAGCGGCAAACCGGAGCACCCGGTCAGATGCGGTTCAGGATCTCCCGGGTCATTTCGCTGCAGGTGAGGACCGTATCGCCTTCCTTGGCAATGTCCGCCGTCCGGCAGCCCGCGTTGAGCGCGTCGTCCACCGCCTTTTCGATTTCGTCCGCTTCAGCCTGCAGATCGAACGAATAGCGCAGCATCATCGCGACGGAAAGGATCGTGGCGATCGGATTGGCCTTGTTCTGTCCGGCAATGTCGGGCGCGCTGCCGTGAATGGGCTCGTACATGCCGCAGGTGGTGGCGCCGAGGGAAGCCGACGGCAGAAGCCCGATGGAGCCGGTGATCTGGCTGGATTCGTCCGACAGGATATCGCCGAACATATTGCTGGTAACGACGACGTCGAACTGGGAAGGATTGCGCACCAGCTGCATCGCGGCGTTATCCACGAGCATATCGGAGCATTGGACATCCGGATACTCCGCCGCGACGCGGTGCACTGTTTCGCGCCACAGGCGGGAGCTTTCCAGCACGTTGGCCTTGTCGATGGAGATGACGTTCCTGCGGCGCTTGCGCGCGGCGTCGAACGCGGCGCGGGCGATGCGCTCGATTTCCATCACACTGTACGCTTCGGTATCGTATGCCTCCGGCCCGTATTTGCCTTCGCGGCGTCCGCGTTCGCCGAAGTAGATGCCGCCGGTCAGTTCGCGCACCATCATCAGATCGAATCCCTTTTCGACGATGTCCGGGCGCAGCGGGCAGGCGGATTTCAGCGCCGGATAGAGCTTCGCGGGGCGCAGGTTGGTATACAGCCCCAGCGCTTTGCGCAGCCCGAGCAGCGCTTTTTCAGGACGCAGATGGCCGGGCAGCGAATCCCATTTGGGTCCGCCGACCGCGCCGAGCAGTACGGAATCCGAAGCCTGGCAGCCCTCGATGGTGGATGCGGGAAGCGGTTCGCCGGTGGCGTCGATGGCGCATCCGCCCGCCGGATACGCGACGGTGCAGAATTCGTGGCCGTACTTTTTCCCGATTTTTTCCAGCACCTCAACCGCGCTGTCCACGATTTCCGGGCCGATGCCGTCGCCCTTTACCAGTGCGATCTGATAGCGCATATCAGTTGCCCTCCTTTTCCAGCTTGTCCTTGATGTAAGGAAGCAAACCGCCGTTTTCGATGATCCCCGCGATGAAGGGCGGGAAGGCGGTCGCCTGGAAGGTCTCGCCGGTGGTTTCGTCGACGATTTTGCCGGCAGTGAAATCCACGGAGACGGTATCGCCCATGCGAATGGCTTCGGCGGCCTGCGGGCATTCCATGATCGGGAAGCCGATGTTGATCGCATTGCGGTAGAAGATGCGCGCGAAGCTGGCGGCGATCACGCAGCTGACTCCGCTCGCCTGAATCGAGATCGGCGCATGCTCGCGGGAGGAGCCGCAGCCGAAATTAGCGCCGCCCACGATGATGTCGCCGGGCCGGACGCTGCCCGCGAAGGACGCGTCGATGTCTTCCATGCAGTGCTTGGCCAGCTCCGCCGGCGCGGGATTGTTCAGATAGCGCGCGGGGATGATGACGTCGGTATCCACATTGTCGCCGTATTTGAAGGCTTTTCCGGTATGCATATGTCTCGTCCCCTTTCTTACAGGTCTTCAGGCGATGCGATACTTCCGATCACGGCGGAAGCGGCGGCGACGGCGGGCGAGGCCAGCACCACTTCGCTCTTCACGTGGCCCATGCGGCCGACGAAATTGCGGTTGGTGGTGGAAATGGCGCGTTCGCCTTCGCACATGCAGCCCATGTGTCCGCCCAGGCAGGGACCGCAGGTGGGCGTGGAAACCGCGCATCCGGCGTCGACAAAGATTTGCGTCAGCCCCTCGGCGATCATGTCCATGTAGATCTTCTGCGTGGCGGGAATCACGATGACGCGCAGCTTTCCGGACACCTTGTGACCTTTGATCAGGCCGGCGGCGATGCGCATATCGCTGAGACGGCCGTTGGTGCAGCTGCCGATCACGACCTGATCGATGGGCATGCCCCTGACCTCGTCGATCGTGCGGGTATTGCTGGGCAGGTGCGGAAGCGCGACGGTGGGCCGCAGCGTGCTCATGTCGATTTCGACGACGGATTCGTACTCGGCGTCGGAATCGGCTTCGTACACCGTATAGGGACGGGAGACCTTGTCCTGCACGTAGGCGACGGTCTTCTCATCCACCGGGAAGATGCCGTTTTTGCCGCCGGCCTCAATGGCCATGTTGGAAATCGTGAAACGGTCGTCCATCGAAAGCCAGGAAACGCCGTCGCCCGTAAACTCGAGGGATTTGTACAGCGCGCCGTCCACGCCGATCAGGCCGATCAGGTGCAGGATCACGTCCTTGCCGCTGATCCACTTGGCCGGCTTGCCCTTCAGAACGACCTTGATGGCCGCGGGAACCTTGAACCAGTTCAGGCCGGAAGCCATGCCGGCGGCCATATCGGTGGAGCCCACGCCGGTGGAAAACGCGCCCAGCGCGCCGTAGGTGCAGGTATGGGAATCCGCGCCGATGATCAGTTCGCCCGGCGCGACCAGGCCCTTTTCGGGCAGCAGCGCGTGTTCGACGCCGACCTGGCCCACATCGTAGAAATGGGTGATGTCAAAGCGGCGGGCGAATTCGCGCGCGGTGTGGCACAGCTCCGCGGATTTGATGTCCTTGCAGGGCGTATAGTGGTCCAGAACGATGGCGATTTTTTCCTTGTCGAAGACCTTCGGGAAGCCGGCCTTGTTGAACACGTCGATGGCAACGGGCGAAGTGACGTCATTGCCGAGCACGAGATCAAGCCTGGCTTCGATCAGATCGCCGGCTTTGACCTGGGGAAGACCCGCGTGCGCCGCAAGGATTTTTTCGGTCATGGTCATACCCATGCGCATTCCTCCTTGAGTAATCGGATGTCCGCGCGGGGAAAGCCCGCGCGGGATTGCTTGATCGTGGATTTATTGCAGAATCGCGCCTTTGTCCGCGGAGGAGACCAGCTTGGCGTAACGCGCGAGATAGCCGGTCTGGATGCGCGGCGGCGGGCAGACCCACTTCCTGCGGCGCGCCTCCAGCTCCTCGTCGGAAACCTTGAGTTCGATCCTGCAGCCGGGGATGTCGATGGAGATCAGATCGCCTTCCTCCACCAGCGCGATATTGCCGCCGGCAGCGGCTTCCGGACTGACGTGACCGATCGATGCGCCGCGGGTGGCGCCGGAGAAGCGCCCGTCCGTAATCAGCGCGACGCTCTCCCCGAGACCCATGCCGCAGATCGCGGAGGTCGGATTCAGCATTTCGCGCATACCCGGGCCGCCCTTGGGGCCTTCGTAGCGGATTACCACCACGTCGCCCGGCAGGATTTTGCGCGCGTAGATGGCGGCGATCGCGTCGTCTTCGCTGTCAAACACGCGGGCCGGCCCTTCGTGGACCATCATCTCGGGGGCCACGGCGGACTGCTTGACCACGCAGCCGTCCAGCGCCAGATTGCCCTTGAGCACCGCAATGCCGCCGGTTTTGGAGAACGGATTGTCGATCGGGCGAATGATTTCCGGATTGCGGTTGCGCACGCCTTCGAGATTCTCGCCCAGCGTTTTCCCGGTGACGGTCATGCAGGAAGTATCCAGCAGGTTCAGCTTTGTCAGCTCCTTCATCACCGCAGGAACCCCGCCCGCGCCTTCCAGATCCTCCATAAACGTATTGCCGGCCGGCGCCAGATGGCACAGGTTGGGCGTATGGGAGGAGATTTCGTTCGCCTGGTTGAGATCGATCGTCACGCCGGCCTCGTGGGCGATGGCCGGCAGATGCAGCATCGTGTTGGTCGAGCAGCCCAGCGCCATATCGACGGTTTCCGCGTTGTGGAACGCCGCGGGCGTCATGATGTCAAGCGGCCGGATGTTCTTTTTGACCAGCTCCACGATCTGCATGCCGGTGTGCTTGGCGAGGCGCAGCCGGGCGGACCAGACCGCGGGAATGGTGCCATTGCCTTTGAGCGCCATGCCGATGGCCTCGGTCAGGCAGTTCATCGAATTGGCGGTGTACATGCCGGAGCAGCTGCCGCAGGTGGGGCAGGCGTTTTCTTCGTATTCCTTGACGCCGTCCGCATCCAGGGTGCCGGCGTGATAGGCGCCGACCGCCTCGAACATATGGCTCAGACAGGTGCGCCTTCCATCTTCCAGACGTCCGGCCAGCATCGGGCCGCCGGAGCAGAAGATCGTCGGGATGTTCAGCCGCGCGGCTGCCATCAGAAGGCCGGGCACGTTTTTATCGCAATTGGGAATCATCACGAGGCCGTCGAACTGGTGCGCGATGACCATCGCTTCGGTGGAATCGGCAATCAGGTCGCGGGTGACCAGGGAATACTTCATGCCGACATGCCCCATCGCGATGCCGTCGCACACGGCGATGGCGGGGAACATGACGGGCGTGCCGCCCGCCGCGCGAATGCCGGCCTTGACCGCGTCAGCGATTTTGTCCAGGTTCATGTGACCGGGAACGATCTCGTTATAGGACGACACGACGCCGATCAGCGGCTTCTGGAGCTCCTCGTCCGTGTAGCCGAGGGCATACAGAAGAGAACGGTTCGGGGCGCGTTCCACGCCGATTTTCACTTGATCGGAAAGCATGTATCGGACCTCCTTGTCAAATCGCCGGACAGCAGTTTGCCGTCCGGCGCATCGGTATTGAATCAGTTGCTGGCGCTGTCGAGGTCAGTGTCGTTCTTCCAGAGCATCTGCTCGCGCAAACGGCGCCCGACCACTTCCATCGGATGCTTTGCCAGCTGTTCGCGCTTGCTGTTGAAGAAGCAGCGCCCGGTCTGGTTTTCGCTGATCCAGCGGTCGGCGAAGGTGCCGTCCTGGATGTCCTTCAGCACCGCCTTCATGTTGGCCTTGGTCTGCTCATAGGGCAGGACGCGCGGGCCGGAGACGTATTCGCCGAATTCCGCGGTGTCGGAAATCGAGTAGTTCATCGCCGCGACGCCGCCCTTGTTGATCAGGTCGATGATCAGCTTCATCTCGTGGATGCACTCGAAGTACGCGTTTTCGGGCTCGTAGCCGGCCTCCACCAGCGTTTCGAAGCCGCAGCGCATCAGGTCGACTACGCCGCCGCACAGAACGGTCTGCTCGCCGAACAGGTCGGTTTCGGTTTCGTCGTGCATCGTGGTTTCCATGATGCCGGCGCGCGCGCCGCCGATTCCGGCGATGTAGGCCAGCGCGATATCCAGCGCCTTGCCGGTGGCGTTCTGCTCCACGGCGACCAGGCAGGGAACGCCCTTGCCGGCGACGTAGGTGGAACGCACCGTGTGGCCGGGGCCCTTCGGAGCGGCCATGAATACATCGACGCCTGCCGGCGGCACGATCTGCTTGTAGCGGATGTTAAAGCCGTGCGCGAAGGCAATGGCTTTGCCGTCGGTCAGATTCGGAGCGATTTCGGATTTGTACATGGCGGCCTGTGCTTCGTCGTTGATCAGGATCATGATGATGTCAGCCGCTTTGGCAGCTTCGGCGACCGGCAGCACGGTGAAGCCGTCCTTCTCTGCGATGGGCCAGGATTTTCCGCCCTTCCGCAGGCCGACGACGACGTCGCATCCGGAGTCGCGCAGGTTCAGCGCGTGTGCGTGGCCCTGAGAGCCGTAGCCGATGATGGCGATCTTTTTGCCGTCCAGCTTGTTCAGATCACAGTCCTTCTCGTAGTACATTTTTGCCATAGTCAAACTCTCCTTTTTCCTTGGTTTGTTCGTCGATGGTATACAGACCCCTCTCCAGCGCCACCGTTCCGGTGCGCACCAGTTCGAGGATGCCAAACTCGCTCAAAAGGCCCTCGATGGCCGTGGTCTTGGTTTCGTCGCCGATCACGGCCAGCGTGATGGACGACTTGGATACGTCGATGATCGAGGCGCGGAAGATATTGGCGATCTGCAGAATCTCGTTGCGCTTTTCGGCGGCGCTGCAGAATACCTTGATGAGCACCAGCTCGCGGCGGATCGCGTGCTCCGGAACCAGAATTTTCACGGAGTGGACGCAGACCAGCTTTCTGAGCTGGTTGCAGAGCAGGTTTGCCTGGTCTTCCAGCGTTACGACCTCGATGGTAATGCGGGAAACAGCCGGATCGTCGGTGGTGCCGACGGCCAGAGATTCGATGTTGTAGCCCTTGCCGGAGAACAGGCGGGCGACCCTGGAAAGTACGCCGGCTTCGTTGTCGACCAGCACCGACAGTGTACGGCGAATTTGTTCGTTCATCGCGCTGCCCTCCTCAGTTGATCATGAACTGGGTGATGTGACTGCCGCCGCCGACCATCGGACGCACCATTTCGTCCATGTCGATCGCGCAGTCGATAATGTATCCGTGGCCGCAGGAGAGCGCTTCGTGGAGCGCGCATTCCAGCTCGGCCTCGTTTGTGACCCGCTTTCCGGACAGCCCGAAAGCGTCTGCCAGCTTGACGAAATCCGGAGCACGGTCAAGCGTCGTCTGCGAATAATGCTTGTTGTAGATCAGCGTCTGCCACTGGCGAACCATGCCCAGCGTTCCGTTGTTGAAAACCACGTGGATGATGGGCAGCTGATAGTACTGCTCGGTGGCAAGCTCGTTCAGGTTCATCCGGAAGCTGCCGTCGCCGGTGATATGCACCACGCATTTGTCCGGGTGGGAAACCTGCGCGCCGATCGCGGCGCCCAGGCCGAAGCCCATCGTGCCGAAACCGCCGGAGGTCAGAAGCTGTCCGGGATAATCGAAGTGGAAATGCTGGATGGCCCACATCTGATGCTGCCCGACGTCGGTGGATACGATCGTATCCTGCGGCAGAATGCGCGCCACGCACGAGAGCACCTGCCAGGGGGTGAGGCGGCCCTGCACTTCGTCGTATTCGGTTTCGGTTTTGAAGGAGAACACGTACTGCTTCCATTCCGGATGATACATCTGATCCGGCAGGCGGTCCAGCAGCGCGCGCAGAACCTGACGCGCGTCGCCGACGATGTGGTGATCGGTCCGCACGTTTTTGTTGATTTCGGAGCGATCGATGTCGATCTGCACGATCTTCGCGTTGCGCGCGAAGCTGTCCGGCTTGAGCGCCACGCGATCGGAGAAGCGGCAGCCGATGGCGACCAGCAGGTCGCACGCGTCCACCGCCATGTTGGAGGCCTGCGATCCGTGCATACCGATCATGCCGGTGGTCAGCGGATTGCGGCCGTGGAAGCCGCCGCCGCCCATCACGGTGATGGCCACAGGAGCGTCCATCCGGTCCGCCAGCGCTTCCATCTCCTCCTGCGCCCGGGCGCGCACCACGCCGCCGCCGCAGATGAGCATCGGCTTGCGGGATTCCTTGAACATCTGAACCAGCTTTTCGATGTCGTTTTCATCCGGCTTCGCCGGCTTGAAATCCAGCGTCGCCCGCTTCATCAGTTCGCCGAGGCGCCCGGTTCCGCCGTGCTCCTTGCGGGGCAGCGAGACGAATTCGGTCTTCTGCGCGGTGATGTTTTTCGGAATATCGATCAATACGGGGCCCGGCCGTCCGCTGCGGGCGATGGCGAAGGCCTCCCGCACCACGTCCGCGAGCTCTTCGATGGAACGAACCAGAAAATTGCATTTGGTGATGGGCATCGTGACGCCGGTGATATCGACTTCCTGAAAGGAATCCTTGCCGATGAGGTCGGTGGAAACGTTGCAGGTGATGCAGACGATCGGCGAAGAATCGAGATACGCGGTGGCGATGCCGGTTACCAGGTTGGTGGAACCGGGACCGGAGGTGGCGAAGCAAACCCCGACCTTTCCGGTGGAACGGGCATAGCCGTCCGCAGCGTGACAGGCGCCCTGCTCGTGCGCGGTGAGGATATGCCGAACCTTTTCGCCGTAATTGTACATTTCGTCATAGACGTTCAGAATGGTGCCGCCGGGATAACCGAATATGGTATCCACGCCCTGCTCCAGCAGGCATTCCATCAGTATCCTGGCGCCGGTCATTTCCATAGGCAATGATCCCTCCCCAAAGTGCCGCTTTGAAAGCTGTTTCGTAAAAAAAACTGCGGCCTGAAAACCAGGCTGCAGGTTCTTCGTTGGCTGCGGTGCTTATCGCGCGGTTCCCGAACCACTCTGCGCATGATTTTCAGAGGCATTGCCAAGCCGGCTAATTCGAACCGGAACCATGCCTTTCGCAAATACATTCGGGATCAGAATCGATTTTATCATTTATATCCCCTATATCCCCGCACCCCTGAGAATTTCACACATTATAGCATAGGGATCTGTATGTGTCAATCGCACTTTTGGTGAATTCTTTGCGTAAAAACCCGTGGAATGTTCGGCAATTTCGCTTCTGCGGGGATCGCTCTTTTGCCGGGCAGCGCGTAAGCGCGCGGGCTGCCGGGCCTTTGAAACATAGGCGGATGAAAAACGCGCCCGGGCGTTTGTCCGGGCGCGGAACGGGATTTCCGGTTACGGCCACTCGAGGGGTGCCGCGCGGGTAATCTTCGGAGAACCGGAATACTGCGTGATGATGCTCTTGACCTTGTTGTAAGAGGCGGCGTGCTCCGGATTGCTCTTGTCCAGCAGAACCGGCTGGCAGTCGTTATCGCCCGCGACTCCGGCGAGCGTCTGTTTGCAGGTGACCACCGGATAGACTCTGGGAGTTGTCGTTTCCACGTAATCCGCCTGCGTGTCCACGAGGAAATCGATCTGCGCGATCATCGTGTGCTTGAAAAAGTTCTTTCCGGGGCTGACAAGCGATCCGAGATCGTAGAAGATGTTGACGCCCTTGTACAGCTCCACGCCGCTGAGGACATGGGGATGGCAGCCGATCACCAGATCCGCGCCGGCGTTGACCGCCGCGTGGGCCTGCCGGACCTGAGAGGACTGAATCTTGTGCTCATGCTCCTTCACGTCGCAGAAGTGGAAGAACATGATGCACACGTCGCACTTGGCCTTGCAGGCCTTTACGCGCTTGGCAATCTGAGCGGTGGTGGCGGGCGTCTGGTAGCCGCATACGCCGATGGTTACGCCGTTGGCGCTGAATATGCCGAAATCCGCGCCGTTTCCCACAAATTTGATGCCGTAGGACTTCAGGTTGACTTTCGTGTTGTGAAAGCTTCCCAGGTCGTTGGAGTGATTGTTGACCATGGAAACCATCTCGACCGAAGCGCTGTTCAGGATGTTCAGATACGACGGTTTTCCCACGAATTCATAGGTCTTGCTGTCAGAGGTGCGCTTGCGGGAGCTGTTGTTGTTGGTCGTGATCCCGCATTCCAGGTTTACCAGCGTAAGGTCATCCTTTTCGAAAACCGGCTTCAGCAGCTTGAACGTGTAATCGTAATCCGGCTTGCCGCCTTTTGTGAACGTGGATTCAAACCGGGCCTGCGTCGATGTCGTGCCCTTGCGCGTATCGCCGCCCAGCACCACGTCCCCGCCAAAGCTGACGGTCACTTTTTTGAGCGCGGAGGGATCCCGAACGATGATGTTGCAGGTGACGGTCTTCCTTCCGCCGTCCACAGAGCCGGTGACGACGGTCCTGCCGCGCTTTTTGCCGGTGACGGTGCCGGAGGAGTCGACGCTGGCGATGGAAGAATCCGCGGAGGACCAGGTGACATCCTGATACGTGGCGGAGGACGGCGCGATGGAGGTTTCGAGTTTGGAGGATTCCCCGGGCGAGATCGCCAGCGAGTCCGTCGTCACGAGCTTGAAGGTGTTCACCCTGATCGCCTTCACGGTAACCCTGCAGCTGGCTTTCAGCTTGCCGCCCGCGCCGTTCACGGAGGCGGTGATGATGCTTACGCCGTCGGTTCCGCCGTCGGCGCTCACCAATCCGTCCTGATCCACCGAACAGACAGAGGGATTGCTGGAGGTCCAGGTGATTTCGTGGTCGTACAGGCTTGAAGCGGCTGGCGTCAGAACCGCTTTGAGCTGTACCGAGTCGTATCCGTTATGCCTGGCGGTGAGGATGGCGCTGGGCTTGCTGAGCTTGATTTTGGAGGCGTAAAGGTTCTGGAACGTCACGGCGCATTTTGCCTTGCGCGCCGTCTGGCCGTCGCCGGAGTGGGAGGCGGCGATAACGAAAACCTTGGTGCCGTCGGGAAGGCTGCCCTGGAAGGTCAGCTTGCCGGTCTGATCGATTTTCGCCAGCGAAGTGGGCTGAGTGCCCGCGGGGTCCGCGGCAACCGACCAGGTGATGTCCTGCCAGGTGGCGCTCGACGGAACCGTGGAGGCTGTGAACTGGTAGGATTCCAGCCGCTGATCCACCTTCAGCGCCGCGGGCAGGCCTTTCAGCTTCTTGACCGGCGTCACCGCGACCTTCACCGGAACCTTTACGAAATTTCCGGTTGCCGGATTGGTGCCGCGAATGACCGCCCGTCCGGAAGCCTTTGCGGTGACCAGGCAGGTCTTGCCGGAAGGCGTGATCGTCACGTAATCCGCGCCGGAGAGGATCTCCCATTCGGCGGTCGCCGAAGAAATGGTCAGTGTTACTGTCCTGTTGCTGCCGACGGGAGAAACCGTGGCGGAGGCGGGCTTGATGCTGAGTTTTTTGGCAGCCTTTGCGACGGCCCCTTCCGCGGAGGCGGAAACGGCGAGAAGAAGGCCCGCCAAAACGACGAACAGGATCAGTGATGCTTTTCTTTTCATGGAAGAACCCCTTTCACATTGGTCGGGCATCCGGGAGGGCGGTTTCGCCGGACGGCGAATCGCGGAAAACACCCGGGTGCGGATCGCCGGAGTCATTGCCCGGTACGGCGGAATCCGGCGGCGCGGTTCGTTCTGCGGCAGGCCGGCTGATCAAAAGCCGGCCTGCCGTTTCAGTCAATGCGTTCGATGTCGACGCCGGGCGACATGGCGCGCATCGCGCCCATCAGCCGCTCCGCCTCCTCGCCGGTCAGCGGCGCGGGCTGCCAGCGGCTGATCGGAGCGTTCTTGTTGCCCATCAGGTTGTCCGTCGGATACAGATCTTCACAGGTGCTGACCGTACAGGGTACGATGCCGACCTGCCGGGTTTCCAGGAAACCCGCTTCGTTCCAGGCCAGCTGCACCTGCAGGACCGCGGTATCGGTGGCGAGCAGCCCGTTTGCGGTGCGCGTCGAGCCGTTCAGGAACTTGTTTTTATGCTTGATGCCGACGATGAAATTGGAAAGATCGTAGGCGATCAGCTTTCCCTTGTACATTTCCAGCCCGCTCAGCACATGCCGGTGATGGCCGAGCACTAGATCCGCGCCGGCGTCGATGGCCGCGTGCGCCAGGCTCCTGTTTTTCTTCGGCACCGACGGCGCCGGATACGTCGCCCATTCCTTCGTATCGCACCAGTGGAAATTGACGATCACGATATCGCAGGTTTTCCGCAGATGCTTGACCCTGGATTTGACGGAGCCGGAGGTAGCCGGAGTCTGGTAGCCGCATACCCCGACCTTCAGATTCTTCAGCTTTGTCTTAATCGTGTAGGTCCCGGTCGTGCTTTGCCGGCAGTTGCCGATGCCGTACTGCTTCAGATTCGAAACCGTGCTGCTGGCGCCGGATGCGAGGAAATCGTAGGTGTGATTGTTTGCGAAGGAACAGAATTCGATGCCGGCATCCGCGAGAATCTTCGCGTAGCCGCCCCGGCCGCGGAAAATGAACGTTTTGCTGGCTCCTTTGCGGGGGCTGGTCAGCGTTCCTTCGAGATTGATGACGGAGAAGTCGTCATTCTGGAAATAGGAGGCGACGTTTTTGAACGGATAATCGTAGCCGTTTTCGGAAATCAGGTTATCGAAATCGGCGAGCGACGAGTACTTGGGGGTTGCGTAAGACGGATACGCGTACAGCAGATTCCCTTCCGCGTCCTTCTGCTGCCATACGGACGCCGTCTCCGGCTTGTGCAGCGCGCTTTGCTGGATGGCTTTCGAATTGTTGCGCGGATCGCCGCCCAGAATCACGTCCCCGGCCGCGCTGATCGTGACGACGACTTCCCTGCCGCGCACGCAGACCTGCGCCGTGCCTTTTTTGCCGCCGCAGGAAACGGTGACGGTGGTGATGCCCGGAGTCAGGCCGTGGATGACGCCGTTTTCGTCGATTTCCACGATGGCGGAAGCGGAGGAATAGGTTTTCGGCTGATAGGATGCGTTGGCGGGTTTGACCGTTACAGAGGCGGGGTATTCCTCCCCTTCGTCGATGGTGATTACGGATTTGCCGAAGGCGACGGAACTGACCGGCACGTCGGAAACCGTGATCTTGCTCACCGCAGTTTTCCCGCCGGCGGCGGAAGTCGCCTGTACCGTGGCGCTCCCTTTCCGCAGTGCCTTGACCGCGCCGCTTTCGCTGACCGAAACGATCTCCTCGCCGCCCGGCAGAACCTCCCACGAGACGGTCCTGTCATCGCCGGTGTTCGCAGGGGAGAAGACGGCGCGGAGCGCCCTGGTGTCTCCAACCTGCATTTTTGCCGACGCCGGGCTGACGGAAACGTTCTGAATCGGCAGATTTTTGACGGTTACCCGGCAGGTCGCCTTTTTATCGCCCCGAACCATGCTTACGGTAATGATCGCGCTGCCTTCGCGGTTGAGCGTCAGAAGGCCGTTTTGATCCACGGAAACGATGTCCGGGCTGCTGCTCGACCAGGTTTTGTTCTGATACGTGGCGTTGGCAGGCTTAACGGTCGCTTTCATTTGATACGTGCCGAGCCTGGGGTCCAGGGTCAGCAGCTTGCTGCCCAGCGAAACGGAGGTGACTTTGATCACGCCGGCGGCCTGGGCACCGGCGCCGAGAAGCAGGATAGCTATCGCGACTGCCAGGATAAGCAGAGATTTTCTGTGCGGTTTGCTCATAACGGGTCCTCCAATTCGGCAAAATGAAAAGCGAAGGGAAACTGCACCAATCATAGTATATACGGGAATTCGTCAAATGTCAATCGAAGAATCGGAAACGGCGGCGCTGCACGGCAAATGGCGCAGGGGAGAGGAACTGCCCTCTCGCTGCGCCACCCCCTCCATTCGACTGCCCGGGGATCCCGCCCGTCCGGCGGTGCAATCGTAAGTCATCCCGGCTCTCCCGGCGAACTCCGCATCGAAAGGAATCCGCCGTGATTTTATTGATCGTCCGTGAACAGCGGTGTGGAATAATACCGGTCGCCGCTGTCCGGCAGCAATGCCACGATGACCTTTCCCTTGTTCTCCGGGCGCTTGGCGAGCGTGATGGCGCCGAAGAGCGCGGCGCCGGAGGAAATGCCGACGGAAATGCCCTCTTTCTTCGCCAGAAGCTTCGCGGTTTCAAACGCGTCCCGGTTCGACGCTTTAAATACCTCGTCGTAAATCCCGGTGTTCAGCACGGCCGGCACGAATCCCGCCCCGATGCCCTGAATCCTGTGGGAACCGGCTCTGCCTTCCGAAAGCACCGGCGAATCCTCGGGTTCGAGGGCCACGACCTTTATGTCGGGATTCTGCTCCTTCAGGTATTCTCCCGTGCCGGTCACCGTGCCGCCGGTTCCGACGCCGGCGATGAAAACGTCCACCCTGCCGTCCGTGTCATTCCAGATTTCCGGGCCGGTGGTCGCTTTGTGCACCGCCGGATTCGCGGGGTTCACGAACTGTCCGGGAATGAAGCTGTTCGGGATCTCTTT
>JAFWEY010000011.1 GCA_017512675.1 Clostridia bacterium | reverse complement strand
TCTTCTTCGTCTTCTTCGTCTTCAGGAGCTTTTTCCGCGGCGGCAGCCTTTCTGCGCAGGCCGAAACGGCGTTTCGGCTTTTTCTTCGGTTCCGCTTCCTCTTCTTCCCGCTCTTCTTCCTCTTCCGGTTCTTCCGCGTCTTCTTCCGCCTCCGCGGCCCGCTGGGCTTTGCGGCGTTCGGCGCGGCTCAGCGGTTTTTCTTCCTCCGCCTCGGTTTCGGCGCGTTTCGCTCTCCTGAGCCGCCGGGACAGACCATGCTGCCCGTCGCCGGATTCTTCCGCGGAAGCCGCCGCTTCTTCTGCGGCGCTGCGCGTTTCTTCTTCGGCTTCGGCCGCTTCCTGCTCCCTTCTGGCACGGCGGGAGGCCCGGCTTTCCGCATGCTCTTCGGTTCCCATGCGGCGCACCTTGGCGGGATCGTATTCCTTGGTGGGCTCGTCCACCGGATACGCCTCAGCGCTCATCGCACCGTAGGTCCTGGTGGGCTCGTCGATCGGATAATCCTCCACCAGCTTGATCGGCTCCGCCGCATTCGCGTCCTGCGCGTCCTCCGGCTCTTCGACGGTTTCGGGCTCAGCCTGTGCGCTCACGTCTTCCGTCACATCCGGTTCGTACTCCGTATCGCCCGAAACGTCAGGCTCCATGGTTTCGTCCGGCTCCTGCCCGTCTTCTTCCGGTTCGGTTTCCTGTACGGCGGCGCGTTCGGCGGCCTGCCTGCGCGCGCGGCGCGAACGGCGGGAAACCGTCTCGCCCTCCTCCTCCATCGCTTCCGTAAGCTGACGCGTCAGGTCGCCGGAAGAGCCGTCGGGCCCGTCCGGAATCTCTTCCTCGTCCTCTTCGTCAGACGGCTCCTCTTTGTCCTCTTTGCGGCGGCGGAACAGCGACAGGAGACCGCCGGAGCGGCGCGGCACGTCGTCGTCCGCATCGTCGTCTTCGTCGTCTTCGTCGTCATCCTCGTCGTCTTCGGCAGCCGGACGCGCGGCCTTTCCGGAACGGCGTCCGAAAAGGCAGAACCCGCCGCGGGCCTCTTTCTCCCCGGCTTCCTCTTCGGGCTCTTCCGCCGCGTCGCCGGCATCGGCGGGCGCTTCTTCGCCCTCCTGCTGCGCTTCGCCGTCAGAGTTCTCTTCTTCGTCCTCCGCTTTGCGATGCAGTCTGCCGAACGCCCGGCTTCCGAACCGCTTCAGGCCCTGCCAGGCTTCGCCGAGCGGGTTGTCGATCTGCATCTCTTCCTCGTCTTCATCCCCGGCGACATCGTAGGACGGCTCTTCATCCGAATCCTCTTCGCTCTGCTCCGCCGCATCCTGTACGATATCTTCCGCGGAATCCAGCGGCGTTGCTTCCACCGCGTCGGTTACGCTGTTCAGAAGCTCCTTCGCCTTTTCCCGGACGGCGCTCTCGGTTTCGCCGGCGGCTTCCACTGCCTTCTCGGCCTTGTCCGCCGCCTCCTCGATCTGTCCGGCAGCGCGGCGCACTGCGCGGCGCGCGCCGTCGGAAACCTCTTCGAATTCGGCCTCCGCTTCGTCCTCAACCGTCTTTACCGCCTCGCGCCCCTTGCGGCCCAGGCTTTTTACCCTGCTCAGGAATCCTCCCTTTTCGCCGAGATGGGTTTCCTGCTGGGCTGCCTGCTCCGTTTTTTCCGGGACCTCCTGCGACGCCTCATTCGCCGCCCTGTTTTTCGCGCGTTCGCTCATCAGCCGAAGCTCATGCTGGCGTTTGTATTCATAATAATCCATTTTGCCGACGTTCGACGTCCGACGTTCCCTGGCCATTTTATCGCCCCGCTTTCAGAGGTAAATACAATGATTCACCATATTATATACCATTTCGCGCTCCGGGGCAAGAAGAGGAGTCCTTCTTTGGAAAAAATAACGGATGAAAGAGATGTCGTTTGCCCGCGGGACGCGCCCGTCTCCCGCGCGCCGAGGGGCACACAAGCAGCCGAAAACGGCCGGGAGCCTCCGCATCGCGAGGTTCCCGGCCTTCCATTTGAACGTACGTGGCTGCAAAGGCAGCGCTGCGATCGTCAGTTCTCCTCAACCGCCACCATGTAGCGCGCCGCGAGATGCGGGCAGTAGCTCGCGGTCTCGTCGTAGTACAGGTTGCCCAGCACATCCGAATACGCGCGGTATTCCTGGCCGATGACAGGTTCCGTAATGGTCGAGTAATTGTCCAGAATCACATAATTGGGTTCGGTTTCGCTTCCCACGTTCATGATCAGCTGCTGGTTCCCGTCAACGGTGCGGACATCGACAACAGGCCCCCTGCACAGGAAGATCCTGCCGATCCAGGTTTCGTAGTACAGGCTGAGCTGCTGATAATCCATCGCCCACGCCTTGTTGACATAGGTGTTGTAGGGCGGCACATAGTAGCAGGAGATCGAAACGACCGAGTCCTGTTTCCCTGCCTGCGACGCGCGGAAGGTGATCGTATTGTCGCCGATTTCCTTCAGCTTCGCGGTAAACTTGAATTTGCCCGTCGCGTCCACGGATACGGATCCCGGCACGTAATCGGTATCCACCGAGAAAACCGCCTCCGGATCGACGGTTCCGGTCACCGTCATCGTGTCCTTGTTTGTCCTCTTGACCAGGTTGAGGCTGGGCTCCAGATTGATTTCCTGATACTCGCGATACAGGATCAGGTCCCTGCGCGTCTGTCTGTGATGCGGCGTGCTGACCAGAATCGAAACCTGGTTGTCGCCCTGCGGGTACACGTTGATATTGACCGTCAGATTGCCTTGAAAATCCACGGTGTCGGTTACGTCTTCTCCTCCGATCAGGACCTCCGACCCGGGAACGACGCGCACCGACAGCGGATAGATCGACGTTACCACCTGCGACCAGTCGCTGGCGGGATCGACCAGCGTCAGCGGCGAATCCGGCGCATCGATATCCAGTTCCATCACCGGAATCTCCACCTCGGCGCCGCCGTTTGTCCGCACAATCGGGGTCAATGTGACATACGCGCTTTCCACGTCCTCCGGATGCTCGTCGAACCAGTTGCTGTCGGGAACCTCAATGCGCGTCATGCCGCCGGCAAACAGGTAGCTTCGTCCGAGCTCGGCCACGAACAGCTGATCGCCGTCGTTGCCGAAAAACGTGATCGCATGCCCCTGCTGGCCGTCGTCCATCGTCATCTCTTCAACCAGCGGCTCCTTCAGCCGCCCGGACGAATACGAACGCGCAAGCCACCAATCCTGGAACCAATAGTAAGCGCGATAGAACAGGAACCCGAACAGGACCGCCGTAACCGCAAAGAAAAACGTCTTCACGGCGATACTCACGGCCTTTTGTGCCGCCGTCTTCTCCGGCTCCTTTTCTTCGACGGCTTTTTCGGGCACGCGCTTCGCTTTCAGCGCGCGGCCGCATTTCTTACAGACCACGGCCGAGCGATGGTTCCGGGCGCCGCAATGGGTACAGTTCAATGATTTCCCTCCCGCGTATTGATCCGGCAGTCCTTCGCAGGCCGTTTGCCGGAAATTCACAAGAATTCCGTTCCGGAAATGTTCGATTATGATATAATAGCACGTGTTGGAAAAGACTGCAACCGTAACGCGGGTAAAAACGCGGGTTCTTTTGCCGATCCGAAAGGCAGAATCCCGTGCAAGATCCCGGCAGTCCCAAGCGGAGGAAAATCGCAAATGATCGCCTATCTGGACAACAGCGCCACCACACAGTCGTCTATAGAAGTCGTCGAAGCCATGGAACAGGCTTTGCGGGAGGAATACTTCAATCCTTCTTCCCTGTACGCGCCGGCCATGCGCGCGGAAAAAGCCATGAACGCCTGCCGAAACGAGATCCGGCAGGCCCTTCACACCCCGTCGGGGCAGGTGGTATTCACCTCCGGGGGCACGGAGGCCAACAACCTGGCAATCATCGGCAGCGTCAGCGCGATGCACGGGCCTCAGCGCATTCTGGTCTCTCAAACAGAGCACCCGTCCGTTCTCGGCGCGTGCGAAGCGCTGGAAGCGGCGGGACACACCGTGATCCGTTTCCCGGTGGACCGCCAGGGCCAGCCGGTATGGGAGACGGTCGAAGGCGCGATGCGCGAGGGCGTTTCTCTGCTGTCCTGCATGCAGGTCAACAACGAAACCGGCGCAATGCCGGATCTCGCGAGGCTGTCGGCGATGCTGCGGTCCCTCTGCCCCGGCGCCCTGTTTCACGTCGACGGCGTACAGGGCTTTCTGCGGGTTCCGATGCAGGCGTCTCTGGCCGATCTGTACACGCTGTCCGGGCACAAGATTCACGGGCCGAAGGGCGTCGGCGCCCTTTGGATCCGCAGCGGCGTTCGCCTGAAGCCCCGCGCGCTGGGCGGCGGCCAGGAAGGCGGGCTGCGTTCCGGAACGGAGAACACGCCGGGCATCATCGGGCTGGGCGCCGCGATTCGCGCAATGCCCGGAAACGCCGCGGACGTTCTGGCAGCGCGGAAAGCGCTGCTTCTCGGCGAAATCCGCAGCCGCATTCCGGACGTCCGGATCAACGGGCCGCTTCCCGAAGACGCCGCGCCGCACATTCTCAACCTTACATTCCCCGGTGTGCGGGGAGAGGTGCTTCTGCACGCGCTGGAGGAAGCGGGCGTTTACGTATCCACCGGTTCCGCCTGTTCTTCCAAAAAACGCAAGCTGAGCCCGGTGCTGCTGGCCATGGGCGTCCCCGCAAACGACTGCGAAGGTGCGCTTCGCTTTTCGCTTTCCCCGCATACATCGGAAGAAGAGATCCTGTATGCGGCGGAGCAGGCCGGCAAAGCGTATGAACTGCTCAAACGATTCAGGAGGAAATGATATGCGCAAAGTGCTGTTGGTGCGTTTCGGCGAGGTACACCTGAAAGGCCTGAACCGCCCGTATTTTCTGAAAAAGCTGGTCGCGAACGTTCGGCGGGCGGTGGAGCCGCTGGGCGGCCGGGTCTGGCTGAGCGATTCGCGCATCTACGTGGCGGACGCGCCGGATTTTGACGCCTGCGCCCAGCGCGTGCGAAAGGTGTTCGGTGTGCACTCGGTTTCCCCCGCCGTCGAAATGGAAAAGGATCTCGAATCGATCTGCCTGGCCGCGGAGGATATGATGCGCGGAAAGCAGGGAACCTTCAAGGTTTTCGGCCGGCGTTCCGACAAAACGTTTCCGCTGGATTCCATGCAGCTGGCCGCCGAGATCGGGGGGCGGGTATTGGAGTCCAATCCCGCGCTGAAGGTGGACGTGCACCATCCCCAGCACAAACTGAACGTGGAAATCCGGGACCACGCGTATCTCTGCGTCGAGGAGATTCCCGCAGTGGGCGGAATGCCGATGGGCACCGGCGGCAAGGCGATGCTGCTTTTGTCCGGCGGGATCGACAGCCCGGTGGCCGGCTACCAGATCATGAATCGCGGCGTAATGGTGCAGGCGGTGCACTTCTATTCGTTCCCTTACACCAGCGAACGCGCGAAGGAAAAGGTGCTGAAGCTCGCAAAGGAACTGGGGGAATACGGAAACGGCATGCTGGTGCACGTGGTTCCCTTCACCGAGCTTCAGATGCAGCTCCACGAAAAATGCCCGGATGAGCTGGGCACGGTGCTGATGCGGCGGTACATGATGCGCATCGCCGAACGGGTCGCGCGGGCGAACGGCTGCCAGGCGCTGATCACCGGGGAGAGCCTGGGCCAGGTCGCAAGCCAGACGATGGAAGCGCTGGTATGCACCGATGCCGCCGTGAACATGCCGGTTTTCCGCCCGCTGATCGGCCTGGACAAGCTGGAGATCATCGACATCGCAACCGCGATCGGAACCTACGACACCTCCATTCTCCCTTACGAGGATTGCTGCACGGTGTTTACGCCCCGCCACCCGTCCACCAGGCCGCGGATTGAGGACCTGGAAAAGGCCGAAGCCCTGATCGACGGCGAGCGCCTGACAGAAGAAGCCGTGAACGGCGTGGAAACGTTCCGCACTTGGGAAATGGATCTGTAATCCGAAAGGATGAGGTCATTGTACAGACGGTATATCAAAAGAATTCTGGATATTCTGCTGTCCGCGCTCGGGCTGGCCCTGCTTTCCCCGCTGTTCCTGATCATCGCGGTCTGGATTCGGCTGGACTCACCGGGCAAGGTATTCTTTTGCCAGCAGCGGATCGGTCGGGATCTGGAGACCTTCCCGATCCTGAAGTTCCGCACGATGCGCAGCGATACCCCGCACGATATGCCGACCCATATGCTCGAGAACCCGGATGCCTACATCACGAAAAGCGGAGCGTTTTTGCGGAAAACCTCGCTGGATGAGCTGCCCCAGATGATCAATATTCTGAAGGGCGATATGAGCGTGGTCGGCCCGCGGCCCGCGCTGTGGAATCAGGACGACCTGATCGCGGAGCGGGAAAAGTACGGCGCCAACAGCGTCCGGCCCGGGCTGACGGGACTTGCCCAGATCAGCGGGCGGGATGAGCTTCCGATTCCCGTCAAAGCGCGCCTGGACGGCGAATACGTGAAAAATCTCTCCTTTGCGACCGACGCGCGCTGCTTCTTCCGAACCATCGGCGCCGTCGCCCGCTCTGAAGGCGTGGTGGAGGGAGCCGCCCGCAAGCCGTCCAAAAGCAGCAGCGATCCCGGGCCGCGCCGATAAACGCGGTCTGCGCCGTGCCCGGCCCGCAAGGCCGGCGGCCGGATCCAAAGAATTCATCCCGGCGCGTCACACGCAAGCGCCATCTGCCCGCGCGCTTTTTGCGCCGAACGGGCGATCGGAAGGAGATGACCGGTATGCAGCCACGCGGCTTCGGCGGCGCGATGAGAAGAGGGTTCCTGACCGACGAAGAAAAGAAGAACAGTCCCAAGGTCACCAAAGCGCTCCTCACCCGCATTCTATCCTATCTGCGGCCGTACTGGAAACAGCTGGCGCTGGTGCTGGTTTGTCTGTGCGTTTCCTCCGTGTGCAGCCTGTTTCCGTCGATCCTGACCGGCAAAATGATCGACGACGGCCTGATCGGCAGGACTCTGGGCACGCTGATCCGCCTGATCCTGATCTCGCTGGCGCTGAATCTGGACTCCAACCTGATCGGCGTCGCGGAAAGCTATCTGAACAACTGGATCGCGCAGCACATCTCCTACGACATGCGAAACCAGATGTTCCGCCACCTGCAGCGCATGTCCCAGCGGTTTTTCACCACTGCGAACCAGGGGGACATCATCACCCGCATGACCAGCGACATATCCGGCGTGGAATCCGTCATCACCAGCACTTTCACCTCCATTCTTTCGAACTCGATTACGCTCGTGGCCGCGGTGATCGCCATGTTCCGGAAGAACTGGATTCTGGCGCTGGTGGGCATCGTCGTCGTGCCGCTGTTCACCCTGCCGACCCGCATGGCCGGCAAAACGCGCTGGAAGCTGGCCGGAGAAGCACAGGAATGCAACGACGAAATCAACGGCATCCTGAACGAAACGCTTTCCGTATCCGGGCAGCTGCTGGTCAAGCTGTTCGGCAGGGAAAAGCACGAGTTCGACCGCTACCGGGAAGCCAACGGCAGAATGATCCGGCTGAACATCCGGGAGCGAATGGCAGGCCGCTGGTTCTTTGTGGTTCTCAACACGCTGACCAACATCGGCCCGATGCTTCTGTATCTGGTGGGCGGCATTCTGATCATGCGCCACGACAGCAGCCTGACCGTCGGCGATATCACGGTGCTGGTGGCGCTGCTCGGAAGAATGTACGGGCCGGTAAACAGCCTGCTCAACATCCAGGTGGACTGGATCCGCTCCATGGCGATGTTCACGCGCATTTTCGACTATTTCGATATGCCGGCGGAAATCAGCGACAGGGAAAACGCGCTGGAGATCACAAAAGCGAATACCAGAGGCGAGGTGCGCTTCGAGCACGTCGGCTTTTCCTACGACGGGGAGCGGAAAATCCTCAAGGACATCAATTTCGAACTGCGCAGCGGGGACTGCGTGGCCATCGTCGGGCCCAGCGGGAGCGGAAAAAGCACGATCGTCAACCTATCCCCAGGCTGTGGGACGCCACGGAAGGCCGGGTGCTGTTCGACGGACACGACGTGCGGGATATCTCCCTGCATTCGCTGCGGGAGCAGATCGGCGTGGTTACCCAGGAAACCTACCTGTTCAACGGCACCATTCGCGAAAACCTGCTCTACGCCTGTCCGGACGCCACAGAAGCCGATATGATCGAAGCCTGCAAAAAGGCAAACATCCTCGATTTCATTGAGCGCCAGCCGGACGGCCTGGACACGATGGTGGGCAACCGCGGCCTCAAGCTGTCCGGCGGCGAGAAGCAGCGCATTTCCATCGCGCGGGTGCTGCTGAAGAACCCGGCGCTGCTGATCTTTGACGAGGCGACCTCTGCGCTGGATTCCATATCCGAAGCCGCCATTCAGCAGGCCATCAACCCGCTGGTCGAGGAAAGGACTTCGATCCTGATCGCCCACCGGCTCTCCACGATCCTAGCAGCGGACGAAATCCTGGTGGTCGAAGACGGGGTCATCGTGGAGCGCGGCCAGCACAAGGATCTGGTGCAGGCCGGCGGAACCTATCAGCGGCTGTACGAAACCCAGTTCAGCAAGGCTTTTGAGGGATAAACAGGCGCGCTCAAGCGCCCGGACCGCAGCGGACCGTGAAAGAATCTCCGCCGCCGCGCAAAAGACGCGCGGCGGCGGAGCTGTTGTTCAGCGAAAACCGGCCTCAGGGCCTGATGATCTTCAGTTCACGGCTCAGCTGGTTCAGCGTCTCGCAGCCGTCCTCGGTGACCGCCACAAGATCCTCCACCCGCACGCCGAACCTGCCCGGCAGGTAAACGCCCGGTTCGACCGAGAAGGTCATGCCGGGGCGGCAGACCGCGCTGCTGGAGCGGCTGATATCCGGCGGCTCGTGCACTTCGATGCCGATGCCGTGACCGGTGCGGTGCAGGAAGTTCGGGCCGTAGCCGGCGTCCTCGATGACCTTGCGAGCGGCCCTGTCCACATCCGCCACCGGCACGCCGGGACGAACCGCCGCGCGCCCGGCAGCGTTCGCCGCCTTGACGATGTCGTATACCCGCTTGAATTCGTCATCCGGTTCGCCGAAGTACACGGTGCGCGTCATATCGCTGGCCGCGTGATTCAGCGTGAATCCCAGATCCAGAATCACCGCACTGCCCGGCCTGAGTTCGGTATTGTCCGTGCCGTGATGCGGCTCCGCGCAGTTCGCGCCGAAGCAAACCAGCGGGTCAAAGCTTCCGCCCTGAGCGCCGAGTTCCGCCCCGCGCTCCAGATAGCGCCTGCCGACCCCCAATTCCGTATCTCCGGTTTTCAGCGTTTCCGGAAGCCAATCCACAACCCGGTCGTTCAGGCGCGAGGAAGCGCGCATCGCGTTCATTTCCTCCTCGTCCTTGTACATGCGGGCCGTGTCCACCGGTCCGGAGCCCAGGCGCAGCTCCAGCGACCGTTTTTTCTGCATCAGCCGGATCGCGAAATGGCTGTGCCAGTTTTTGTCGATGCCCACCGGGCCGTCCTTCAGCCCGTCCGCCAGCAGCGCGACCGGATCGTCGGTATCATCGTACTCGATCAGCGGCAGATCCCCGGTCAGGCCTTCCAGCGCGAACAGCCGGTTGCCGTACAGCGCACAGCCCTCCGGCGACACCTTCAGCACCAGCATGCGTTCGCCGGGGGTGATCCACAATCCGGTCAGATAATAGACCGCTTCGGTGGACGTGACCAGGATTTGCGGGAGCTTCTCCTGCGCCATGTACTCCAGCACCCGGTTCAGACGGTTTTGCTTCATGTCATCTCTCTTCCTTTCTCAAGTGCAGTATGCGATACCCGCCGCCGCGCGCGATGACGGACGCGGCCGGGGAAAGGGCCTGCAGAAACCGAAGGTAGGACGCGGCGCCCTGCTGGGTCCGAATCACCAGGTACAGCGATCCTCCCGCGCTGAGGCGCGCGTACGCCTCTGCGAACAGCGAAAGAAGCACCTGTTTCCCGGCGCGGATCGGCGGATTGGACAGGATCGCGTCGAAGCTCCCTTCGATTTGCCCGAATCCGTCGCTTTCCACGACCTCCAGATTGGACAATCCGTTGGCCCGCGCGTTGTCGCGCGCCAGCTGCACGGCGCGCCTGTTCACATCGGACAGAACAAAGTGCGCGCCGGGGTTGATCTTCGCCAGCGGAATGCCCAGCGCCCCCCAGCCGCATCCGAGATCCAGCACCCGCCCGCTCAGCGGCGGCACCGACTTCGCAAGCAGCGCGGTGCCGGGATCGACGCCGTCCCGGGAAAACACGCCGTGATCGGTGGTAAATACGAACTTCTGCCCGAACATCTGCTGTTCGATCCGAACCGGACGGCTTTCGCTGGCGGGTTCCGCCGTATAATAATGATCGGCCATAATGACTCCTTGTGCAATGGCTGCGGAATTGCGGATGCTCCGTCAGACAGGCGCAGACAGATGGGTATCCGCGTACAGGCTTTCGATTTCCGCTTCGGTCAGTTCCCGGCTCCCGCCGGAAGCCAGGTTCGCATCCAGGACGACAGCCCCCTCCCGAAGCCGGTGCAGCCGGGTGACCGGACAGCCGACGGCTTCGAACATCCGCTTTACCTGATGAAACCTGCCTTCGCAAACCGTCAGTTCCGCGATGCTTTCGGCACCGCTTTCGACGATGCGAAGCGCCGCGGGCCGGGCCGTGAAATCCCCCAGGTCAATTCCCGCGGCGAAACGGCCCACGTGTTCATCGCGCAGCGTTCCGTCCACCCATGCGCGGTAGACCTTCGGGACGCGCCACCTGGGCGAAATCAGCCGGTGCGCCAGTTCGCCGTCCGTCGTAAAGAGCAGCAGCCCGGTGACGTCCCGATCGAGCCGGCCGACGCAGACCAGATCCCGCCGCATCGAAACGCCCGGCGGAAGACAGTCGAACACCGTCCGGAACCGCGCGTCCTCCCTGGCGCTGACGACGCCGGCAGGCTTGTTGAGCATGCAGTGCAGCGGAACAAACGCCGTTATCGGCGCGCCGTCCACCGTGACCGGGCAGCTGTCCTCAACCGTCATTCCCGGATCCGCGGCAGAGGCGCCGTTCACCTTAACGCGCCCTTCCCGGATCGCCTTGCGCGCCTCGGAACGGCTCATGCCGCTCATGGTCACTCGCTTGTCCAGCCGCACGGGCGCTTTCACTCCTTATCATAACACATTCGGGACAGCGGTTCAAGCTTCGCGCACGGATCCGTTTTCAACGCGGTAACGCCGCCCGACCGGCGCTCCGGCCAGATCCTCCAGGTCGGTGCAGGTGATCATGGTCTGAACGCCGTCCAGCTGCCCCAGCAATTGTCTCCTGCGCTCGGGATCCAGTTCGCTCATCACGTCGTCCAGCATCAGAACCGGGTATTCTCCGGTCGCATCCCGCATCACCTGCAGTTCCGACAGCTTCATCGACAGAGCGCAGGTGCGCTGCTGCCCCTGGGATCCGAAGGCGCGCACGTCGGTGCCGTTCAGTTTCAGCACCATGTCGTCATGATGCGGCCCCACGGTGCTGATCTGCCGGCGCAGGTCCTCCTCGCGGGCGCGCAGGAGCTCTTCCGCAAGGCTCTCCCGCAGGGCATCCTCCGGTTTGTCCGGCGCCACCTGGGTTTTGTATTCGCAGCGCAGCGCTTCCTTTCCGCCGGATATGCCGTCGTGGATTTTCCCGGCCCTTTCGCCCAGCCGGATGATGAAATCCCGGCGGGCCAGCATGATCTTCGCTCCCCAGGCGCAAAGCTGCCCGTCCCAGACGTCCAGCTGCGCTGCCGACGCGGAACCGGTCCGCAGCAGCGCGCCTCTCTGCTTCAGGGCGCGGTTGTAGCGCTGCAGATTGTAGTAGTAGGCGGGGGAAATCTGACTCAGCTCCATATCCAGAAAGCGCCTGCGCTCTGCGGGGCCGTCCTTTACCATGCGCAGATCCTCCGGCGCGAACAGCACGCCGTTGACGTGTCCCATCAGTTCGCCGGAACGGGCGATGCTCTTGCCGCCGACCCGCACCTGCTTCTTCTCCTGCGGATCCAGCAGGATTTCCACCTCATGCGGGCCGTCCTTTCGCCGGCAAACGATATGGACCCTCGCCCTGTCGCTTTCCCAGCGAATCAGCTGCCGGTCCACGCGGGTGCGGTGGGAGCGCCCGGTGCAGCACAGGTACACCGCTTCGAGAAGATTCGTCTTTCCCTGCGCGTTCGGCCCGATGAATACTGTAATGCCCGGGCAGGGTTCAACCTGTGCCCGGGTGTAATTGCGGTAATTATTCAGTTCGATGCGCTCGATGGTCATTTGTCCTTCATGTGCGCCAGGTTCTTCTTGCGCTGCTCGGCATTCAGTTCAAATTTGCGCATCCGGAAAGACTTGGGGGTGATTTCCACCAGTTCGTCGTCGCTGATGAACTCAAGCGCCTCTTCCAGCGTCGGGATGCGAATGTTGGTAACCTTGTAGGTCTCCTCCGCGCCGGCCGCGTTGCGGATCGACGTCAGGTGCTTCTTTTTGCACACATTTACGTCGATATCGCCGGGGCGGCTGTTTCTGCCGACGATCATGCCGGAATACACCTTCGTGCCCGGAGTGATGAACAGTTCGCCGCGGTCCTGCACGTAGAACATCGCGTAGCTGGTGGTCTCTCCGGTTTCGAACGCGACCAGGGACCCGGAAACACGGCTCGGAATATCGCCCTTGTACGGCTCGTATCCGTCGAACACCGCGTTCATCACGCCTTCTCCCCGGGTATCCGTCATGAATTCCGGCCGATACCCGAACAGGCCGCGGGAAGGAATCGAGAATTCCAGGCGCATGCGGTCGTCTCCGTGCATGGCCAGCAGGGTTCCCTTGCGGTGGCCCAGCTTTTCGATGACCGCGCCCACGTATTCTCCGGGCACGTCGCAGATCAGCTTCTCCATCGGTTCATGCTTCACGCCGTCGATGGTTTTGTACAGCACCATCGGCTTGGTGACCGCGAATTCATATCCCTGCCGCCGCATGGTTTCAATCAGGATCGAAAGATGCAGCTCGCCGCGGCCGGATACCCGGAACGCGTCGGTGGTCTCGGTATCCTCGACGCGCAGCGAAACGTCGGTCTGCATTTCCTTGAACAGCCGCGCGCGCAGGTGGCGCGAGGTGACGTACTGCCCTTCGGTCCCGGCAAAGGGACTGGTGTTGACGCAGAAGGTCATCGTCACCGTCGGATCCTCGATTTTTACAAACGGAAGGGGATCCGGAGCGTCCACCGGACAGATGGTGTCGCCGATCGCCAGATCCTCCAGGCCGGAAACCGCGACGATGTCGCCGATTTGCGCGTGTTCGCAATTCACCCGCTTCAATCCGTCAAACTCGAACAGGCCGGCAAGGCGGGTCGGCGCGGAGATTCCTTCGCTGTTGTAATTGCATTTGACCGCCATCTGGCCCGCGCTGATCTGCCCCCGGTCGATGCGGCCCACGCCGATGCGGCCCACATAATCGTTATAGTCGATCGTGGAAACCAGCAGCTGCAGGGTGCCGTCCGGATCGCCCTCCGGCGCCGGTATATGGCGCAGAATGGTGTCGAACAGCGGCTGCAGATCCGACCCCTGCACTCTCCAGTCCAGAGAAGCGGTGCCGTCCCGTCCGGAAGCGAACACCACCGGACTGTCAAGCTGCTCGTCGGTCGCGTCCAGCTCGAGCAGCAGCTCCAGCGTTTCGTCGACCACCTCGTCCGGCCGCGCGTCCGGCCGATCGGTTTTGTTCACTACGATGATGACCGGCAGCGACAGGTCCAGCGCCTTTTTCAGCACAAAGCGGGTCTGCGGCATCGGCCCTTCGAAGGAATCCACCAGCAGCAGAACGCCGTCCACCATCTTGAGGACCCGCTCCACCTCGCCGGAAAAATCGGCGTGGCCGGGCGTGTCGACAATGTTGATCTTTACGCCTTTATAATGCACGGCGGTGTTTTTGGAAAGAATTGTAATGCCGCGTTCGCGCTCCAGCGCGTTGGAATCCATGACGCGGTCCGCAACCTGCTGATTCTCCCGGAATACGCCGCCCTGTTTGAGCATTTCATCCACCAGCGTGGTTTTGCCGTGATCGACATGGGCGATAATGGCGACGTTTCGAAGATCATTGCGCGTGATTTTCAACTGAAAGACTCCTTTGACTCAATTTGTTCAGATCATTTCATCCGCTGTTTCCCGGTCTGCCGTTTCCTTGAGCGTCAGCCCTTCGTTGTTTTCCAGGGCCAAGCGGATCGACCATTCGTTTTCGAACATCAGAACATCGCGGCCGGCTCGGTCCACCGCGGGAACGGTGGTGCTGGTCAGCCGCAGCCGGTCCACGGGCCGCGGCGACGATTCGATCCAGCGAACATGCTTGTACGGCAGCGTTTCGCGGATGACGTCCACCTGGTACTCGGTTTTCAGCCGGTGTTCCAGAACCTCCATCTGCAGAACGCCGACGACCCCGACGATCAGCTCCTCGCGGCCGATTCCGGGGCGTTTGAAGGTCTGCACCGCGCCTTCCTGCGAGAGCTGGTCCACGCCCTTCATGAACTGCTTGCGCTTCATGCTGTCCTCCGGGCTCACCCGGGCAAAGAACTCCGGCGCGAACAGCGGGATGCCCTGATAGCGCACCGGAGCGCCGGTGCACAGCGTATCCCCCAGGCGAAAGATGCCCGGATCGAACAGGCCGATGATGTCGCCGGGGTAGGCGGTATCCACCGCCTCGTGCTCCTGCGCCATGAACTGCTGCGGCTGCTTGAGGGCGATCTGTTTGCCGCTGGAGGAATGCCATACGGTCATTCCCTTTTCGAACACGCCGGAGCAGATGCGCATAAACGCCAGCCGATCCCGGTGCGCGGGGTTCATGTTGGCCTGAATCTTGAAGATAAAGCCGGTGAATTTGTCGCTTTCCGGGTCGATGATTCCCTGATCCGATTCCCGCGGCGTCGGGGATTTCGTGTAGCTCAGGAACCGCTTCAGGAACGGCTCCACGCCGAAATTGCTGATGGCGCTGCCGAAGAACATCGGCGTCAGCTGACCGGACAGGATCTTGTCGAGATCGAACGGGTCGCCGGCCACATCCAGCAGTTCGATATCCTCCATCAGCTTGTCGTAATAGCTCTGCCCGATCACCCGGCACAGGGACGGATCCTCCAGCGGAATGCGCTGCACTTCAACCTGGGTCTGGCCGTGCCGGCCGCCGGAGTACAGCTCCACTTCCCGGGTGTCACGGTGATAAACGCCCTTGAAATCGGTGCCGTTCAGGCCGATCGGCCAGGAAACCGGACAGGAGCGAATCCCCAGCACATCTTCCAGTTCCTGCATCAGATCGAACGGGTCCCGGCCGGCCCGGTCCAGCTTGTTGACAAAGGTAAAGATCGGGATCGAACGCAGGCGGCAAACCTTGAACAGCTTGACGGTCTGCGCTTCCACGCCCTTCGCGCAGTCGATCAGCATGACCGCCGAATCCGCCGCCACCAGAGTCCGGTAGGTATCCTCGGAAAAATCCTGATGCCCGGGGGTGTCCAGAATGTTGATCCGATAGCCGTCGAAATCGAACTGCATCGCCGACGAGGTTACCGAAATGCCGCGCTGCTTTTCGATATCCATCCAATCGGAAAGCGCGTGATGCGCAGCCTTGCGCGCCTTCACCGAACCCGCCTGACGAATCGCGCCGCCGTACAGCAGCAGTTTTTCGGTCAGCGTGGTCTTGCCCGCGTCGGGATGTGAAATGATGGCAAAGGTCCTGCGCCGTTCGGTTTCCCGCGCCAGTTCGGGATGCGCCATGCGGAATTCCCCCTCGATTGAAATACCAGCGGATATTTTAACGCCTTGAATGAAATCCTGTCAACAAACGCGCGCTGTAGAATAAGTAAATTTCCTGCTGAGCAGATTCCTGAAGCGGGTTTCGCAGCGGAGAGCAGACAAAAACACTTTCCCGCCTCACACTGTCCCGCGGCGCGATGCTTCGTCGGCGTTTTGCGGGATTCGGGAGGCGGGAAAGGCGTTGGCGCACGGGTTTATCCGAAACCGGCTTACTTGCGCTTCGTTCTCTTCAGGATATACGTCCCCAGGCCGCTCGACTGTCTGACCTGGATCTTATATTTCAGGTTTTTCTTCAGTGCAACCGACAGTTTATTGCCCTGCCGCATGCCGATCGAATAATCGACCCGATATCCGGCATCGTCATAAACGTACAGCGAAAAGGTCGACTGGTTTTCGATGCCGTCGAATTCGAATATGTACGTCCAGTCTTCCGACGGCGTAAAGGTGTAGTTGTTGATCTGGTCCCTGTACTGGATGCTGTCCCGCACCGCGCCGGATCCGCTGATGTCCACGACCGGCTTCTTCGCTCCGATTGAGAACGGATATTCCCCGTAACCCGAGTACTGCAGGATCCTGAACAGATAGGTTTCTCCGGCTTCGAGCTGCACCGTGAGTCCTTCTCCGCGCCGCAATCCTATACCGTAATCGATCCTGTAGCCTGCGGAGTCGTAGAGATACATGGAAACGGAAAATCCGCTGTCCACCTGGCCCAGTTCAAAGCGATGGGTGCCGGTCACCTGGGGCGTATAGTGGTAGTTGTTGGGCTGGCCTTTGTATTGAATGCTGTCAGTGACGCCGGTATACCCTGTGATTTCCCGCGTGGGCTGCTGGGGCCCGACCGCCATCGTATAGGAACCAAGACTCGAATACTGCTTCAGCACCACGCGATACGTCCGGCCGGCTTCCAGCGTCACGTTGAGGCCCTCGTTCCTCGCGATGCCGATGCTGTAATCCACCCGGTATCCGGCATCGTCGAACACATACAGCGAAAAAGAGATTCCGCTGTTCACTTTCGCGATCGAAAAGCGATGAACCCCATCCACCTCCGGCGTATAATCGTACAGGATCTCCTGACCCTTGAACTCTGTGGCATCATAGACCACCGTATAGGGGGACAGGTCCACTGCCGGCTTCTGCATGCCGATAAAAACCGTATAGGTCCCGCTGCCTGAATTTCCTTTGACCTGCAGCGTGTATTTCTGCCCTTTTCTGAGCGAAACGGTAAGCCCTTCCCCGTTCCTCAGGCCGATTGAATAGTCCACCCTTTCCCCTTTTTCGTTGAACAGGTACATGGAGATCGTAAAACCGCTCACGAGATCGCTCGCTTCACAGCGGTAGACCCCCGCTTCCTCCGCGAGGAAATGGTACGTGTTTTCATCCCCCGAATTCGCGATCCTGTCTGTAAAGGTGAGGAATTCCGCCTCGTCCGCCTGATATTCGACGGTTTCATAAGCCGGATACCGAACCGCATTCTCCGGAATCGGATCCACCGTCAATGCCGAAGGGCCCGCATCTTCCGCAGGCTTCCCGCCCGTTCCGGTCTGCGGGGCGATTCCCAGAATCGCTTCCAGCGCAGCGATCCTCTGTTCGAAAGTCGCTCCGTCCGCGGGCGACGCGCCAAGCTGGGTTTCCATATAGCGCAGTCTTCCCTCCAGCGTGGCGTCTTCCGATGACAGGCCGACCGCCGTTTCCAGCGCGGTGATCCGCTCCAGGATCGTCTCCGCCTGTGCGGGGAACAGGCCAAAGAGCAGGATGATGCTCAGCAGCACGGTCAAAACATGCTTCTTCATTGCGGGTCTTCCCCTTTCTCATGATCTTCGAAAACAGCATCAGACGTCCGATTCCCGTGCGGCGCGAAGGGCGGCGCCAGATTCGTCCGCCGTGTGAAAAACCGCCGGAATGCCGTGTGCGTCCCGTCGTCCACTGCCGGCAGCGCACCCGGTATCCTGTTCAGCGCATAAGCCTTCTTCCGCGTCCGCCTTTGAATCTCTCTTGTTGCCGGTTTGACGCAGGCACGCAGGGAAACGTTCCTGCGCATTCTTTATCCCGGCGCTTCGCGCATCAAATTCGCTTCCTCTGCGCATTCTCGCTCTCTTTTCAATTCCCGGCGGGAGATGCCCATGCCGGCAGGCAGGAGCGGCAGTCATGCCGCGGATCGATTTCAGAATCATTGCACCGGGTTCAATCGCTTTCCGGAAAAGCGCATCTTTCCGCGCGCGTTTTTCAGCAATTCTGCAGTTTCAGCGCTTCCGTTAACGCTTCAATTATAACACCGGTCAGGCCGTAAATCAACAGCAAAACCGCCGGAGCGAACGCGCTGCCGGGATTTCCGGCCGCACGGCAAGGCCGCAGCGCGGGGCCCCGGCGTTTCGGATCAAGCATCGCGCTCTCCGGAAACCTTGCAAAAACTTTCCGTGCAATTTCCCGAAATATATAGTACAATAACAGTAACCGGAAAAATGGAGTGTGATTCAAATGCGAAAAACCAAGATCATCTGCACCATCGGACCCGCGAGCGAGAGCCGGGACGTGCTCCGCATGATGTGCCTGAACGGGATGAACGTGGCCAGACTGAATTTCTCCCACGGAACCTATCCGGAGCATAAGGCAAAGATCGAAGCCATCAAGGACATGCGGCGGGAACTGAACCTGCCGATCGCGATCATGCTGGACACCAAGGGCCCGGAATACCGGATCAGGACCTTCGAAAACGGCAAAATCGAACTGAAGGACGGCGACCCGTTCACCTTTACGACGAAGGACGTCATCGGGGATCAGACGCGCGTTTCCGTCAGCTACGAAGGCCTCGCCCGCGACCTGAAGATCGGGGATACGATTCTGGTCAACAACGGCCTGGTCATTTTTGAGGTGACGGACGTCGGCGATACGGAAGTGCGGTGCGTAACTCGGGCAGGGGGCGTTTTGTCCGACCGCAAGAGCATGAACTTTCCGAACAAAGTGATGGCGGGAGAGTACCTGTCGCAGCAGGACAGGGAGGATATCCTGTTCGGGATCGATAACGACGTGGATTTCATCGCCGCGTCCTTTGTCTCCGGCAAAGACGACGTGTCCGCGATTCGCAGTCTTCTCGACGAAAACGGCGGCAGGGACATCGACATCATCGCAAAAATCGAGAACCGCGCAGGCGTGGACAACATCGACGCCATCTGCGAGGTAGCGGACGGAATCATGGTCGCCCGCGGCGACCTCGGCGTAGAAATCCCGTTTATGGAAGTGCCTGCCATTCAAAAGTACCTGATCCAGAAGTGCCGGCTGCTGGGCAAGCGCGTGATCACCGCCACCGAGATGCTCGAATCGATGATCCACAACCCGCGCCCGACCCGCGCCGAAATATCCGACGTGGCCAACGCGGTTTACGACGGCTCCTCCGCCGTAATGCTCTCCGGCGAGACCGCCGCCGGCAAGCACCCCGCGCAGGCCGTCAAAACGATGGCCGAAATCACCGAGTACACCGAACAGCACATCGATTACAGAAACCGGTTCGCGCACACCGAGTTCCGGATCCGGGACAACCTGGACGCGATCTCTCACGCCACCTGCGCGATGTCGATCGACGTGAACGCGAAAGCGATCGTCGTCAATTCGCTCAGCGGACGCACGGCGCGCATGGTCAGCCGCTTCCGCTGCCCCGTCGATATCATCGGCACCACCACCTCGGAGAAAGCGTGGCGCAAGCTGAACCTGAGCTGGGGCGTGACCCCCGTTCTCAGCGAGAGCTACAATTCGATGGACGTCATGTTCTATCAGGGACTGAAGCTTGCCAAAGAGACGCTGCACCTGCAGAACGGTGACAACGTGGTTTTGACCGCCGGCATCATCAACGGCGAACGCGGCAACACCAACACCATCAAAGTGGAAACCGTCAGGGACGCGGTTCGGCGATAAGCCGGTCCGCTCCGGTGCGGCGCTGAAAGGGCCGGCCGCGGCGGAAAGCGAGGACCCGTTTCCCCCGCTTTCCGCCGCCTGCCGGCCCTTTTTCCGCCCGGAAGCGCCGGGGGAATCCCACGCGTGCCGCGCTTTCCGGGCACAGAATCCGTCGGGCTTCCGACGGCTTTCGGGATTCATCCGTCAAATCCGGGCGATCCAAAACGGAAATGGCGAATGACCGATCAAATGAAATGCGCCTGCCCGGGAAGCGCATTGCTGCGGCCGGGCTTCTGAAGGAATGACCGCGTGCTGCGCCGGCATGTTCCGCGCTCCGGCGCCTGCGGGCCGGTCATTGCCCCCGGCGTTCCCGTTCCTTCAGAACGTTCCGCAGCAGCTTGCCGTTAAAGCTTCTGGGAATCGCGTCGATCCGCTCGATGGACACCGGAAGCTTGTAGCCCTCCAGCCTTTCGGCAAGAAACGCCCGCAGGGCCGCAAAATCCACATCGCACCCGGGCCTGACCTGAACGAACAGCTTTGGCGCCATGCCCTTGTAAGGATCGGGCACCGGAATCGCGCCGCAGTCGGCGACGCCGGAAAACGCCCGCGCGGCGTCCTCGATTTCCTGCGGAGCGACTTTGCTGCCCCCGACATTGATCACATCGCCGCGCCTGCCAAGCAGGATGATGTCGCCGTCCGCGTCCGGATAGGCTTCATCGCTGGAATACACGGCGCCGCACGACAACGCCGCCGCCGTCTCCTGCGGATCCTGCCAGTAGCCGAGCATGTTCATCGGACCGGAACAGGCCAGAAGCCCGGGGCGCTGCGCGGAAGGGACGATTCTTTTGCGATCCTCATCCGTGAAAAAGATTTCCGCGTTGCAGGCGGGCCGGCCGATGCAGTTCGGCTTTGCGTCCGGACGGTTGAAATTGTAAATCGCGACGCAGCCGCTTTCGGTGCTGCCGTAGAAGTTGTACAGCCGGGTATCGGGCAGCAGGCGGCAGATTTCCCGCCGGTCCTCATCCCGCATCGGCGCCGCGCCGAACTGGATGTATCGCAGCCGATCGCGGTACGCGGCCAGGCCGCCCCGCGAAAGCTTCAGCACCAGCGTGAGCGCTGCCGGCACGAGATCCAGCGAGTTCACGCGGTATGCGTCCATGTTCGAAAAAAAGCGGCGCATGTCCATCGCGCTGCCCAGCAGCACCACGGCGCTTCCGTTGACCATGTTGGCGTAATACCTGCGCAGCCCGTGGGAATGATTCATCGGCGACGGAATCATTTCCACGTTGTCCGGTTCCATTTCAACGCCGTGAATCACGTTTTCCGCGAGCGCGATATCGGCCGCGTGCGTCAGGATGATTCCCTTTTCCTTTCCGGTGGTGCCGGTGCTGAACAGGATTTCGCTGACCGCGGAGGCATCCGGCCACGGCCCTGCTTCAAAGGACCGGTCCTGCGCGGAAAGGCGATCCAGATCACCATAGGAAAGGCACAGGGCCGCGGCTCCCTTCGGCGGATTGCAGGCGATCAGCGCGGAAGCTTCGACCCTTCGGGCGACAGCCGCCATTTTGTCCGCCGCACAGTTGTGTTCCAGCGGGACGAATACCGCCCCGATCCGCTGCAGGGCCAGTTCCGCCGCCAGATAGCCGACGGTCTGGCATGCCTCGACCACAACGCGGCCGCCCGGCGCGATGCCCAGCGACGAGAATGCGGCCGCAAGCCGGCTGATCTTTTGTGCGTACCCGCCCCAGGTAACGCCGGAGGCGTCGTCCGCCAGACAGAATCTGTCCGGAAACCGTTCCGCGTGATGAAATACCGCTTCAACGACGGAATTGAACATAACGAAGCTCCTTTACACCGGATTCCCGCGCTGGGTATCGTACAGCGCGGCATACAGCCGATCCCACAGCGCGCCGTAGCCCGGCGAGGACGGGCTGACCGGCCGCGCGATCGGGTTGCGGATGTCGATCGCGATTCTGCCTCCGGGTTCCATCAGCATCAGGCGGGTTCCCAGAACGATCCCTTCCTGAATGTTGTGGGTAATGAAGATGAAGGTGCAGTTCTCTTCCCGGGAGATTGCCAGAACCTCCTGCTGCAGCGTATTCCGGGTGATGGCGTCCAGCGCGGCGAAGGGCTCGTCCATCAGAATGATGGACGGCTTCAGCGCCAGCGCGCGGGCGATGGCCACCCGCTGTTTCATGCCGCCGGAAAGCTGGTACGGATAATGCCGCCCGTACCCATGCATTCTGACCTTCTTCAGCACATCGGCGGTGATGCGAGCCAGCTGCTCCCTGTCCCGGATCCCCTGGCGCTTCAGGCCGAACTGAATGTTCTTTTCCACAGTCAGCCACGGAAACAGCTGGTTGAAATCCTGGAACACCATAATCCGGTCTGTGCCGGGGCCGGTGATCTGTTCGCCGTTCACCAGAATTCTTCCGGTGCAGCGCTCAAATCCGGCGATGCAGCGCAGAAGCGTGGTTTTGCCGCAGCCGGACGGGCCGAGGATGCACAGGAATTCCCCCTGCTCCACGGTCATGTTCAAATTGTCGATGACCGCCAGTTCCGCGCTGTCGTCATCGTACACCTTGGAAAGCCCTTCGATTTTCAGCAGCGCGCTCATAGCTTGCGCATCCCCCATTTGACCACGGTATTCTTTTCCACCGGGTTCAGGATTCCGTACTGCACGAACAGGCCGATGATGACGATCACCACGAGCGTAGCGTACATTTCCGCGTTGTTCATGTTGGTGCGCATCTGGTTGATGTACATGCCGATCCCGGGCGCGGCAGCAATGCCGAAAATCATCTCCGCGCTGATCAGGCCGCGCCAGGCCCGCGCCCAGCCCACCTTGAGGCCGGAAACGATGTAGGACATGGCAGCGGGGAAATACACGCGCCGCAGCAGGCCCGTGCCCGTGAGGCCGAGGTTTTTCCCCGCCTCCACGTAGATCTTCGGCACCGATCTGAACCCGTCAATCAGGTTGCGGGACATCGGCCAGATCACCGAATGCACCACCAGAAACACGATCACTCCCGGATTGACGCCGAAAATGATGATCACCACCGGCAGCAGCGCCACGCCGGGCAGCAGATCGGCCACTGCCACAATGAGACTGTAGATATTGTGGAAGCTTCTGCTGACCATGCTTAAACCGGAGAACACAAAGGCGAGAAGAATCCCGATGCCCATGCCTTCCAGCAGGAGCTTCATCGAATTCAGCAGATACGTCCACAGGGATACCCCCGCGTATCCCTTCACGAAATTCTTCACGAATGCCGCCGCGATGGTTCCCAGCCGCGGGAAGATGATTTCTGAACGCATGCCGAACACGTGCGCCCGGGCGACAATCTCCCAAAGCGCGAGCACCGCGGCGGCAAACGCCAGCTTTTCCGCCAGGTCCCGCAGGGCCGGTTTCTTCTGCATTGCGATCCTCCTGAGCAGGCGCTGACAAGCAATGTCCGTCAGTTGCCTTTTACGTTGTCGAACACCAGATCGGCATACGAGCCGGGATCAGCTTCGATGAACCCGTTTTCGAACATAAACGCGGCCATCTCCTCCACGCCCCGGGTTTCCGCAGAGTAATTGCCCATCTGAAGATAGCGGATCTCGTCCTCCACCGCATTGCCGTCGTACTGGCTGGTCAGCTCCGCGGTGGCTTCGATATTGCCGTTCACGTATTCGATGGCGGCGGACAGGCCGCTGCACAGCGCGGCATACAGTTCCGGCTCGCTGTCGTGCATCTCAATGGCCGCCACGCCGACGATAAACGAGTTTTCCTTCGGCCATGCCGATTTCAGCTCTTCGATTTCGTACAGGCCTTCCGTTTCCCGTTCCCGGTAGATGTAGGGATTGGTCGTCAGATGAAGCGGCAGGCTGCCGGTCAGCAGCGCGTTCATGCCGTCCGGATGCTTCATCGCCACCAGGTTGGCGTCCAGCGCATGCGGGTCGGATCCGTTCAGGCTGAGGGCCCGCGCCAGGATGATGTGCTGGATCGAACCGATGTTCACCAGAGCGATCTGGCTGCCGCTGCCGATGATGTCGCTCAGCGACTTGATTTCCGGATCAGAGCTCATCAATCCGTGCTCCTGGCCGGACAGGCTGCTGAAAATCCTATAGCCGACGTTCTTGGAAATCCCGGTGAGCGCCGGGCCCACGCCCATGAATCCCACGTCGACCGAGCCGGACATCACGCCGGTGTTGATGTCCGCGCCGGAGCTCATCTGCACCCATTCGATTTCCAGTTCGCCGCCGGCCGCATCGGCGTAGGCCTTCTCGATCAGGCCCTGCTGCATCGCCACCACCACAGGCGCGTAAGCCAGCCCGTACTGGTAGGCGATCGTCAGGCGCGCGCTGCCCTCAGCGGATACGGAAGCCGCGCACACCAAAACCAGAAGCAAAATCGCAAGCGTTCTTTTCATTGTCAAAACCTCCTCACTTTATTGCAGTTCCTCCACCATTGCCCACATCGCTTCGACCGATTCGAAGTTTTCCGGCCGAATGTATTCCATCGTGACCGAAATATCGAACATCTCCTCCAGGTTGGCAATGATGCCCACTACCGCGACGGAATCGAGGCAGCCGCGCGACATCAGCTGCTTCTCGTGTTCGAAGTCGATCAGCGGAAACTCGCGTTTCAGCATTTCAAGGATCCGTTCCATGGAGACACCCCTTTCTCAAAACTGTTCATAGATAAAGGCACTGCCGTATCCCTTGCCGTACATTCCGAAGATGAGGACCGCGAACAGGCACAAATAGATCAGTCCCCACCGAAGGGCGATTCCGCGCTGTGCGAGCGCCGGCCTGATCCGCGTGCGCTCCTGCACCGCGTCCACGGCGATCAGCACCAGCACCGAGCAGGCCGACACGATGATGTTTTCGATGCTCATGGACCAGGCTAAAGGGCCGAGTATGCCGGAGAGCGTGAATTCAAACCGTCCCATGCAGCGGAATACCGACGCCGCAGCAGCCATATTCTCCGCCCGGAAAAACACCCTTCCGATACAGCAGAGCGCAAAGGTTCGCAGCATCTGCCAGCCGCGCCACGCAGCACAGGAGGTTCGAACGCGCAGCGTTCGGTTCGCAGCCGCAAACGCTGGTTCCAGGAGATTGCTTCCGATCAGCAGCGCCGCGTGGAACATTCCCCAGATCACGAATTTCCAGGCCGCGCCGTGCCAGATGCCGCTGATCAGCCACACGACGAAGATCGGAAAGCAGCTGGTGAGGATTTCCGCCGCCCGGGGTTTGCCGCGTTTCATCCAGCTTCGTCTGGCGGTTTTGACGAAATTCGATGTGGACACCGGGAAATACACGTAATCCTTGAACCACTCCTGCAGCGAAATGTGCCAGCGCCGCCAGAATTCTCCCATGCTGCGGGAGAAATACGGATGGTTGAAATTCTTTCTCAAATGGATGCCGAACATTTCCGAGACGCCGGTCACAATGTCGATGCAGCCGGAAAAATCGGCGTAGATCTGAACCGAGTAGGCGGCCAGCGACGCGATCATCGGAAAGCCGGCGAACATTTCAGGCGACGCGAACGCCGCATTCACCAGGATCGCCAGCCGGTCGGCGATGACCAGCTTCTTGAAAAACCCCCAAAGCGCCAGCTGCGCTCCCGAAGCGAGGTTTTCGGCGCTGAAGGGAACACCGCTGCGAAGCTGCGCGCTGAATTCGTTGTACCGGTCGATCGGCCCCTGGATCACGTGGGGGAACCATGCAAGATAAGCGGCGTATTTCACGAACCCGTCTTCCGCCGGATAGCGTTTCCAGTACACATCCAGCAGGTATCCTATCGCCATAAACACGTAGAAGGAGATTCCCAGCGGCATGACCATCCGGAAGACGGTGAGCCCGGGCAGCCCGAACAGCCCCAGCACCGCATTCAGGTTTTCCATTGCAAACGCCGTGTACTTCCCCACCGCAAGGAGAACGATCCCCACAGCCATGCCGGCGTACAGCGCCTTCTTCGCCCGTTTCCCGGCTTCGGCGCGAATCTGCTTTTTCTGTGCGCTTTCCGCACAGCCGGCGAGCTTCTGATCGGCCTCGCGGTAGATGCGGCCGATGCGGCGCGCGGCAAAGAACGAACCCAGCAGCACCGCCGTCAGAAAGGGCAGGTGCACGGGATCGACAATCGCGTAAAACGCCAGGTTCGCAAACGCGATTACGGCCGTCTGGCGCTTTCGCCCGATGGTATAGTAAACCGCCATCACCACAGCAGCAAAGCACAAAAATCCCAGTGACTGATAGTTCATGTCCGCTCCCTGCGTCTCAGGCGCGCAAACGGCGCTCAGGCCGCTTCGACGCCCTGATACCAGAAATTCCCATAATAAATCTCCCCGTTCGCCGCGCGCTGCGCAACGACGGTGTAGCGCGTTTCGTCTTTTCGGGGCCCGGTGTCCTCAAATGCGGTTTCAGAGGTTTCCCCGAGGAGTTCCCACGCCCCGGTCTTTCCGGTTTTCCGGTAGACGCGATACCCGTCAGCGCCCGGCACCGCTTCCCAGCTGATCCGTACGGAGGCTTCCCCGCCGGCAGAAGCCGTCAGGCCCGAAGGCGCCGGCAGCGCGCTGTCCCTGCGGCGGGAATCCAGTTCGATATCCAGAGTCCATGGCGCGATGATTTCCGCATACCGCCGCCATGCCTCGTCCCAGCGGGCCGAATTTCCGCCCTGCCGGTTCCGCAGCCCGCAATGCCCGATCAGGTATTCGCAAAGATAATTCGTGAATTTGACGGAGCCATGGATGTTGGTGTGTTTGTCGTTGTAATAATCCTGCGTCAGATCAAGAGAGAGTTCGGCGAATATCGGGTTCATATCCAGCACGTCCCGGCCGTGGGACCGTATGATGTCGCGCACCGCGTTGATCCTGCCCAGCGCCTCTTCGGATTCCTCCGCGCGGGGCACGGATACAAACAGCACGCGAATCCCCTCTTCGTCGCAGTAATCCAGCAGGCCGATGACCGATTCCGTCAGCATCATCGGGATCGCCTTTTTTCTGTCCGAACGAAGATAGCGGGCGGTGATATCCTCCGAGTCTTCGAGAAAGTGTTCGTACGTGCTCGCGCCCATAAGCCCGTCCGGTTCCGGCACCGGCCCGTTTTTGATTCTGTCCAGCCACAATTCGCGCATCCGCAGCCACGGGAAGCGGAATTCCAGCTTTTCGATCATGTTGTATCCCAGCAAATCGGCAAGATGGTTCGTCAATGCCTGCCTGTTTTCGGACTCAGGTATGTAATTGATCAGATAATGAATCCCGTTGGGGGTAAGATCGTCCGATTCCACAGAGTTGATGTTGATGATGTACATCGCGTCCGGCTGGGTTTTGCGCGTTTCCCGGATCAGGTATTCGAGCGCGTAAAACGGCTGGGACGGACTTGCGTAGGGATACACCTTCAAACCGTAATTGTGCCACGCCACCGGCGCGCTCCAGAACGCATAACAATTGCTGGAACCGAGATAGATCGCGTCGAGGCTTCCCTCTTCCTCCAGATAAAAGCCGCCGATCGACTGATAGCTGCGGTAATCCGGAAACGTGGAGAATGCCTGCGTCATAAGAAAAAACAGCACCAGAAACACTGCCCAAAACGCGACTGTTCTTCTGACTGCGGATGGTATTTGCTTCATAGGCCCGCGCGAAGCTTTGCACCCCTCTCGTCAGACAATTCAGATACCTGCCCATAAGTATTATAGCGTTTGCAACTTAAAGAAAGCTGAAGGCAGCACCGGGTCATGTAAATTAACGCTCTCAGATGTTACGTTTGGTTCTCAATTTTGATACGATTAATTCAGGATTCCTTAAGCTTTTCGCACTATAATATGTTGGGATTGAATAGACAAAAGGGAGGAAAGCAGGATGCGCATACTGGTTGTGGAAGATGATCGCGATATGAACAGCATCCTGACCCTGCATTTATCGTCCAACGGATTCAGCGTCGATTCCTGTTCTGACGGAACAACTGCCCGATCCATGATCGAAAAGAACTGCTACGACGTGATCGTCATGGATATCATGCTGCCCCCGGACAGCGGGCTCGAAATCGTCCGCTGGATGCGGCGGCAGGGCATCAACGTGGCGACGCTTCTGCTGACGGCGAAGGATTCCATCGAGGACCGCATCACCGGTCTTGATTCCGGCGCCGACGATTACATGACCAAGCCGTTTTCTCTGGACGAGCTCTGCGCCCGGGTTCGCGCGCTGTCCCGGCGGCTGACGGAAAGCAAGGACAACGTCTATCAGATCGCCGACCTTTCCCTGGACATCAAGCACAGAACCGTTCACCGGGGCGGCAAGGAGATTCCCCTGAGCCTGCGGGAGTTTTCGATCCTCGAGTACATGATGCGCAACGCGGGCATCGTCATCACCCGCGAGCAAATCGAGCATTACATTTGGAATTATGACTACATCGGCAACTCCAACATCGTCGAGGTGTATATCAGCGGACTGCGCCGCAAAATCGACGCGGGATACGATCACAAGCTGATTCACACGATCCGTTCCGTTGGGTATACCATCAAGGAGTGACGGGATGCGCATCTTCAGAAATGCCTCTGTCAAATCCCGCATCACGCTCTGGTACACCGCGTTTATCGTGCTGACCGTATTGTTTCTGGTCGGCGCGCTGATGCTGAGCCAGGATATCTCCTCCCACGATTATTACGAGGAACAGCTGCGGGATTCGCTGAACCGAAGCGCGGAAGAAATCTCCACGATGGAGGATGCGAAAAGCATCGAACAGCGCCTGGATTCCGGCGTGCAGGTGACCGTGCTTTCGGACGGCGGCGAGCTTCTGGTCGGCAGGCGGGACTTCAAAATCAATCCCCGCGAAAACACGCTTCGCATCAGGAACGCGACGGACGACGATTTCTGGTATCTGTTGGACAAGCCCGTCGTGCTGCAGGACGGCACTCGCATATGGCTGCGGAGCTACATCTCCTCCTCGGTGACCGAGCGCTACCTTCGCACCATCACGACCTTTCTGCTGTTCGCGATTCCGGTGCTGCTGTTCATTTCGATCTTCGGCGGGCTGCTTCTGACAAAGCGGGCCTTCCGGCCGCTGGATGATATCATACAGGCATCTTCGAACATCGCTGCCACCGCCGACCTTCGGCAGCATTTCCGCACGGATGAACAGAGCGAAGAGGTCGCCCGGCTGGCGGACGCGCTGGACCGAATGTTGCTGCGGCTCAGGAAATCGATGGAGAACGAGAAAGCGTTCATTTCGGATGCCTCACATGAATTGAAAACGCCGCTCAGCGTGATTTCCGCCCAGAGCGAATACGCGCTGCAGCCGGGCAGAACGCCGGAGGAAAAGGAAAACGCGCTGAAAATCATTCATGCCCGAAGCGTGAAAACCGGGCGGATGCTCTCCCAGCTGCTTCTTTTGTCCCGGATGGATTATGAAAAGCTGCCGCTGAACATGGAACGGGTGGATCTGTCCGTTCTGCTCGAACAGATCGCGCTGGAAATGGAGAAAAAGGCCCGCAGCCGCGGCATTGCGATCCACCTGGAGATCGAAAAAGACGTGTGCGTTTTCTGTGACGAGCTGCTGATCATGCGCGTGATCAGCAACCTGCTGGAAAACGCGGTGCGCTACGGAAAAGACGGCGGGAACCTATGGATTTCCCTTTCCTCAGCGCCGGATTCGGCAGCCATGAGCTTCCGCGACGACGGAATCGGAATCAGCAAAGAGGATCAGGCAAAAATCTGGCAGCGCTTTTACCAGGTGAACAAGTCCGGAAACCAGCTGGCGGGCTTTGGCCTCGGCCTGTCGATCGTGCATTGCATCGTCGCCGCGCACGGCGGCTCCGTATCCGTGGACAGCGATCCGGGAAAAGGCAGCGTCTTCACCGTGGAACTGCCGAAGGGCAAAGCGGTCTGATCCTGTTTTCCCGAACCGGGCCGGCAGTTTTCCCCTGCACGGGCGCTTTCATTTCTTTCCGTCCAAACCGCTTCTGCGCGGCTTCCCGGTCGGCATTGCGCCAAAACGCTTTCAATCCTTGAAATATAACCCGACAATTCATCGGCACGCGCTGGCAGGCGGAACGGTTGGCGGGTATAATGGAATTGCCAGCGGGATGCGGCAGGAGTGCGCCGCACGGCAGCAGGCATATTGGAGCCGCCTTCCGTCCCTGCTCGATTCGTACAGGACTGCGTCCGGGGAGCGTTCGACATGATCATCAACACCGGCCAGCGCACCGACATTCCCGCCTTCTATTCGAAGTGGTTTGTGAACCGGCTGAAAGCGGGCTATGTGCTGGTGCGAAATCCGTATAACCCGGGATCCGTCATCCGTTACCGGCTGAGTCCGGACACGGTGGACGGAATCGGCTTCTGTACCAAGAATCCGGCACCGATGCTTCCGCACATGGACCTGCTCAAACCCTACGGGCAGTTCTGGTACGTGACCATTACGCCCTACGGCCGGGAGATCGAGCCCCGGGTGCCGCGCAAGACGGAGGTGCTGGACAGCTTCCGGCGCCTTTCCGACATCGCGGGGATTGACAGCGTCGGATGGCGGTACGATCCGATCTTCGTCAGCGATGCCTATCCGGTGGAGCGGCATCTCAAGGCCTTCGAGTACATGGCAAACGCGCTTTCCGGCTATACGCGGATCGCGGTCATCAGCTTCATCGATCTGTACCGAAAAACCAGGCGAAATTTCCCGGAAGTGCGGGCCGTATCCGCTGCGGACCGCCTGACGTTGGGAAAGGCCTTCATCGAAATCGGCCGGCGGTACGGCATGACGATCCGCCCTTGCGCCGAGGGGGACGAATTGGCCCCGTTCGGCGCGGACACGAGCGGATGCATGACGGCGGGCATATACGAACAGGCCTTCCGCACCTCGCTGAAGATTCCGGCCAGATCTCGTGCCCGCAAGGAATGCGTCTGCTATCTCGGCGCGGATATCGGGGCCTATAACTCCTGCGGTCACCTTTGCCGCTACTGCTACGCGAATTACGACGCGGAAGCCGTGCGGCGGAATATGGAGGCGCACGACCCCGGGTCTCCGCTGCTGATCGGGCATTTGCTGCCGGGGGACCAGGTGCGCGACGCGGTGCAGACAAGCTGGAAGAATCCGCAGCTGTCGATGCTGTGACGGGGGACAGCCTGCGGAACAGGGCGCCTGCCTTCCGCGGCCTGCATCCGCTGCGCCGCGCGATCCGGTTCTTCCGGCGCCATCAGGATGATATCGGGAGAATCCCGTTATCGTAATTACAGAAAAGGAGAAGTGCTGTTTGAAGAAATCCACAAGGACAACGGAGATTGCGGCATAACCGGGAGGTTTGTCCAATTTCCAAACCTCCCGCTGAAAAGCAATTGACGTCAACAATATTCAGGAGGAAAAACAATGAATACAAATGACTGCATCATTCGTCGGGAAAGGCCGGAGGATTACCGGTGCGTGGAAACACTGATCCGCGAGTCATTCTGGAACGTTTATCGCCCTGGCTGCAGCGAGCATTATGTGATCCACGTGCTCAGGGATGATCCGGCCTTTGTGAAGGAACTGGATTTCGTGATGGAGAAGGATGGCCGTCTGATCGGACAGAATATGTTCATGCGGACGGCGATCATCGGCGACAGCGGGGAAGAGATTCCCGTTCTCACCATGGGGCCGATCTCAATCGCCCCGGACATGAAGCGCAAAGGCTACGGCAAAAGGCTGCTGGATTACTCTCTGGAAAAAGCCTCAGCGATGGGCTTCGGCGCGGTGCTGTTCGAAGGCAATATCGGATTCTATGGGAAGAGCTGTTTCGATTACGCCAGCCGGTTCGGCATCCGCTATCACGATTTGCCGGAAGGCGCCGATTCCTCGTTCTTTCTGTGCAGGGAACTGGCGGAAGGGTATCTGGACGGCATTTCCGGCGTTTATCAGACGCCGCAGGGCTACTATGTGGACGACGCGAAGGTCGAGGAATTCGACAGAGCGTTTCCGCATAAGGAGAAGCTGAAGCTGCCCGGGCAGCTGTTCTGATACTGCTTTCCATTCCGAATTGCGTATGACCGGGCCGGAACCATGCCGGCGGATGACCGGGCCTGCGGAGCCGGCGTGCCTTTGGGCGCGCCGGCTCCCTTCACGCCCCGGAGGCCGCAGGGAGACCCGCTTCTCTCCGGCGCAGGATCTTCGCGGCCTGACTCCACGATGCGCAGGTAGCTTTTTCGCCGCTTGTATGATAAACTCCCGCCGTAAGGAGGCGAATGCGATGGACAGATATGTAACCGGCGCCGTGATCCGCCGGCTGCGGGAGAACAAGCGTATGACCCAGCAGGCCCTGGCGGCAGAAATCCATGTCAGCGACAAGGCGGTGAGCAAATGGGAAACCGGCCAGGGGTTTCCCGACATCAGCCTGCTTGAACCGCTGGCCGGCGCGCTCGGCATTTCGGTAATCGAACTGCTGAACGGCGAGGACATTCAGAACCGGAACCGCTCATCCAACATGCTGAAGGGAAAATTCTACGTATGCCCTGTCTGCGGAAATGTGATTCACTCCGTCGGCGAAGCTCTGGTCAGCTGCTGCGGCATCACGCTGCCGGTGCTCGAACCGGAGGAATCGGAAAGCCACGGAATTCATGCGGAAGTCTCGGAGGATGAATACTACGTAACGGTCGATCATCCGATGACCAGGGAGCATTATATTTCATTTCTCGCGGCAGTGTCGGATCAGCGGATCCAACTGGAAAAACTGTATCCCGAGGGAAACGCCGAAGCGCGGTTCAGCATCCGGCGCGTCAAATTCCTGTACGCATACTGCAACCGGCACGGGTTGTTCCGAATCAGGCTGTGATGCCGCATCCGGGCGCCGGGGCAGCGTCCGCGGGAGCGGAGGCGACGGCGTGCGGCATCGAAGGCAAAGCGCGGCAGGCAGTAAAGCAACAGAGGGTTGCTTGCCTGCCGCACGGAAAACCCTTATAATTGACCCATCAACCGGATGGGAGGGGTTTCCATGGAAATACGCGATGTCCTTAAGAGTCTGCGCGAAAAACACCACCTGACCCAGGAACAGATGGCGGAACGGGCATTGGTCACCAGACAGGCCGTCAGCCGCTGGGAGACCGGCGAAACGCAGCCGAACACCGACACTCTGCAGATCCTGTCGAGGGAATTCGGCGTTTCCATCAATACGCTGCTCGGCTCTCCCCGCACGCTGTTCTGCCAGTGCTGCGGAATGCCGCTCAGCGAAGACGATCTGATCAGCCGCGAGCCGGACGGAAGCTTCAACGAGGACTACTGCAGGTGGTGCTATGCCGACGGCAAATTCGCCTACCGTTCGAAAGCCGATTTGATCGATTTTCTCGTCGCCCACATGCCAAATCCAAATCATGCGACGGAAGCCGAGCTTCGGAGCACCTATGACGGCCTTCTGGCCCGGCTGAAGCACTGGCAGTGAATGCGCGCGGCGCTTTCTTCGTCCGAATCCGGGCCACCGCATCTCAGGCAGACCTCGGAACCCACAGCCCTGAGCCGTTTTCGGCGTCAGGGCTGTTTGCGCTGCGGAGCGTTTTCATCCCGTATTCAGGCACCCGCGAACGCCGAACCGCGGGATGCGGATCGCCCGGATGCGCCATCAGAAAATACCGGGAAGATTCCTGCCGCGGACGGAACCGAACGCGCGGCTGTCCGTCAAAAGAACAAAGACCGGCGGCAGTCCCGAAAGGCGCCGCCGCGCGCCGGAATCCCGGGGCCCGCCGGCCGGAAGGAAACGGGCGCGGCCCCCGCCGCCGGCGAATCATCGGCTGTCCGGCAGACATCATCGGCACTTTTCTCCTGAATCGGCACTTTTCTCCTGAAAGGAAGGAACGGGAAATGAAGAAAGTCGTTATTTCACT
>JAFWEY010000090.1 GCA_017512675.1 Clostridia bacterium | reverse complement strand
TCGCTTCATCGCCCACTGGGCGCGCTCGCCTCCGCCCCCCATAGGGGACGGCTTGTTCCGGATCCGCTGATCCGTTCATCGATCGGTACAACACTCCGAATCCGTTGTAGCCGCGCCCCAAGCGAAGCGCGGCGCGCCCGGATTCTCTTCCGGAAACAAAGATCCAATCATCAGCCGGAACAGCATCCCGATCCCGCTCATGCCTTCCCCTATGGGGAAGGTGGATTGCACCGTAGGTGCAAGACGGATGAGGTTTTGGTGTTTAGGTACATTATCCGTGTTCGGTGTCTTCGTTGCCTGGGTGCCATCCAAATCTTCACTCTTCACTCTTCGCTCTGGCAGGCGCCATGTATGGCGCCGAGCGGCGTGCACGCGATTTCTTCCGGCATCGAATCCCGCCCCTTCGCACCGGCCGGCGGCGGATTTCGCCGCGTCCGCCCGCCAAAAGCAGGAAACGCGCCGCTTCGCGTCGAATGATATAAAGTTGACTGAAAAGGGTCCTAGGATTCCGGTATGGGTGGGAGATGGATATGAGAAAGCTGGCAACCCGCGCGCTGATGCTGTTTTCGCTTCTGATTCTGTTGCTGCCGCTGTGCGCCGGCGCATCGGCGGAAGACGCGGCGGCGGGGGATTCGCTGGTGAAGGACGGCGGCTTCGACGAGGCCGGCGCCTGGCGGCAGGACATGTGGAACTGGGACGAAGGGGTCTCCGTTCTATCGATCGAGAGCGTGGACGGAAACGACGCCGCGCATGTCGTGAACCTGGGCGAAAACGACGCCCGGTTCGAGCAGACCCTCGCCGTCGAGCCGGACACGCTGTACCGCATCAGCGGAAGAATCAGGGCCGCCGGGATTTCCGAGGAAGCGGACGGAGCGACGCTTTCCATTAAAAACACCTTTGTGCACACCGAATCGGTTTATGAGACGGAGGGCGGATGGCAGGACGTGGAGCTGTACGGCCGCACCGGGCCGGATCAGGACGAGATCGTTTTGATGGCCCGGCTCGGCGGATACGGCTCGCTGAATGCCGGGGAAGCTTGGTTCGACGACATCTCCGTGGAAAAAGCGGAGGACGAGCCCGAACAGGCGCAGATTTTCTCCCTGGCGACGGTGCCGCCTTCCGGCGCGCAGCAGGATGACGGGAGCGAGGAAGAGGACAGCCCGGCCCGCGGCGCGTGGCAGGCGCTGACCATCGCGCTTTTCTACCTGGCCGCCTGCGCCGCGGTCTTTCTCGCCATGCGCCGGGAGCGCACGGCGCCGGTGGGCGGCATCGGTCCGGAGGGGCTGTTCGCGCTGCTGCTGGCCGCCGCCTTCGTGCTGCGCGCCGTGCTTTCGGTGCTCTGGCGCGGATACGGCGTGGATATGTCCTGCTTTATCGGCTGGTCCGCCCGGATCGCGGAAACCCTTCCGTCGGGCTTTTACGCGGCGGACGCCTTCTGCGATTACCCGCCGGGGTACATGTACGTGCTGTGGCTGGTCGGCGCCCTCTTGAAGGGGCTGGGAATCGCGTTTGACAGCCCGATCGGGTACCTGTTGATCAAATTCGTGCCGATCCTGCTGGATCTGGCGCTGGCGCTTCTGATCTGGTACGCCGCAAAGCCGATCATCGGCAATATGCCCGCGGCGGCGCTGGGAGCGCTGTTCGCGTTCAACCCGGCGAGCATCATCAATTCGGCGGTATGGGGCCAGATCGACGCGGTGCTGACCTTCCTGCTGGTTCTGGCGATGCTGGAAGCGGCGAAGGGGAAATGGCATTTCGCGCTGCCCGCGTACGGCGCGGCCGTGCTGGTGAAGCCGCAGGCGCTGGTGTTCGGGCCGCTCGCGCTGCTGATCCTGATTGTGGAGATCGCCGAAAGCCGCGAAAAGCGCAGGCTCCTGCTGCACCTGCTTCTGTCCGTTCTGCTGATGCTGGCGGTGATGATCGCGATGTGCCTGCCGTTCCTGGTCCGGATGGATCCGCAGCTGCTGCCGGAAAGCGTCACGCTGCCGGGCGGATGGCGCTTTTACCCGGACGGCTGGTTTAAGCCGGTGTGCTGGCTGCTGAACCTGTACGGCAACACGCTGTCCTCCTATCCGTACTTTTCGATCAACGCCTGCAACGTCTTTGCGCTGCTGGGGCTGAACTGGACGGAGCTGGCGATGTTTCCGGCGCTTCGCACGGCGGCCCAGGCGCTGATGGTGCTGTCTTACCTGTACGCGGGCTTCCTGTACATCAGGGGCCGGGACCGGGGCAAAATGTTCCTCAGCGCCGCCGTCGTATTGACGCTGTTCTTCGCCTTCGGGCTGAAAATGCACGAACGGTACCTGTATCCCGCGCTGGCCATGCTGCTCGTGGCGTATGTGTTCGATCACGACGTGCGGCTGCTGATCGCCTTTGCGCTTTTGTCGTTTACCCAGTTCCTGAATACGGCCTTGGTATTCCAGAACGAGCACCTGATTTCCGCGCTTCGGGGCTTCAACGCCGCCGTGTCGCTGGCGAATCTTCTCGCCGCGGCGCTTCTGTGCTGGACCGGATGGGGGCTGTGCGTGGAGCGGAAAACGATTCCGCTGAAGCCGCCGCAAAAGCCGCAGTTTGCGTGGGAAAGGAAGGAGCCCAGGCGGAGCACGGCGATTCCCGACGGGCTGTTCCATCCCAGGGACTGGCACGTCAATCTGCGGCGCAGGGAAGCGGTTCTGATGGCGGTGCTGACAGCCGTCTATGCCGCGGTCGCCTTTGTGAACCTGGGCGTGACGGACGCGCCGGAGAGCAACTGGGTTTCCTCGGCCGCCGGGGAGCAGTTGACGTTCGACCTGGGCCAGGTCAGGGACTTCCGGATGACCTATTACGGCGGCATCTGTTCGAGCACCTTTATGGTGCAGTTCTCCGAGGACGGGGAGGTGTGGACCGAATCCCACTACGCGGAATACGATCAGGGGCAGATTTTCCGCTGGCTGCAGTACACGCCCAGCGAACGGGACGAGGACGGGGAATTCTATCCGGTGGGGAAAACGGATGACGGGCGCGTTCAGGCCCGATTCGTCCGGCTGACCATGGAAAGCGCGGGAATGGTCCTCAGCGAGGTCGGGTTCCTCGGCGGGGACGGCAAGCCACTGCCTGTGTCCTCGGTGCATATCACCGGCGGGAACCCGGAATACCGCAGCGATCCGGCGCTGCTGATCGACGAGCAGAATACGGTGCCGGCGGTTCCGAGCTACCTGAACAGCACCTACTTTGACGAAATTTATCACGCGCGCACCGCCTACGAATTCCTTCACGGGATGCACGCCTACGAATACACCCATCCGCCGCTGGGCAAGGTGCTGATCATGTTCGGCATTCAGCTGTTCGGCATGACGCCCTTCGGCTGGCGCTTTGCCGGCACGCTGTTCGGCGTTCTGATGGTGCCGCTGATGTATCTGCTGGCGAAGCAGCTGACCAAGCGGAAGAGCCTGGCCTTCCTGTGCGCGTTTCTGCTCAGCGTGGATTCGATGCACTTCACGCAGACGCGCATCGCCACCATCGATACCTTTCCGGTGTTCTTCATCATGCTGATGTACCTGTTTATGATCCGGTACTGCCAGATGAGCTTCTACCACCAGAAGCTGGGCAAAACGCTGGTGCCGCTGATGCTGAGCGGGATCAGCATGGGCTTCGCGATCGCCAGCAAGTGGATCGGCTTCTACGGCGCGGCGGGCCTGGCGGTGCTGTTCTTCCACTCGCTGTACCTGCGCTGGCGCGAGGCGGTTTACGCCCGGCGGGGCATGGACGGGTTTGACGCCGACCAGCGCCGCATCGCCCAGCGGGCGGTGAAGCTTTTCACGGGGAACACGGTCGCGACGCTTCTGTGGTGCGTGCTGTTCTTCGTCATCGTGCCCGCGCTGATCTACTATTTCTCCTATTTCTGGCAGATGCGGCCGGAGGGCGGGCTGAGCGTCAGCCGGGTATGGAACATGCAGGTCAGCATGTACGATTACCACAAGAGCATCAGCTGGCAGACCCATGCCTTCGAATCCCACTGGTATGAATGGCCGTTCATCGTCAAGCCGATGTGGTATTATTCGGGAACCCAGTTCCAGAACGAGGGCATGGTGTCGTCCATCTCCTGCATGGGGAATCCCGCGGTCTGGTGGGTGGGGATCGTGGCGCTCGTCTGGGTGCTGATCCGGTATTTCACCACGTCGGCGCGGGACAACCGGCGCTACCTGTACGTGCTGATCGGGTTTATGGCGGAGTACCTCCCCTGGGTGCTGGTGCCCCGCTCCACCTACATCTACCACTATTTCGCCAGCGTGCCGTTCATCATCCTCGCCACCGCGCTGCTGCTGGACTGGGTGCGCAAGCGCTCGTTCCGGGGATACAAGGCTGCGTCGGTGGCGCTGTGCGCCGCCGCGCTGATCCTGTTCATCGCCTTCTATCCGCTGGAAAGCGGGCTGCCCGCGCCGCGCGGTTACGTCAGGTACCTGCGCTGGTTCCACTGGATCAACTACTGACATCCCTGGAGGGCTGATTCATGCTGGCTTCAATCGAAAGCTGCGCGCTCAACGGAATCGACGGCTGCCGCGTCGCGGTGGAAGTGAACATCTCGCCGGGCATCCCGGCCTTTGACGTGGTCGGCCTGCCGGACGCCGCGGTCCGGGAAAGCCGCGAGCGGGTGCGGGCCGCGCTGCGCAACAGCGGATACGGATTTCCGGACGACCGGCTGACCGTCAACCTGGCGCCGGCGGACATGAAAAAGGAAGGCCCCGCGTTCGATCTGCCGATCGCCGTGGGGATCATCGCGGCCGAGGGGCGGCTGCCGCTCAACAACCTGCAGGGCGCGGCGATGCTGGGCGAACTGTCGCTGGACGGATCTGTGCGCCGGGTGCGCGGCGTGCTGCCGATGGCGATCGCGCTGCGGGCGCTGGGCACGAAGCGGCTGCTTCTGCCCCGGGAAAACGAGGCCGAGGTGGCCTGCGTGGACGGAATCGAGCTTCTGCCGGTGACGCACCTGCGCCAGGCGGTGGAATACCTGACGGGCGCGCAGCCCATCGAGGCCGTCGTGCCGGTCAGCTATCAGAAGCTGCTGGGGGAGAGGAAGCCGGCCGTCGATTTTTCCTATGTCAAGGGGCAGAAGGCCGCGAAGCGGGCGCTGGAAATCGCGGCCGGCGGCGGGCACAATCTGCTGATGATCGGCGAGCCGGGCTCGGGCAAGACGCTGATGGCGAGATGCCTCCCGACGATCCTGCCGGATATGACCTTCGAGGAAGCGCTGGAGGTTACGCGGATCCATTCCGCGGCTGGGCTGCCGGTGGGCGAAGGGCTGCTGATCGAGCGGCCGTTCCGCGCGCCGCACCACACCGCGTCCACGGTCGCGCTGACCGGCGGCGGCACCAACGCGATGCCCGGCGAGATTTCCCGGGCGCACGAGGGCGTGCTGTTCCTGGACGAGCTGCCGGAATTCCGCCGGGACGTGCTGGAAGCGCTGCGCCAGCCGATGGAGGACGGGTTCGTGACCGTCACCCGCGTCGGCGCCCAGGCGACCTATCCTTCGCGGTTTATGCTGGTCTGCTCGATGAACCCGTGCCCCTGCGGGCATTTCGGGTCGCGCACCCACGTTTGCCGGTGCACGCCGATGCAGATTCAGCGGTATCTCGCGCGGGTCTCCGGGCCGCTGCTGGACCGGATCGATTTGCACATCGAGGTGGAATCCATTCCGCCGGAAAAGCTGAGCGGCATGAGCGACGAAGAGCCGTCCGCGGCGATCCGCGCGCGGGTGGAGGCGGCGCGCGCACTGCAGCGGGAACGGTACCGCTCCTGCGGGCTGTCCTGCAACGCCCGGCTGGACGCGCGGACGCTGCAGGCCTTCTGCCCGATGGAGAAGGGCGCGCAGTCGCTGATGAAGCAGGCCGGCGAACAGATGGGCCTGTCCAACCGCGCCTATACCCGGGTGATCAAGGTCGCCCGCACCATCGCCGACCTGGCCGGCGAGGAGGTCATCAAAACCGAGCACGTCGCCGAGGCGGTGCAGTACCGGGCGCTGGATCACAAGTACTGGGGATGAACGGGGCCGAGCCGGGCAGTATCGTCAGGATGCTGTGCAGCGATGCCGCACGGCATTCACAAACCCGATGCGCACGGATGCGGCGGGGGCTGCCGGGCTCCCTGACCGGCGTCGGGAGGACACCGGCACCATACGATCGTGAGGAGGAGAGTTCGTGATGAAGAAGGCGCTGATCCTGTTCGTTCTCCTTGCGCTGTTCTGCCCGTTTTCGACGGCGGAGGAAGCAGTGCGGGAAACGTACGTCTCAGGCGATTACACATACGCGCTGCTGGATGACGGCACCGCGGAAATCACCGGGTACAGCGGCAGTGACGCGGAACCGGCCGTCCCGTCCGCACTGGACGGATTTGCCGTCACCGCCGTCGGGAACGACGCGTTCTCCTGGCACCGCAGCCTGACGCGGGTCACCCTTCCGGACAGCGTCACCGCCATCGGGGACCGGGCGTTCTTCCACTGCGAAGGCCTGACGCAGTTCACCATCCCGGACGGCGTCGCTTCCGTCGGGGACCGGGCGTTCTCCGGGTGCCTGGGCCTGACGCAGATCGCCATCCCGGACAGCGTCACCGCCTTCGGGGCGAATCCGTTCGAGGCGTGCGGCAATCTCTCCGGCATCGCCGTATCCCCGGATCATCCTGCGCTTGCCTCCGTCGGCGGCGTGCTGTTCGGCAAAGCGGATCAGCGGTTGATTTGCTACCCTTGCGCATTCACCGCATCGGAGTATTCGATCCCCCCGGAAACGCGCGTCATCGGGGATTTTGCGTTCTGCGGCTGCGAAAGCCTGACGCAGATCGCCATTCCGGACGGCGTCACCGCCATCGGGAACGACGCGTTCTACGGCTGCAAGGGCCTGACGCAGATCGCCATCCCGGGCGGCGTCACCGCCGTCGGGAACGGGGCGTTCGCCAGCTGCAGCGGCCTGACGCAGGTCGTCATCCCGGACGGCGTCACCGCCATCGGGAATGACGCGTTCTACAGCTGCGAAAGCCTGGCGCAGATCACCATCCCGGACAGCGTCGCCTCCATCGGGGATTTTGCATTCTCCCGCTGCGGCAGCCTGACGCAGATCGCCATCCCGGACAGCGTCACCTCCATCGGGGCGAATCCGTTCCGCGGATGTGATCGCCTTTCCGGCATCAGCGTCTCTCCGGATCATCCGGCGCTGGCGGTCGTCGACGGCGTGCTGTTCAGCAAAGCGGATCAACGGCTGGTCTGCTACCCCTGCACGCTGATCGCGCGGGACTATTCGATCCCCAAGGGGACACAGAAGATCGGGGACGAAGCGTTCTACGACTGTGACAGGCTGAAAGAGATCACCATCCCGGACGGCGTCATTTCCATCGGGGATGAGGCGTTCTGCTTTTGTTCAAACCTGACGCAGATCGCCCTCCCGGACAGCGTCACCTCCATCGGAGACGGTGCGTTCGACTGCTGCACCGGACTGACGCAGATCACCGTCCCGGGCAGCGTCACCTTCATCGGGGACGAGGCGTTCGACTGCTGCTTCGACCTGACTGTCATTCTCACCGAACCCTTCAGCTATGCAAAACAGTATTGCGCTGACAACGATGTGCCTTACACCTACGGCGGCATCGTCGGCTGGCTGTTCGGCTGATTCGTCCTGCCTGCAGGGGATCGTCCCGCAGCGTGCTGAGGACCGGCGGCGCCAACGCGATGCCCGGCGGGATTTCCGGGCGTGCTGTTCCCGGACGAGCTGCCGGAATTCCGCCGGGACGCGCTGGAAGCGCTGCGCCAGCAGGAGGAGGACGGGTTCGTGACCGTTACCCGGGTCGATGCGCAATCCACATATCCATCGCGCTTCGTGCTGCTGTGCAGCATGAATCCCTGCCCCTGCGGACCATCCCGGCTCCTGCGCGCACGCTGGCAAAGGCCTGCGTGATGACCGAGGAAGCCAAGACGCTGCTGCTTCAATCCGCCGGGCACCTGAAGCTCTCCGACCGCACCTATACCCGCATATTGAAGGGCGCCCGTACCATCGCCGACCTGGACGGGTTCGAGGAGATCGATGAGGCCCGGATCGCCGAAGCCGTGCAGTACCGCACGCTGGATCGAAAGTGTTGGGGATAAAGTGTATTCTGCATCGCCTATTGCATCGGAAAGGACAAGCGTATGAAAAACCCTGTCAGGGCCATGCTGTGCAGCCTGCTGGCGCTCCATGAGGAGGAAGCCTATACCGCATGGAACAAAGCCGTTCGCGGCGAGGCATTTGACAAGATCGCGCCTCATGCGTAAGGAGGATACACCATGTATGTGATGAATGGCATCGCCTGTGCGGGAACGTC
>JAFWEY010000089.1 GCA_017512675.1 Clostridia bacterium | reverse complement strand
TGTCCGCGGGCAAGGCCATTTCGACCATCAACGCCAACGCGTCGAAGGATGACGGCAGCCGGCTGCACGTGACGGGCGAACTGAAAGAAAGCGACGAGCCCATCGAATGGACAGACGAAGAAAAGACCGGCCTCAAGTTTACGACAGAAGACGCCTCCCTGACGATCAACGGGGCCGATCATTTCGGGAACCTGACGGACTCGCTGGAAAACAAGAAAACAAAGAACATATCCGAAACCGAGGCGTTTGAAGACTTTACAGACTACAAGCTGGACAACGCCACCGCCGACAGGAAAGGCTATCTGAGCTGGGACCAGGGCACGCTTGCCGGCCCGATCAATCCGGCGCTGATCAAACTGGTGCTTTCCGCGGACGAAGACGGCCTGATCAAGGTCGGCGACATCACCGCCAAAGGCTTTAACCTGGCCATCAAGGGCAAGGAGATTGAACTGAAGGGCACGGTGAAGGCGAACAACATTCTCGCGGAAGCCAGGGCGGCCACAAGGGACGAGATCATCGATCCGGATTCCGACTCCTACACGGACAAGGCGGAAGACGTCCTGACATGGGTTCTGGATTCCATCAGCCCGAACGTGACCCATGAAGCGATTATCAACGTAAAAGGCAGCGCGAAGCTGATCGCGGCGCACGATATCGACCTGAAGGCCGAGGTGGAACAGAAGGGCGGCCTTCTGGGCACATCCATGTTGGGCGGCGCCGCCGAGGAATTTGCCGGCGGAACGCTCAACCCGATCAACGTTAAGATCGGCACGGCGCAGATCAACGTTGCCGACGGCGCGGAACTGACCGCGGGATACGGCGAGGACGGCACCGGCGAAGCCGACTCCGGTTCGATCAACGCCGAGGCGAAGCTCTTCGCGAACGCCGAGGCGGGCGGCGAAAAGGCGCTGCTGCCTGTGGCCGTTTCCGTGGCGATTGAAAACACGGCGGTGAACGTGGAAAGCGGAGCGGTGCTGAAGGCGGCGGAGAATATCCGGCTGAACGCCGAGAGCAAGGTGGAGACCGGGGCGGAGAGTTCTTCCAAACTGGCGCCGTTCGCCGTGGCGGTGGACGTGATCGTGAACAACGTGACCACAAACGTGAAGGGTACGCTGACGGCGGGGAAGAACGTGACGGTTTCCGCAACGGGCGGAATCGAAAGCAACGTGGCGGCGAAGCACGAGGAAGGCCTGAGCGGCCTGTTCCTGGGCGTGAACGTGGCGCTGCAGAACGTCAGGGCCCAGCTGGACGACGGCGCGGAAGTGACCGCCGGCGGCGCGGTGAACGTGAAAAGCACGGCGAACATGACCGCGAACACCGTGGCGAAGGCCGGAAACAGCGCTCCGGAGAACGACGATAAAGAGAAGGAAAGCGGGTATAAAAAGACCAAGGAAATGGGCATCGGCATGGCGAAGGAGCTGGCCGGCGGAATCTGGGGCAAACTGAAGGATACGGTCCAGGACCTGTTCAAAAACGACGAAACATTTTTCCAGAAGCTGGACAAGCAGATGAAAACCGTCGCCGGAAACGACTATTCCGTGAAGCTGGCCGAAGGCAGCGAACAGAAGGGCGACGTGAAATTCAGCACGGTGACAAAGAAGGCGGACCCCAGCGCGGGCCAGCCCGGCGGCGTTTATACCCATGTACAGATCACCCCCTGGCCGGGGCACAAGGTGAACAAGGTTTACTATGCTTACCTGGACAACCAGGAAGGCGAGGACGCGGCGACAAAGTATACCGTGAAAGAAGCGGGACACGACGCGCAGGAGGAAGAAGACGACGTCTGGCTTATTCCGCAGGAAAGCGCCGACGTGCTGGTGATCGTGACCTATTCGGACGACGAAGAAGGCAACGACGACGGGAATGACCGGAGCCCCGCCGACCTGTTTGACGAAGGGGACGACGAAGACTACGGCGAGGACCTGCAGCGGCTGTTTGACGACGCCACCAGCGGTGCGCAGAATTCCGACGCGGACGAAGCGGCGGACAACAGCGAAGAGGAAGAAGAGGGAACCCAGCAGCTGAAGTTCACCATCGAAGAAGGAACGAAGGACGAAGAGACCGGCAAAACCGTCGGCGCGATCCTGAACACCCGGTTCCGCAGGGACACCGGCGAAAGCGCGACCACCGTGGCCGAGGGCGGGAAGGTCACCTTCACCGTGAACGCGAAGAAGGGATACAGGCTCAAGGACGACGGACTGGTTGTTTCCTACTATATACAAGACGAGGAAAAGGAACAGAAAACCGTTCTGAAGGACGACGGCAACGGCCGGTATACCTTTACAGTGCCGGACAAGATCCTGACGGACAAATATGACGACGGCATCGCCTTCAAGGTGATCAGCGAATTTGAGAAGGCGGACGGAGAAGAAGAGGAAAAGACGGACCAGACCCGAAACCAGGTAAACGGCGCGGTGGCCGTGACCGTGGCGCTGAACGACAACCGGGCGGAAATCCTGAAGGGCGCAGCGGTGAAGGCGGCGAAAGGCGAGGTTAACGTGACCGCGGCGGAAGAGACGAAGGCCAACACCAACACCGACGGCACGGGCGTGGAGAAAAACCCGAAGAAAGAAAGCGAAAAAGAAGAGGAAAAGAAACAGGAGCAGAAACAGGTCATCCAGAAAGACATTCTGCCGGAACGGAAGGATTTCAAGGTAGACCTGAGCTACAACGCCCTGAAACTGCCGAAGGACGAAGATCCCTACGGCGCGGGAAACAAGAAGATCGGCAGCGTCTATTATGTGAAGACGACCGGAAAGGGCGACAAAACGAAGCTCTTCTTCAGCGTTCAGCCGGACGGAGAGAACGGATATACCGCGAAGGGCGACGACATCCTGGCCGTATACACGGACGGCGAAGGCCAGGAGAAAAAGGTCAAACTGACGCAGGAGGGCAACTACTGGACCGTAAAGAAGGCCGACCTGAAGGGACTTCCCGAGGGAGCCACCGTGACGATCAGCGTGAAGTTCACGGAAGACGAGCATACGATCCAGAAGGCCGGGACCATCAAAAACGGCACGGTGTCCTTCAGCAAGGACAAGGGCAAGGCCACGGACGCCATCACCATCACAGCCAAACCGAACACCGATTACGGCGCGACGCTGATCACGGTTACCTATCAGAACAAAAAAACCGGCGCCACCGTAGAGAAAAAGCTGACCCCTGACGAAAACGGCGAGGCAAAATTCATCGTTCCCACCGACGTGAACGACAAGATCAGCGTGACGGCCAAATTCAGCGCGAAGACGCTGACGCTGATCAAGGACGAAAAATCCAAAGACATCAGCATTGTCACGGCGGGCAAGGTCAACGCGGGCGAGAAGATCGAAGTCGCCCTGACAGACGAAGCCGCGGCGGTTGGCAAGAAGCTGAGCGGCCAGGGAACGGTCACCTATACGGACGATACAGGCAAGGGAAAGACGGACATCGTCGAGGTGAAGGACGGGAAGATTCAGCTGCCGGAAGAAATAAAGGACGGCTCGGAAGTGAAAATCACCCTGGCGGCGGAAGACAAGGCGATCAAACTGAGCGGCGGCGAGGCCAAGCTGGACCACGGCACGCTGAAGGTCGCTTCTTCCCGGGCGGACAAGGGCGAGAAGGTTACCGTAAGCATTACCCCGGACGCGGGCTACCGCTTCAAGCAGGGGAGCGGCACGGCGGAAATTACCACCTCCACTTCCTCCTACAAAGTAAAACTGACGCGGAAGAACGATAACTCCCTTACGTTTACCATGCCTTCCTCCATGACGAGCGCGGAGATGACGGAAGGGGACGTAACCATCGTCCTGAAGGGCGAGTTTGAAGAGGGCATACCGGATTCCGATACGTTTGAAACCAGCTTCGGCGCGGCCGCGGCCGTGGCCATTGTGAACGGCAAGAACAGCTCGCAGATTGCCGGCGGAACGGTTGAAAGCAAGGCCGTGAAGGCAGAAGCCACGAGCGTCGGGGAGAGCAAGGCTTCCGCCTCGGCGGGCTACAGCAAGGCCCAGACCGGACTGGCCGGCGGCTTCGGCGTGAACGTGGCCTCATTCAGCACCAAAGCGCTGGTGAAGGACGCCGCGACGGTCAAGACCGAGGACCTGGCCATTTCCGCCACGGGCTCCCACGGCCTGGAGACCGGTGGCAGCGCGGCCGGCGCGAAGGAAGCCGCGACGACGGGCATCGGCTCCGGCATCGCGGTGAACGTATCCAGCGCGGACGTCGCCGCGGGGGTGCAGGACGGGGCGAAAGTGACCGCTGACGGCAGCGTCAAGGTCAGCGCGGCGAACACAGCCAACGACAAGGTGACCGCGAAGGCGGGCGCGACGGCCGAAACCGGCGTGACCCCGGTGGTCGCGCTGGACGTGTTCGGCTCAAGCGCGGACGCCTACCTGGGCAAAGGCGGAAAGACTGCGCTGACGGCGAAGACCGTATCCGTGACGGCGAACAGCACCGCGACCCACGAAATGACCGCGGACGCCAGCACGGGCGGCGGGAAGGTGGCACTGGGCGGCGCGTTCGCCATTGCCGTGATTCACGACGAGGCGTTGGCGCGGCTGAACAGAAGCGTGACCAACGCGGACAGCGAAAGCGCGATTACCGTTTCCACCACGACGAACACAACGCAGAGCATTACCGCCACCGCCGGCGCCGCCGGCGGCGTGAAGGGCAGCGCCGGGCAGAAGGGCGGCGCGGGCAGCGCGGACAAACAGGTGGACTCCATCCTGGGAGGCGCGGGGAACATCGCCGCGAAGAGCAAGAGCTCCAGCCTGAGCTTGAAGGGGTCCGGCTCCGCCGACCGCCAGAAGGCGCAGACCAGCGAGGGTTCCATCGGCGGCGCGGCGGCGATAGCCGTGAACGTGCTGGGCACCTCGGCGAAGAGCCAGATCATGGACAAGGTGAACATCGACCTGGGCGGCGCGGTTACGGTGAAGAGCGTGAACCGGACCGAGAGCAAGATCAAGGCAAACGGCAGCACCGCCAAGACGGACACCGGCGTCGGCGTCGCGGCCGTGCTGAACATCATCGACCTGGAGATTACCGCCGAGATCGGAAACGGAGACCTGAAGGCCGGCAGCCTGACCGTTTCCGCCACGACGCCGGACAAGGCCGACAACGCGGTTGACGAGACGACCACGGTGAAGATGCCGGAGAGCAAGGACAAGATGGTCGAGCAGCTGGCAGGCTTCATCCGTGACACGATCAACGAAGAGCTGGCCGAGCTGGGCGTCGAGCAGTCGATCATCGGAGAGCTGGCGGGAGAGTTTTCCGCGACTTTCGTGGAATACGTGCTGAAGGAGACCGGCCTGGAAGACCTGCTGGGCAACGGCACGTTTGACGAAAAGACGGACAAGGTTCTCAACAGCCTGGAAGAACTGTGGGACAAGGCGAAGGACTATCCCGGGACGCTGATTTCACCGCTGGCGGACCTGTGGGAAGAGATCAAGGCGCTGCAGGACGTGAAGCTGGAAAACCTGGAAGACATGCTGCTGGGCGAACTGAAGGAGCGGCTGCCGAACCTGCTGAAGAACGCGGTGACGACGGCGCTGGACAAAGCGAAGGACGACCTGGGCGCCCTGGCGCTGGAGGCTGTGAACAACAAGATCAAGGGTAAGGACCAGTCCTCCCTGGAGGAAAAGGCGACGGAAACCCTGAAGAACGCCATGAAGGCGGTCTGGACCCAGTTCTCCGGCGAGCTGCTGAACGATACGCTGAACCACCTGCGCAGCGAGATTCCGGTGCTGACGCAGCAGAACATCGACCGGATCAAGTACGTGTTTACCAGTTCCCTGGACACGAAGAAAGACGACTTTACCGATTACCTGGCGGATACGTTCCAGAACGAGGTGTTTGACTACTCCGGAGCGATGGAGAAGATCAAGGACACCGACTTCAAGGAAAAGGCGAAGGAAATCATGCGCGGCGCGCTGAAGGCAGCCGTCGCGAAGATCGGCGACGAGGCGATTGCCAAGCTGGTGGAGGGTCTCGAGGTTGAGCTTGTGCCGGAAGACGTGTCGGACAAGCATGTGGTCCGGACCGAGGCGATCGCCGGCGCGGCGGCCAAGGACGTGGGCATCGCCGGCGCGGTGGCCATTACCATACTGAACGCGAACACCACCGCTTCCGTGAACAGCGGCAGCGCGATGACCGTTGCGGGCGACGTGACCGTGGAAGCGCGGGAAGCGCGCCGGGTGAACACCGTCGCCAGCGCGGCGCTGGACGCCAAAGGCAACGCCGACAAGAACAAGGATGGCGGCAAGAAGAACGAAAAGGATACCGCCGGCGGCAGCGACGCCGCGCCCACGGTGCACCTGGGCGAACAGATGCAGGTGAAGACGACGGCCGGCGCGAAGCTGACGCAGGACGACGACGACCGGGATATCGTCTGGATTGAGGCCCGGGACGGATGGAAGATTACCGAAGGCGCGGACAAGGCCGTATGGAGCTATACGGACGAAACCGGCAAGGAAAAGACCGGGAAGATGCAGGTTTATTCCAAAGACGGCAAATACTATGTTGACGCTTCCGACGCTGGGACGGCCATTGACAGGCTGACCACGATTACCGTGACGCCGGAGGAAGACCTGCATACCATTACCGGCCTGGACACGATCAACTACAGCGAAGACGGCGAAACCAAGGGCCAGGTTCCGGACGGCGCGGTCAGCGTGACGGTGGAAGGCCGGGATGACCCGGTGAAGGACGGAAAACTATCCGCCAGGACCACCGATACGGTGAAGATCGCGATCAACAAGAGCAAGATCCAGGGCCTGCGGGTGGACGCGATCACGTATTTCATCGGCAGCGAAATGCATGAAGTACCGCTCTCCTCCACGGAGAACGGGGACGAGATCGTCTTCACATTCAGCATGCCCGCAAAGGACGTGACGGGCATCCTGGTGGAAATGGACAAGGCCGAGGAAGCCGAAAGCAATGAAAACAAGACCGCCGCCACGGACAGCAAGGGCCGCTCCGTGGGCGTGGGCGCGAGCTTCGCGATGGTCTACGGCGACTCCGGCGTAAGCGCAGGAATCAAACGCGACGCGGAAGCCGGCACGGCGAAGGTGAGCGCGGAATCGGACCACAAGGAAGAGACGGTTACCGTTTCCGGCACGGATCCGCTGAGCGGCGAACAGGACATGGACGCCACAAAGAAGACCGCGGTGGACGCTTCAGTTGCGCTGGACATCCTGGACAACGAGATCCGGGCGAGCCTGACCGGCACGGTGAAGACCACGAAGGGCGACCTGGACCTGACGGCGAAGGAGACCGGCATTTCCGACACCCAGGCCAGCGGCTACGCCGTCGGCAGCACGACCGCGATCGGCGCGGCGGCGGCGGTGAACATCGCCAGCTCCGACGTGACGGCGGAAGCAGAGAAAGACCTGACCGCCGCGGGCGCCGTGAAGGCGGAAGCGACCAGCCACAGCGAAGACACCACCAAGGCCTTCGCCACCGCCATGGGCGCGGACATCGCCCGGAACCTGAACAAGGTGGGCGAGACGGCGGACAAACTGGAAGAAAAGAGCAACGACCTGCTGACGGGCAAGATTTTTGACGAAAAGAAAGACGAAGGAAAGGACAACGACAACAACCAGACCGCGGGCAAGATCAACGAGCGGATGGACAAGAAAAAGTCCAAGGACGGCGGAGAGGACAGCAGCAGGAACCTGAGCGTGTCCGCCAACGCCCTGCGGAACCAGAACGTGACCACCGCGAGTGAGGACGCGGGCGGCGAGGGCACGGACGAAGCGGTCAGCCAGATTGCCGAGAAGACGGACAGCGACATCGGCAAACCCGGACAGGACACCGAAAGCAAGATCCAGGTAGCCGCCGCGGTGGGCGTCACCGTGGCCAGCCACGACGCCGCGGTCAACATCGGCAAGATTACGGCGGGCGGCGAGATCAGCGCCAACGCGACGAACAACGGCAACTTCAACACCATGGGCACCGGCGCAGCCATGTCCCTGGCGGAGAAGGCCAATTCCATCGCCTTCGGCGTCGCGGTGAGCGTGAACAGCAACACGGCGAACGTGACTGCGAACGGCAACCTGACATCCAAAGAAAACAAGGATATCAACCTGACTTCCGACCTGACCCAGAACATGGACGGAGACTTCCGCGGGAAGCTGGCCGCGCAGGCGCTGGCCGGCAGCGTGGCGGGCAAGGACTCCTCCATCTCCATGGGCGGCGCGGTGAGCTTCGTATACTCCGAGGCCGAATCCGGCGTGAACGTCGCCGGCGGAAAGAGCATCAAAGGCGGCAACGTGACCGTCGAGGCTACGGACAAGAGCAAGCTGGCGGCCCGGGCGGGCGGCATCAGTATCTCCAAGGGAAGCAGCGTCGGCATGGGTATCGCCAGCACCACGATCATCAGCGGCAACAAAGTGACCGCGAACATAGGCGACGGCGCGAAGATCACCGCCGACAGCTTCAGGCTGAACGCCGAGAAGAAGGCCGTGACGGACGACGACTTCAAGCCGGTGATCGACTGGAGCTACCTGATTACCGACTCCAGCAAACTGAGCGACGACCAGCGCAAGGAAGCGGATACCGGCCTGATCGACGTGCACAAGGGCGAGGGCGACAGCAACTACAAGGTAGAGGTGAACCTGAGCAGCGAAAAGCTGCTGGAGGCAGTGGACGCCCTGAACTTCCTTTCTTCCCAGAACACCTACGCCGAAGCCATCGCGGGCTCCGTCGCCACCGGCAAGACGAAGGCGAGCCTGGCGGGCTCTTTCGCCGTGGCGATTACGGACAACACGGTGAAGGCCGCACTGGGCAACAACGTGACCATTACCACCCGGCAGGGGAACGCGGACGTGAACGCCGCGGACGGCGCGACCACCCGCATCATCGCGGGAAGCCTGTCCGCCGCGCCGGCCAAGGCCAGCGTGGGCGCCACGGTGGCGGTGCTGATCAACAGCGACAGCGCCGAGGCGCAGACCGGGGACAACGTGAATATCAACGCCGCGGGCGACGCCAGCCAGAAGGCCGAACAAACCGGGGACGCCCAGGTGTTCACAGCCGCCATGAGCGTGGCAGCCGGCACTGAAGCCGAGGCCGCGGCCGGCGGCGCGATCAACGTGATCGTGAACAGGAGCGCAGCGGAAAACACCATCGGCAGCGGCGCCAAAATCAAGGCGGGCGGACAGACCGACATCACCAGCAAGGCGGCATACGACCTGACGCTGCTTTCCGGCAGCGCCAACATAAGCGCCGGCGGGAACGCGAAGATCGCCGCGGGCGGCACGGTGAACGTGATCGTGGACAAAGTGAAGGCCGACACGACGATCGAGGACGGGGCGGACATCACTGCCGGCACGGACCTGACGGTCGGTTCCGACGTAAGTGATCACATGGTCTCCGGCGCGCTGTCCGCTTCCGTAGCCGTTTCCGGCACGGGCAAGAGCGGCGCGGGCGCCGTGAACGTGATCGTTTCCAAATCCGCGGCGGACACCACCGTCGGCGAAAGCGCGAAACTGACCGCTACGGGCGGCGATCTGGCCCTGAAGGCCAACAACGACGCCTGGATGCTGAACGCCACGCTGGCGGCGGCGGGCAGCGGCGGCGGGGCCATCGGCGGCGCGTTCAACGTGAACGTGTTTGAGCGGGAAGCGAAACTGAACCTGACGGACGGCGAACTGACCGCGGGCGGGAACCTGTATGCCCAGTCCAGCGGGCGGGACACCACGATCATGGCGGCGCTGGCCCTGTCCGGCAGCGTCAGCGGCTCCGCCATCACCGGCACCGCGGACGTGCTGGCGGAAAGCAACCGGATCAGGACCGACATCGCTAAGGGCGTGACAGCCGAGGCAGGGAATAACGCGGTTATCGAATCCTATTACAGCGACTATACGGTGGACGCGGCGGGCAGCATCGCCCTGGCGGGCGGCAGCGCGGCCGTCGGCGCGTCGGTGGTCACCATTGTGAAGAGCAACGACGTGGAGACCAAACTGGCGAAGAGCAGCATCAACGGCATCGGCGGCTCCGCGGTTACGGCCCTGAACGGCGACACCGCCAACGGCGTGTATATCGGCGCGAACGCGTCCGAGACCCAGTTCCTGGGCGCGGCAGGCATCGCCGCCACCACCGGTACGGCGGTCAACGGCGTGGTGGACGTGCTGGTGAACAGCAACACCGTTATTGCCGACGCCGCGGAAGCGACGCTGAGCAGCATGAAAGAATACATCGATGAAAGCAGAGTGCAGCTCTACAGGTCGACAGGCTTCAGCACCTTTGAGCCGGTCAGCGCGAAGGATATTACGAACTGGAGATATATCTTTATCAAGGGCAATACACCCGGGGTTCTGTACCGGTCGATCACCAGGGACGAATACCTTGAGATGATCAAAGCAACCACCGGCAGCGACATCACGGTGACAGCCAAAGACGATACCAAGCAGACCCTGCTGGCCGGCGGCGTGAGCGTCAGCGGCGGCGCGGGCGCGGGCGCGGCGGTGGTGACGCTGGTCAGCGGCAAGGAAGTCAAGGCCCTGGCCCACGACATGAACGCCTACAAGAATATCAGCGTGAACGCCGACAACAAGGACGACGTGACGATGCTGGCCATCAGTGCGGGCATCAGCGGGAGCGCGGGCGTGCAGATCGGCGCGGCGGTGCAGGTGCTGAAGAGCAAGGCGATCGCCGAGGTCGGAAGCACGGTGGAGGCCAAGGAAGGCGGCGTCAGCATCAGCTCGAACAACGAAACCGTTCTGAAGAACATCGCGGCGGCGGTTGCCATCAGCGGCAGCGTGGCGGTGACGCCGGCGGCCGTGGTGACCTACTTCAACGGCGAGAGCGACGCGACCCTGAAGGAAGGCAGCACGGTGAACGCCGAGCTGGACATCAACATCGAAGCGATCGCAAAGAAGGAGATCGACCTGTATTCCGCGGGCGCGTCTGTCAGCGGCGGCGTGGGCGTCTCCGGCACGGCGAACGTGATTGTCAGCAAGGACAAGACAGCGGCGAAGGCCGAAAAAGGAACGAAACTGACTTCTTCCGGCGGCGGCCTGAACATTGACGCCCAGAACGGATACAAACTGACTTCCGCCACGGCAGCCCTGGCGGGCGGCACGGTGGGCGCGGCGGTGAACGCCGTGGTCAGCGTGATCAAGACCAACACCACCGCGGAACTGGCCGGCACGGCAGATATGCGGAAAGAAGTGAACGTGAAGGCGACCGGCAGCCGGGACATCACCAACATCGGCGCGAACCTGGCCGCGGGCGCGGTCGGCGCAGGCGTTAACGTGATGGTGCTCGCCGCGGGCGGGAAGATGAGCCAGGACGCCGCCGACATGCTGGTCTATGGCAACAGCGACAGCAAGGGCGACAGCAAGACCTTTGACGCCGAAACCCTGATGGACAACATCGCCAAGGGCGACGGGGGCGGCAGCATGTATTACGAAGACGACCTGGGCGGTTCCCAGCTGGCGGAGGACACCGCCGGGAACGGCCACTATGAGAGCAAAACGCAGGTGGGCGGGACCACCGGCAGCGGAGACGAGAAGCAGGGCACCTTTGACGCAACCTCCGGATACCGCAGCGGCGACTTTGACAACACGGACTACGACGACAACGGCGAGACCCAGCGCGGCGAAAAACTGGAAGCAAAAGACACGGACGACATCGCCAACGCGAAGCACCTGAACAACTATACCATCGAGGAACCGGAAGACGCGGTGATCGCCCGGATTACGGAAGACGCGGTGATCGAGACCGCGACAGGCGTGAACGTGGAAGCCAGCCAGCCCGTGACCGCCGACCTGTACGGCCTGACCGCCGGAGCCGGCGCGGTGGGCGTTGGCGTGAGCGCGGCCGTGGCCATGCTCCACAGCAATGTGCTTGCCGCCAGCATGGGCGAGATTAAGAACGTCAACGGCGACATTTCCGTGAAGGCGGAATCCAAGGCCGGCGGCGACGTGACGAAGCGCAACAGCGACCTGAGAAAGGTGCTGAAGAACCTGAATCCCGCCAACGGCGGCATCCGCGCCGTGGGCGCGACCGTCGGCGCGGGCGCGGTGGGCGTGAGCGTCGGCGCGGCAGTGGTGCTGACCGACAACCAGACCCAGGCAGTGATCGGCGGCACGGTGAGCAGGGCCGGGAACGTGAACGTGGACGCCACACAGGATTACGGCAATGTGACCTCCGCCGTGTGCAGCCTCAGCGCGGGCGCGGTGGCCGTGGCGGCTTCCGTGGCCGTGGCCCAGTCCGAAGCCGTCGTGACCTCAAAGATCGCGGAAAACGCAAATATCAGAAGTTATGCCGACGTGAACGTGACGAGCACCGGAAACCAGAATGTGACCGCGGCCGCGGCCACGGCAAGCGCCGGCGCGGTTTCCGCGAACGCGGGCGTGGCGCTGGCCATCAACCGCATGGAACAGAACACGGGCATCGGCAGCGGCGCGAACGTAAAGGCGAACAACATTACCGTGAAAGCCGAATCCGACACCACCGCGGACAGCACGCTGGTGGGCGTGAGCATCGGCGGCGTGGGCGTAGCGCTGGGCGCGGCGGTTTCCCAGGCGGACGCGAAGGTGAACACCGCGGTGAACGGCGCAACCCTGAAAGCAAACGACAAAATCGACATCAGCAACTGGGTGACAAGCACCGCCACCCCGACGGTTCAGTCCCTAGCGGGCGGCGGCGTGGCCGCGGGCGGCAATGTGCTGCTGGCCTTCAATGAAACGGTGAGCGAGGCAACCGTCACAGACAGTAATGCAGAAGCCTCCTCGATGAGCGTATATTCCGACCTGCAGGGAGCGGCGACCTCCGAACTGACCGCCGCCCAGGCGGGCGGCATCGCGGCAGGCCTGAGCGTGAACTACGCCGACATGCAGGCGGAGAGCAGCGCGAGGCTGGCGAACAGCACGGTGAACGTAAAAGACCTGCTGGTGCGCACGGGCCGCAACGAACACAACAAAACCACCGCCTCGGCGAAGACCGTCGCCGCCGGCATGGGCTTTGCCGCGGTGAACATGAACGCCGCCATCGCCCGGAACAGCACAAAGGGCTACGCCATCGTCGAAGACAGCGACATTACCGCGACCAACAGCTTCAGGGTCCGCGGGTTCGATCGCCCGAAGGCGGAAGCCAGCGTGACCGGCGTGGACGCCGGGGCACTGGTTGCGGCAGTCAGCGCCGCGGTGGCGCTGAACGACGCAGACACCCGCGCGACGGTGAAACTGGACAAGCTGGACACCGGCGAAGCGATCTTCGAAAGCGAGAGCCAGGCACAGACCGACGTGAACATCACGACCGGCGGCGGCGCGCTCTACAGAGGTGACGCGAGCATAGGCGCGGCCTACGGCCGTTCCGCCAGCACCGTGGACGCGGAGATCGGCAAACTGAACGCCTCAAGCCTGGGCGTCACCGTTATCGGCAAGGATCAGCCCAACACGACGATCACCAACGGCAGCTACGGCGCCGTCAAAGCCACCGCCATGATGGGCGTGGCCTACAGCCAGGACACCTTCGACGCGAAGGTAAAACTGGGCGACGGCAGCAAGGTGACCGGCGAGACCACGATTACCACGGACTACGATATCTCCTCCAACGCGGACGTGACGCCCCACAAGGGCGGCCTGGACGCGAGCCTGCTGAAGCTGACGGTGAACCTGGCAACAGCGCGGAACACCGCCTATGCCGGATCCGAGCTGTCGATCGACGGCGGCACCGTGGACGCGAAGAACGTAACGGTGCAGACCACCGGCAGCGGCAGCACCAACGCGATCATCCGCCCGGTGCAAATCGAGATCAGCGGCGTGAAGGCGGCGGTGAACTACGCGAACGCCGACCTGAGCATGACCCAGGCGGCAGCGATCAACATGGAAAAAGACGCCGTGCTGAACGCGGACGACGTGAACGTGAAGTCGCTGGCCAACAAGGCCTCCGCCACGGCCAGCGTCGGCACCGCAGGCGCCAGCGGCGTCTCCATCTCCCTGGCCAATACCAGTCTGAGCCACGCCTGGGCCAAAGAGAACATGAACAGCACGGCCGGCATTCTCGGGACACTGAAGGAAGAAACCCGTGACGTGGTTTACTACGACCTGTATGATGGTATCTGGGGCGGATACATAGCGCGAGTGACCGAGGAAGAGTGGAACAACTATCCCGAAGATCTCAAAAAATATTACAGGGCAGAAGAGGTCCATGTGAAGGAAACGACCATCATCCCCGGCGGCACGCTGAACGCGGCCAGCCTGAACATGGCGGCGGGGATGAAGGACGACGATACCCAGAGCATCGCCTCCGCCACCAGCAACGGCGCGGCGAACGTTTCCTTTATGACGCTGGGCAACCTGGAATCCAAGGCCACGAGCATGGACAACTTCAACGCCGTGCTGAAGGGCGTCGCCGTGAACGCCACAGGGGACGCGAACATCAGCGCGAAGACCAACACCAGTTCCACCGCCTATGGCGGCGCACCCGGCGGATACCAGGTGATCAGCGGCGGCATCTCCAATACCTACGGCAAGGTGGGACAGGACGGCAACCGCCAGACGGCGAAGGTCCTGCTGGACGAAAGCGTGACGCTGGCCGCGGACAACGTGAACATGCTGGCCCAGAACACCACGGCTACCGAGGCGCAGTTGGAACAGAAGGGCGGCTATTCCCTGGGCCAGGTTGACAGTTCCTGCCAGCCGACCGAGACCTGGGCGGACACCGGCATAATCATCGGCAAGGGCGCCCAGCTGACCGCAAAGAACACGATGGATATCGCCCTGAAGTCGGAGCTGAACGCCACTTCCAAGGTGGACTCCAGCAGTACCGGCATTATCCTGAACGTCGGCACGATGAGGGGCCGGAACGAAATCCATGAGGACAACAGCCTGCTGATCGGCCAGGACGCGAAAATGACCAGCGGCGGCGATATGAACCTCTCCGCGAAGACCACTGCCCATATGGACGCCCGGAGCACCTATTCCGGTTCGTACAGCGTGTTCGGCGATGAAAAGGCGGAAGCGCACAACCTGTACTGGCGCAACCAGGACATCACCCTGCAGAACGGTGTGAAGGCGAATGCCGGCGGCCGGATGTCCATCATTTCCGACCTGGGTACGGACGACACGGTCGAAACCCATGCGAAGGAGAGCGTGAGCTCCTTCATCGACCTGGCAGAGACCTTTGCACGCGCCTATCCCATCGCCCGGAGCAACGTCAACCTGGGCGCGGTGAACCTGACTTCGGCCGGCGATATGAAGGTGACAGCCCAGACCGGCGGATATTTTTACTCCAGAGGCGACGTGGACGCCAACAGCGACGGCGACTTCTCGCTGGATTCCGCCCCGACGGGTACTTCCCAGAACGAGATCGACATGGCAAGCACCGTGAATATCAACGATGAAAACTACAACAACAAGGCGCTCCTGACCAGCACAGACGGCGCGATCGATATCAAGGCAAAGACGGAGAACCTCCATGTAATGGCCAAGAACTACGTAGTCGGCAGCGGCATTACCGGCAAGGTTGACGCGTACTGCCAGAACTACATGAGTAATAACATGACGATCCGTGTGGACAATACGGACTTCAACGGAAAGAACGGTACAAACCTGCGGGCCAACTACGGCGAAGATTATATGGCATTCTTTGAGGAACTTTCCGACGCGGCCATATACGCTGTGGGCATCGAACAGGCGACATCCTTCCTGAAAGGCCGTTCCTCCGCGAATATCACAACCAATTCGAAAGACAGCGTGAACGGCGGTTCCAACTTTACCCATACCGCTGACCGCAGTATCCATCATAATCTCCAGATGAAATGCTCCGGACCGTGGTATTCCTACGGTTCCAGGCGGAACTGGACGGATTATTCCACCAGCCAAAGATGCGATTTCTGCAACAGTCAGGCGCCCGAACCCAGGCACGACGGGGATGAGACCAAATACGACTGGGACGCCGACGGAGAGATGAAAGCCGCCCTGGCCAAGGCGCTGAAAGCGATCAACGATATCAACCGCCAGGTGAACGGCATGCAGACGGTGACCAAGGCCCGGTATGAAGAAATCGACGACAGGGCGGCCGGCGCAATCTTCGTGCTGGACCTGGAAACGACGCTGGACCACGACGAAAGCTTCGGCGAAGACCGCCTGGCGAAATACCAGCTGTGGAACAACGGCATGACGAACCAGGACGTGTATCTGCTGCACAACGCGGCGACGATTTCCCGCAGTTCCAGGCCGGACTACGTATCCGACGTGCTGCACAGCCACCTGGAAGACGGCCATACACACACCATCGAAATCTTCACGGCGCTGAACAGTTACGCGTTCAGCCATCCGGTGATCCCGATCGGCTCCAGCGGAAGCCTCGACTTCTCCACCGGTACCTTCACACTGCCGGAGCTGGCCGACTTCGAACTGTATCTGCATGAAGTATCCGGCAAATGGATGACGGAACAGCTGGCCAGCGGTTTCATCCGGATGTACGCGGCGGACCAGGAAGAGATCGACGAATTCGCGGCGGGCGGAAGCGATACGCTGCCGGCGAACCTCGAAATCGTGGAAGGACTGACCGAACTGGGCGAAGAGAACGGCTGGAAGTGCTTCTGGCTGGGTGAAACACCCGCGACGGTACAGGATCCCGACCAGTGGCTGATCGCGATTTACTGGAACGAAGGGACCGACGAAATCGACGCCGGCCGGATCACCAGGAACATGCTGGAAGCCGGTGAAAAGCCGGTGGACGTGTCGCTGTACCTGTTCCGCGACAGCAAGAGCGACCGAATGGGCGTGGAAAAGTACAACGCGCTGTTCTTCGACACGCCGGAAGGCCATGAGAGCCTGGTGAAGGTCGTGACCAACGTGCTGGAAGGCCGGACGCTTGAAATGCCCAGACCTATCCGCATCGTGCTGCGCGGCCGGCGGATCGGCGGAGCGGACCTGCCCGTATTCAGCCTGACGAACCACTACTTCGCGATGAACAACGGCACGGACGGCGAGGTCAACATGTTCGGCGACTTCTATGCCGCGACCTTCGACGGCGACGTATTCGAGAGCGCTTATACCAGGATCGAGGGTATCCGGGACGGCGATCTGAAGGTCACCATCAAGGAAGGCCAGCCCATCTGGCCCGAGTGGACGGACGCGGACAGCGCGGAAGACCTGAACGGCAAAAAGTACGAACTGACCGACGGGGTGTGGTACAGGGAAGAGGACGAGCCGATGAAGGCGGGAGCCTGAATTCAGAACCGGAAATAAAGACGGACTAATCACTGTGAGAACTGAGTTAATGAAAAAAATAGCATGGATCCCGGCAGCGCTGCTTTTCACAGCGCTGCTCCTTGCTGTTCCGGCCGGAAGAGCCGAACAGCCGGCAGAGGACGGCCTTCCGGAGTGGACCGTGATGTTTTACATGTGCGGATCCGATCTGGAATCCAAACACGGATTCGCCACGGGAAACCTGGAGGAAATCCTGCTGTGCCACCCTTATAACGTGATCCGCGAGGTGATGGAGACGGGCAGCCCGGAAACACCCTCGTGCCTGCCGGTGAACGTCGTGGTACAGACCGGCGGCAGCAAAGAATGGCACGCGCAGGAGGTCGGCATGGACATTGCGACGGACCGGCTGCAGCGATGGGTCCTTCACCAGATTGAGCGAATCGATTACAAGGAAGCGAATTCTTTCGACCTGGCGGCGGAGCTTCCGACGGCGAGTATGTCAAAACCGGAAACGCTGTCGGATTTTATTCGCTGGAGCGCGGAAAACTATCCGGCGAAAAAATACGCGCTGGTGCTGTGGGGCCACGGCGGCGGAGCGAAAACCGGACTTTTTGTGGACGAGCTGTTTGACGGGGATATCCTGTATCTGGACGAACTGAACAGGGCGATGGAAGGCGGCGGCGTACATTTTGAGCTGGTGCTGTTTGACGCCTGCCTGATGGCCAGTCTCGAAACGGCTTGCGCTATCCAGCCATACGCCCGGTGGATGATGGGATCGGAAGAAGTGGCGGCCGGCAAAGGAACGGCTATGAGCGGATGGCTTCAGCAGCTGTACTATACTCCGCAATGGGACGGGGAACGCCTGGGACGCTGGATCTGCGACTCGACGATGAAAAAACACGCCAATGAAGCGGACAAACAGGTTCAGGACACCATGACCTGGTCCGTGATCAACCTGGAGCACATTTCCCGGGTAGCGGAATACTTTGACCGGTTTTTTGAATGGGTTGGGAAGGTTTACGCGGAGAATCCTGATCAAATACAGAAAGTGACGCCGTTTATGACGACCCTGTTCGAATTCGGACTGGGTGAAGAAAACATGAGCGACCTGTCGGAACTGTTTTTCCAGGATAGCATTGCCGGCGTGATCGACGAGGATATCTATAACGGAATAATTGACGCCCTGATGGACGCGATTGTCTACAGCGTGCGCGCAACAGGACGCAGCAAGGCCCTGGGGCTGTCCTTTTTCGACATTGACGGCAATATGGCGGACGAGCTGGAGATCTATTCCCGCAACTGTCCTTCACTGCACTACCTGGCCTTCCTGGACGCGATTACACCGGGATGGCGCGCGCCGGAGGAGATTTATGAAAAGGTGGACCGATTGCCGGGTATCCGGGAGATGGAAAAATATCAGGTGACAATTCAAAAGGCCCTGGATCCGGACGGAATACCGGGCGCCATGGTTGTGGACGGATTTGCAAACTTTCGGTATGCGAAAGCGGAGCTGTACCGCCTGAACCCGGATTCCGGGGACAAGGTGAGCCTGGGGGGCGCCATTACCCTGCCGACTTTCAATGAGCAGACTATGGTGTTCTCATTCAGCAACTTCTGGAGGTGGCCGGCGATCGAAGACGTATACTGCTGCGCGGAACTGATTTCGAGGTATATGCTTGAGGATACCTATAACATCCCGGTGCGCCTTGGGAGCGATATGCACCTGCTGCGCTGCGTGATGAACATTATGACCAAGGAACTGACGATCGAAGGACTGTGGGAAGGATACGATACGGACAGCAAAATGTTCAACCGCTCCATCAAGTCTCTTTCCGAAGTGGCCGGGCAGGAATACACGCTGCTTTATCCGATCGACGGTACGGACAGAAACGGCAGGATTCAGTTTGAAGCCAGTGCCCCGATGACAATGTACCGGGCGCTGGATATCAGGACGAAAGACCTTCCGGCGGGAACCTATTACCTGGACTACTGGGTGGAAGACATGTTTACGCATCATATGCATGTCGGCAGAGTAGGGCTGAACTGGGACGGCGAACATGTTTCCCTGCTGCCGGGAGAAGAATGGGAAGGCACCGTGACGCTGACCGTGGCGGCGGAATAAGCCGGACGCACCGAAGAAAAGGCAGGCTAAACCCGACGGACGTTTTCACGGCCGGTACGCATCCGTTTGACGACATTGCCGCGACTGCGGTAAAATACGGAAGAATAAAAACAAATCCGGCGGAACCGGAATCTGACAATGACGAGGGAGAAAAAAATGAAAAGAATACTGCTGATTCTGACGGCTATGATTCTCATGCTGGCGATGACGGCCGCGGTGGCGGACGAATCCGAACTGCTGGGGAAACCATTTGAGAATTTTACGGCGACGGACACGGAAGGGAACATGTTCGATCTGTCCGAAGCACTGAAGGACCATGAGGCAGTGCTGATTAACCTCTGGGCGACCTGGTGCGGCCCGTGCAGAAATGAAATGCCGTATCTGCAGAAACTGTGGGAAGCGTACGGCGACCGCGTCGCCATGATCGCGCTCTCCTCAGACCCGGACGACACGACGGAAGCGATTGCCGCGTTCCGGGACGAATACGGCATCACCTTTTCCATGGGGCGCGACGAGAACGGCACGCTGGCCGGACGGCTCAACGCGCCGGGAATTCCCGACACCGTGATCGTGGACCGGAACGGGAACGCCGTGTTCTACCGCGTGGGCACGTTCTTTAGCTATGAAGACCTTGAACGCACTGTGACCTCCTTCCTGGGAGACGGATATACGGAGAGCCGGGTACTGACAGAAATTCCGAAGGACAGCAGGACCCGCGCATATCCCGTATCCGCGAAGCGGGCAATATGCCCGGAAAATGAAAACACGAGGAAGGTCATCTTCCATTTTGACGAGGAGCAGGAGGGGCAGCCGCTGCTTGGTTTTATCGTTCCGGAAGAGAAGAAGGCGCGGATCCGCATTGAAGTTGCCGCGACGGACGATCCGGCCGACCTGATCTACACTGACATGTGGGCCGGCTATGCCGGGCTTCCGGACCTGCTGGATCCGCAGCGCAATGAATACATATATGAACAGGCGACCCAGGGCGAGGACCAGGGCGTGGTTTACCACTACGGGTACGGTTACCTGATGGACAAAAACCTGGGCGACGCAGACCTGGACGCCATTGAGTTTTTCCTGGTGCAGGACGAAAAGTATCTCAAAGAGATTGAACAGGAACTGACCGCGTCCAACCTGCACAACGTTACCTGGGAATATGCGGAAGAGGAAAAAGGGAACGCCCTGCAGACCTATATCATCCATGTGACGGACCAGAACGGCAACCCTGTCGCAGAGGCGGCGGTCAATTTCTGCACGGATACCGCCTGCAGGCCGGCAGAGTCCGACGAGAACGGCCTGATCATTTTTGAAGGCGTACCGGACAGATACCATGTACAGCTGACCGACCTGCCGGAAGGCTACAGCTGGGACGAGAATTTTGAAATGTATACCGGAACCGAATACGGCGAATGGACGCTGCGGGTGAAAAAGGACTGAGAAAAGGAGAAACGGAAATGGAAATGATCCAGAGCTTTTCTGTTGACCACAGGCGCATTGTGCCCGGTATATTCACGAGCAGGGTTGACCGGCTGGGGGACTGTTCGGTGACGACCTACGATATCCGGCTTAAGCGGCCGAACAGGGAGCCGGTTATTGACGTCGCGGCCATGCATTCACTGGAGCACATCATCGCGACGTATCTCCGCAACGATCCCGAGTGGAAGGACGAGGTAATTTACTGGGGCCCGATGGGGTGTCTGACCGGTTTTTATCTCATTCTTAAAGGCAACCGCACCCCGCAGGATCTTTATAAGCTGATACTGGGAGCGTTCAAAGCTGTGGACGGCGCGCAGGAGGTGCCGGGCACCGCGCCCGAAAACTGCGGCTATTACCGGATGCACAACCTGGACATGGCAAAATGGTACGCGAACGAGTTTGCGGCTTACCTTGAAGCAAACGCGGGGAACAGCGACATTTTTGAGTATCCGAAGACGGAACGGCTCATGACGGAAGACGGGCAGCATTTCTTCGATTCATAAGTTTTTTCCCATCGGCCTGTTCCGGGCTGATGGGCGTTTTTGTCAGCTTTGTACAGCGGGTAAAAACCGGCCCGCGACAGACGAACAGCAACAACGGACTATGGGGAGAGTGAACCGTTTTGAAGAGAATCCTGCCGCTTCTGCTGGCGGCAATGATGGCCCTGCTCCTGCTTCCTTCCGCCTACGGCGAGGGCCGCACGGTGCTGACGATCGGTGATATGACCACCCGGTCCGGCAAAAGGTACGACGCGAAGCTGGGGATGTGGCAGTATCTGGCGGAAAAGGCCGGCGTGGAGATCCGGTATGTTTACCTGACGCCGGAGGAATACACCGCCGGGCTGGCCAGCGGAAACCTGCCGGACATCGTCGCGACCCAGAACAACCTCTCCATAATCCAGGAAAACGGCGTGGCGCTGGACATCGACCCGTATCTGGAGGAATACTGCCCGAATCTCCTGAAAGGCGTCGCCGAACTGTGCCATGAGGTGCTCAGAAATCTCGGGGACGGCGAGGGGTTTTACTTCATTCCTGCGCGGATCGGGTACAACGGCGTCGGATACGACAAGATTACTTCCGCCCGCGGATATGTCGTCCGCTGGGATTATTACAAGGAACTGGGGTATCCCCCCATCAACAACGAGGACGATTATCTGAACGTGCTTCTGCAGATGCATGAAAACCACCCGTATACGGAGGAGGGATATCCGACCTACCTGTACGGCACAGATAACTTTAACGGCTACGATACGGCTTTCCGCGCGGAGCTGAGCCTTGATTACTGGGTAGCATACAAATATCAGAACAATATTTTCACAAACGAGATATACGACGGATATACGGACCCGGAGCATTCCAAGTGGTGGACAGCCAAAGCATGGCAGAACAAACTGTATCTGGCCGGAAGGGAAAACGGCTCCTATGATATGGAGCTCTTTACCCAGACCATCGAGCAGTTCAACGCGAAAGTTACCCGCGGCCAGTATCTCGGCATACACGCTGTCAAAGACATGCTGTACAACACAAAGGTCCTGGAAGATCCGGACACGCTGGCCGGATACGCCGTGGTGCCGACGGCGGCCACGAACTATTATACCAACGTATGCCAACTGCTGGGGAACGGGCCGGGCTATATGTGGTTCATTTCGGCAAACACCCGGCATAAGGAAGAAGCCCTGAGGCTGTTCAACTGTATGAGCGATCCGGATTTCCTGCGGGAGTTTTACCTGGGCCGGAAGGGGGAAACCTGGGATTATGACGCGGACGGCATACCCCGGATGAACGAATACGGACAGGCGCAGCTGGAAGCCTACAGGTCCGGCACAGCCGGGGCGGACAACTATTATACCCGGTGGGGAAACTTCAGCCAGCTGCCCAGCAACTGGCCAATTCTGCGCGACAACGCGCTGCACCCGGACGGGTATCCCCTGGATTTTGCCACCATCTCCCGGGAATACGCCCGGGCGACCATGACGAACAATATTTCCCGGGATATCTGCGCCCATTACGGAGGAGAACTGCCTACAGACGCTTTCTACGAAGCCGGGGGGATGGATTTCCGCAACGACTGCGGCGAAGCGATCTCCTCCGCGATCAGCAGTATGAACCGGGACCAGCTCCGCGTGATCAACGACGCGGAAGCGATCCTGGACAGCGTATATGTGGAGCTGATACTGGCGGAAACGGACGAGGAATGGAACACGCTCCGGGATGAAACGATCCGGAAACTGACGGAGCTGGGCGAACCGGAAATTTTCAAAGCCTATCAGGAAAAATGGGACGCCGCGGCGGCCATCATCGTTCCCCTGGTCCGGCAGGTGCAGGCGGAGAACGGCATTGAACTTTATACACCGGAGCAATACGAGCGATATCCGTGAGCGGGAAAGGAGGGACAGCCGCCGTGAAGCGCAGGCAGAAATCACTTCAGTTTTATATCCTGATCCCGGCGATCGCGACGGTGCTGATCGTCGTCTTGCTGATGTCCACGCTGTTTTCCCGCGCTTATGTCAATATCATCCTCCAGCAGGAGAACGAAGTGAACACCGTCGGATTTGAAGCCGTTTCCCAGACGGTCATGCCGCGGATCAACACCTCCATCACCGAGGCGCGGAACATCATGGCGGACGAACGGGTCGTTCTTTACGCGGGGCGCTCTTTTGCCTCCGAAAAAGAACTGATCCGCGCCCGGCTCAGCTGCCGGGATTACCTGTCGACGGAGATCGCCCGGCACGAAGGGATCTGCGGCCTGCTCTTCATGCGGATGGACGGCAGCTTTTTCGGCGTTATGCCGGAGGGAACCTTTTTCCGGGACGATCCGGCAGAGAACCCGCTGCCGGAGAAAATGAAAAAACAGATCCTGGACGCGGCGCTGGGACAGACAGTCTGGGCCGGCCCGCTTTCCGCGTCGGTCCTCTACGGCTATGGAAACGAAGAGACTCCGCGAAACATCATGATCGCAGCATGGAAATCCAGGGATGTGAGATACGGACAGTGCTGCACGCTGATGATGATGGACGATAAGGTCTTCGACGACCTGTTTGCCGTGCTGCAGGACGGGGAGAGCACCTGGAGGCTTTTTGGCGAAGACCGGACCGAGATATGGCGTACCGGCTCGGACGAGACGCACCCCGATCCGGAACTGCTGATCCGCGAAAGCAACAAAGGAACGATCCTGCACGATGAAAACGGACACTCTTTCTGCACGTTTTCCATGACTCTGGACTCTCCCGACTGGACGCTGGTGCGGGAGGTTTCCATGGAGGAATATGAGCAGATGGTCCGGCACGTCCGCCATTCCATCTGGATCGGCGCTGTGCTGCTGATCCTTGCGGCGCTGGTAGGATACCAACTGTGGCTGAAAAAGTTTATGCGCCAGTTCAATTCGCTGGAGAACGGGATTATCCGCATGGGCCGGGGCGACCTGGAATCCGTTGAGTTTGAGCCTTTCTCCATCGGAGAATTTGAGCGCATGCAGGAGGAAATTACCCGAACCTGCGGAGCACTGACGGACCAGATGGATACCATCCGCCGGATGGAGCGCGAACAGGCGAAGCAGGAGCAGATCGACCAGGAACTGGCCATGGCGCGGGAAATCCAGACGAACGCGCTGCCGCGCGAGTTTCCGGCATTTCCCGGACGGACGGAGTTTTCGCTTTACGCATCCATGACGCCCGCCAAGGAAGTCGGCGGCGATTTCTACGACTTTTTCCTGATTGACGACGATCATCTGGCGCTGGTCATCGCGGACGTTTCGGGGAAGGGGATTCCCGCTGCCCTGTTCATGATGGTATCCAAGACACTGATCAAGACCCAGATGCTGAGCGGATGTGATCCGGCAACGGCGCTGGAGCGGGTAAACGCGCAGCTGTGTGAGCGGAATTCCTCGATGATGTTCGTCACGGTGTGGCTGGCCGTGCTGCAGATTTCAACGGGGAAAGGCCTGGCCTGCAACGCGGGCCATGAACACCCGGCGCTGCAGCGGGCGGGCGGCGATTTCGAACTGATTAAATACAAGCACGACCGGTTTATCGGCGTGCGGAAAGACAGCCGGTACAACAACCGGGAGTTTGAGCTTCATCCCGGCGACTGCCTGTTTGTCTATACGGACGGGGTTCCGGAAGCAACGGCCGGAAGCATGGAAATGTTCGGCGAGGAACGACTGACAGAGTTGCTGAACGCCTGCAAAGGCCGCGGCCCCGAGGAGATTCTTCCCAAGGTAAAAAGCGACGTGGACGCATTTGTCGGAGACGCCGAACAATTTGACGACCTGACGATGCTGTGTATCCGGTATAACGGATAAACGGAAGGGAAACATGAACATCAGAACAGTGCTGGGGAATATCCTGCTCTTGACGGCTGTTCTTCTCACAGCCGACGTGGCTGTCGTCATGTCCGCCAGAATCAAAGCCGTCGTGCTGAAGGCGGTCTGCCGGAAAGTGTTTGCATACCAGCTTGTTCTTTGTGCCGTTCTTCTTCTGTTCGCGCTGGACGTCCGGTTTGATCTCTTCGGCGGATGGACGCCCGCAATCGGTCGGATCATCGGCTGGGCCCTGCGGGCCGCTATCGTTCTGTTGAGCACAGGAATTCTCTTCTTCTGCGGGAAAGTGATTGCCGGCAGTATGATCAGCAATGCGGGACAGGCGGAAAACGCCATTGTGCTCGGGCTGGCGCTGGAAAACGGAGCGCCCGCGCCCGACCTGCTGGCCAGGCTGGATACGGCGCAGGAATACCTGGAGAAAAAACCCGGTGCAAAACTGATCCTGACCGGCGGAAACGCGGATGAATCAGGCCGGACGGAAGCGGCCGTCATGCGTGATATCCTGATCGAACGGGGAGTGCCGGAAGAAAAGCTGATCCTCGAAGATCAGGCGCAGACAACGAAGGAGAACTTCGACAATATTGCGGGGATGATCCCAACGGAGGAACCCGTCGTGATGATCAGCAGCAATTACCATATGGACCGCGCGGTCCGGAACGCGACAGAAGCGGGTTTCTCAAATGTCATGAGGCTCCCGGCTCCTTCCGGCTTTTTCGCTTACGGCGCCAACATGCTGTCTGAAGTCGTCCTTGACCTGAACGAACGGACACTGAAAAAACAAATAAGCTCATTTTCGACGTGAAAAAACCCTGCAAACGCTTGCTTGCAGGGTATAAAAAGCAGCTCCGACGGGATTCGAACCCGTGTTTCAGCCTTGAGAGGGCCGCGTCCTAGGCCTCTAGACAACGGAGCCAGAAAAAGAAAAGCTGGGGAACTAGGATTCGAACCTAGACAATACGAGTCAGAGTCGTAGGTGCT
>JAFWEY010000088.1 GCA_017512675.1 Clostridia bacterium | reverse complement strand
GCCGCGACCGGAGCGGGCGCCATTGCGGGAGCGGGGGCAAAAGCCGCGGGCGCGCCGCCGACTTCCTCCACCGCGACAGAATAAGTCTGACCGTTAACGGTGATCTGGAAATTACGCATGGTATGTATCCCCTTTCGCGCATACGCGCTGCGAATATTATTATGGGTGCATCAGAAGACCATCTGCTCACGGCGGGCGGCGTCGGCCCATACGGAAGCGGGTTTCCTGCGCTGGATGGAGCGGATGACCAGCTTCTGATCCGATCCGCTCATCGCGGCGACCGCGGCAGCGATTACAGCCACGATTTCCGGACTGATGCCGCTTTCCACGTGAGGCGCGTTGTTCACCAGTTTCGCTGCGTCGGCTTTTACTGCCTGGACGGGCTCAGCGGCTTTGGTGCGTGGTTCCTGCTTTTTGTCTATGCCTCCGATCACCTTGCCCATCAGCCAGGTGAAGAAAATCAGTATGGTCAGCCCGATAAATACGATCAGCAGACCCAGGACCATCACGGCGGCGCTGCTGCCCAGTTTATCCAACATTTCGGCGTTCCTCCTTTACAGCGGCAGGTTGCCGTGCTTCTTCGCGGGGCCGACCTCGCGCTTGGCGGCAAGCATTTCAAGCGCTGCTGCCAGCATTTGGCGGGTTTCGGCCGGCTCGATCACGTCGTCCACCAGGCCCAGCTTCGCGGCGTTCAGGCCGTCCGCGATGTTGTCCTGATAGTCTTTTTCCAGTTCCGCACGCACTTCGTTCGGGTTCTTGATTCCCTTGAGCTTGCCGACGGACAGCACCTGCACCGCAGCCTGCGTGGTCAGCGGAGCGATGACCGCGCCCGGCCACGCGTAAACCATATCGGCCACCGGCCTGGAAGCCAGCGCCATATAGCCCACCGCGATCGCGTTGCCCGTGACCACCGCGAGCCGCGCCGTAGTGGCGTCGGCATACGCCGCGTTCAGCTGCGCGCAAGCGCGGGCCAATTCACCCTGCCCGTCTTTTCCGGTTACCGCGATGCCCAGCGTGTCGACAAACGTGACCACCGGAATCGAAAAACAGTCGCAGAACCGCACGAAGCGGGCGGCTTTGCGGCAGCCCTCGCTGGTCAGTTCTCCGCCCCCCACCGACGGCTGTGTCCCGACGATGCCGACGGTGCGGCCGCCGATCGCGGCCAGACAGGTCACCATTTCCGGCGCCCAGTTCGCGTACAGTTCAATGGGCGCACAGCCGTCGGAAACGGCGGAAATGACTTCTTTGATATCCGTTACCGTATCAATCGCATTGAATGCAGGCAGAGCGCGGTTCATGTCATCCGCCTGGGTAAAGTTGACCGGCGCGTCTTCCAGGTTGTTGCCCGGGAGCATCGCGACGATCCTGCGCGCGCAGGCAATCGCTTCTTCGTCGCCGGCGCAGGCCAGAGCGGCAAGCCCGCTTTCCATTGCGGCTTCCGGGCCGCCCAGCGCCTTCGCGTCGACCGTATCGCCGGTGTTGGCGGATACGACCTGCGGTCCGTTCATGAAAACGCGGCCGGATTCCGCAACGATCACGATATCGTTCATCGCTGCAATCATCGCCCCGGACGCGGCGCACTGGCCCATCACCAGCGCGATCTGCGGCACGACGCCGGACAGGGACGCCGTTTTCGCCGAAATCCGCGCGTAAGCGTCAACCGCTTCGATTCCCTCCAGCAGGCGGGCGCCGCGGGAATCCAGCATTGCGATCACCGGCGAGCCGGTTTTCTGCGCCAGTTCCTGTACCTTCACAATTTTACGCGCCTGCTCGGCACCAACCGCGCCGCCCAGCACCGTATAATCCTGCGCGTAAACATACACCGGCTGGCCGTCGATCAGCCCATAGCCGGTGATCACGCCGGACTCGCCGTTTTTGCCGGCCAGCGTGTCGAGCTCGACAAAGCTGGCAGCGTCAAACAGCAGCCCGATCCGCTCGCGCGCCGTCAGTTTGCCAAGCTTCTTCTGCTCGGCTGCGCGGTCGGGATCGCCCTTCAGAATCGCTTGCTTGCGCTCGCGAACGAGGGGCAGATTGCGTTCCACACTCATGTATCAATCCCTCCAAGTCTGCCTGTTTCAAAAACCCAGAATCCCATAGATTCAAGATTTCGACGGCTGATTCCCTTTTCCTGCAACGCATTTTGAAAGATTAGGTTGAGTTTTCACGACAGTCCGAAAACGTCGGAAACGCGCCGCCGCAGCTGCGGTTTTGCGGTTGTTTCCGATCCCGATTTGTGATATTCTTATTGGGGAAAACCATTGAAATGCGGGCCGGAGCAGCGCTGTTTTCCGGCCGTTGAAAGCGAGGAAGCCATGCGCCCAGATATGCTGACAGAGCGTGCCCGGCTGATGGGAATCGCGCTCAGTGCGGAAGCGGCTGAAAGGATTTGCGAGTACCACGGGATGCTGACCCGAAAGAACCGCGAGATGAACCTGACGCGGGTGCCGGATGACCCGGAAGAAGCGATGGACCGGAACTATCTCGATTCTTTGTCGGTTCTTTCCGCCGACGGCGCGGCGGAAGCGGCGGAAACGGCAATCGATGTGGGAAGCGGCGCGGGATTCCCGGGGCTGGTGCTGGCCTGCGCCAGAAGCGGCATCCACATGATCCTGATCGACGCGCAGCGAAAGCGCGTGGAATTTCTGAACGAAGTGATCCGCGCGCTGCGCCTGAACGCGGAAGCGCTGCATTTGCGGGCGGAAGACGCCGGACGCGGCAGATTGCGGGAAAGCGCGGACCTCGTTACCGCGCGGGCAGTCGCCGATCTGCGGGTGCTGGCCGAATGGACGCTGCCGCTGGCAAAGGTCGGCGGACGGGTCGTATTGTGGAAAGGGCCGACAATCCGCCAGGAAATCGAAGACGCGGGAGGCGCGCTCGCGGCGTTGGGCGGCGGCGCGCCGCGCGTTCTCCCGGTAGAGTTTCCGGGACGCGACTGGCAGCACCGCCTGCTGATCCTCGACAAAGTGACGCCCACCCCTGCCGCCTTGCCGCGGCGCGCAGGCATCGCGCAGAAACGGCCGCTGAAGTGATCGATCACTTCTTCGCGGAAACGGCCGGGAGCCCGTTCGCGTCCGCCGCCTGCACCGGATGCGGTTTTCATCCCCGCTCCATGTAAACGTACACTTTCTTGAAAGACCCGCCCGCCGCCGCAGCGGCCTTCGGATTCGCTTTCATATTCGGATTCGGATTTGGATTTGGATTCGGATTCGGATTTGGATTTGGATTCGGATTGGATTCCTCCGGACAATTCGCTGCAATCTGCCGCAATCTGCCGCAATCCGCCGCGTCCGGGCGCAAGCGCAAAAAGCACCGCCGCACACCATGCTTTCGTGTACGGCAGCGATTCTCCTGCGGCGCGGCCGGATGCGCGGCAGCGCATGCTTTCACGCAGAAGCGGACTCTACACCCGCAGACTGGTCCGCCAGCGCTCTTCCCAGTTTTGCCGCCGATCGTAGAGAAAGCTGAAGAGCCCCATGATCACCCAGGTTGCCGGCATCGCGAACCACACCGCATCCATCCCGATCACAGGGGCGAGGCTCCAGCACAGAACCAGACGGATCATCACCTGTGCGAAGCTGCCGAAAAAGG
>JAFWEY010000087.1 GCA_017512675.1 Clostridia bacterium | reverse complement strand
GCCGCTTCTTCGGCAGCCTCCTCAGCCGTTTCTTCGACTGCTTCGGCCGCTTCCTCGGCAGCCTCCTCAGCCGTTTCTTCGACAGCTTCCTCCGCTCCTTCGGCAGCTTCCTCCGCCGTTTCTTCGACTGCTTCGGCCGCTTCCCCGACAGCTTCCTCCGCTCCTTCGACTGCTTCCGCCGCTTCTTCGGCGGCTTCCTCCGCCGTTTCTTCGACTGCTTCCGCCGTTTCCCCGACAGCTTCCTCTGCCGCTTCGACCGCTTCTGCGGCAGCCTCCGCAGCTTCTTCGGCAGTTTCCTCCGCTCCTTCGACAGCTTCCGCCGCTTCTTCCTCATCGTCCGCCATTGCTTCCGCCGCTTCCCCCGCAGCGTCTCCGCTTTGCGGAATCGCGATCTCATCGGACGGCGACCATTTTACCCCGTACAACACATACGGTTCCTGCCAGTTCGTTTGGATCAGAACGTATTTGCCGCTCCCGGACGCATGAACGCTGTACACGTCCTCCATCAGAACGTTTCCGTGCCAGTCAATCAGATTCGTTGCCCTCTCTCCGGCCTGCTCCGCTGTCCACAGCAGCCCAAGCCCGGCTCCGAGATCAGACAGATAGGAATACCCTTCGGAAATCACGCCGTCCGCGGCAACCAGCGTATAGCTGTCGTCTTCGTTATGCACCCTCGCCGCCATGCCGGCATTCCCGAAATACGGCTCGGCGGAGAACGCCAGCGGGCAGGTCTCAACGCCGCCTGCCGTCACATAGCCGAACTTCCCGTCCTTCTCCACGCAGAAATAGCCGTTTGCCCACACATGCTGCTGCGGATTATACACGTCCTCAATCCTGTCATAGTCAAACGGGATCACCGGTTCGCCGCGCATGTCGATGACGCCGTACCGATTGCTGCCGTCATAAGCGCGGGAATACCCGTCCGGGAAATTCTGATCATAAACGCTGTATCCCGTCTTGTCCCGTATGGTGTCAAGCAGCACTTCCCGGGTGGAAAACCCGGAAAAATCCCAGGGATAATCCACCGTCGCGACCGCTTCAAAGCTGCCGTTGTAGGTGGTAACCGCGCCGGTCGCCCGGTTCCTGATGTTGATATAGTCCTCTTCCGCCTGCGCCTCTGCGAACTGATCGCGGGAAAGCGACACTTTGGACACTTCCTCCGCCGTCAGATGGCAGATCACCGCCGTGCCGATGCGATAGTTCTTGTCTCCGCTGAAGAAATCCCTGTCATTGGCCGTTCCGTCCTGCGTCAGTTGATAGGCGATCGCCCAGTTTTCGTTCAGCACTTCCAGATGGTCGTATTCGCAGGGAACCGCCATCGCGCCGTTCCGGGACATCAGCCCCAGGAACGCCTCGTCTCCCCGCCGCTCCGTCACCTTGATCCATCCGCGGTCGAACTCGAAGCTGTACCGGTCGAACTCTGCCTCCGTCAGCTGCCGGCCGGCGAGATCGATCACCGCGTACAGGCCGGTCGATTCGTCTTCGGCGGTCATCAGTTCGGTGCCTGTAATGAAGTCACTGCCGGCCGACGGCCCGATTTTCACCAGCGACGGGCTGCCGGTATAGGGAATGAGAGACGCGCCTTCCCTCACCTCGCCGGTCAGTTCCACCGCGCCGCCCGCGGTTTCCGCAATCGTGACCGGGGAGGCGTCGTTCACCAGATAGAGCGTCGACGAGGTATACCCGTCCCGGGCGATCAGATAGTTCCCGTTGGCGGACAGCGAATAGTTGTCGCTGCCGGTGAGCAGCGTGTTGCCGTGCCAGTCCAGCAGATCATAGCCGTCCACGCGCTCCGCCTTCCACATCAGGCCTTTCGACGCGCTCAGCGCGGAAAGCGACGAGTTCGGGTCGTTCACCTCGAAAACCGCGCCGTCGCCCGCGACGATTACGGACGTGTCCCCGCCGGTGCCCTTCCTGACCCTGGAGGCCATGCCGTAATTCCACACCAGGTCGTCCTCATTCACCGGATACCGCGCCGTCACATCGCCGCCCTGTACGGCGTATACCAGCTGGCCGTTCTGCTCCGCGCACATATAACCGCCGGAAATCAGCGAGCTCCCCTCCGACACATTCACCGAATCGAACGCGAACGGAAGAATCTGATTGCCGTACCGGTCCACAACGCCGCATTTATCGTTGTCATACCCGATCGCGTAATTGCCGTAGAATTTCCCGACGCCGATCTTCATCTGCGAGGAGAGCTTTTCTCCCAACCGCCTCGAATCGTCGTATGTCGATTCGGAAAAGTCCGCCGGATGCTCCACGGCCGCGAACCCGGAATCAAACGTGGTACAGGAACCCTTTCGGTCCCTGACAATCAGAACGTCCCCCACGCCGGCGGCTTCGATGTACGCTTCCCTGGAGAGCGTTCCCGCGGGAACAGCCGTGCCGCCGCCAAGGTAATAGACGTCCGCCGTATCGATCTGGTATTTCTTGCCGTCGTATGTCCAGTAGTCGTAATCCTCGTCCGTGCCCGGGCGCATGGTAATGCCGACGCCCCACATGTTCCCCGGCACGACGACGTCGTCGTACCGGTTCGGGATGAGCACGGTTCCGTCCGTATTCAGCAGGCCCGATTTGCGGTCCTGATCGTCCGTGACCGCGATGATGCGCCCGTTTTCGCACTTGAACCCGTCGGTATAAACGGATTCGGTCAGAATGTTGCCGTTCAGGTCCATCAGCGCGTATTTCCCGTTGACGTCCCGATAGGCGATCAGGTTGCTTCCGCTGATAAAGCTGCCCGCCTTGATTTTTCCCGCTTCCGTCAGGCGAACGTCTCCGGTGTAAACCGGAATCACCTCGGCCGGATGGTCGCCCACCGCCGATGCGTTGGTGGCGTTGATCTTCGCGTCCGCGCCCATGACCGCGTCTTCGGTGTTCAGCAGGATGCTCTCGAAGAACAGGCTGTCCGAATCGTCGGTGGTCGTAAACGTGTCCATGATCGGATCCTGAATGCCGGTCGCCTTTGCGACGTTGCGCGTAACCCGCTCAAGAGTGGGCTGCATTTCCGCGTAGTTGTAATCCATCTGGCTGAATTTGCGGCCGAAGGTGTACAGCTTGCTGTTCTCCACGTCGCCCAGCAGCACCGGCGCCGGCTTCCCGGCGACGGCGGCCGCCTGCATCGCCGCTTCGTCCGTGGTGCTGATGACCTCGTCGACTACGCGGTCGACTTCCGAGACCTCGGTAATGCCGTCCCGCGAAATGTGCAGCTTCACATCGTTTACCGCGAGGGTCGCCCGGTCCTGGCCGATGCTTTCGCCGATTTCCCCGGTCACCACCAGCTCCTCGTTGGCGAGCTTCTTCTTCTCCGGATCGAGCTCCGTTCCGGTGGCCGCTTCATAGGCCATCATCACGCCGGTCAGCGCGCCGGTGTCGGAAACCTCGTTGGGCGCCGCGGCCAGCACTTCGCAATGGTTGACGCCGGAGGTCAGCAGGGTTGAAGCGATCATGTTGCTGGTCACGTAGTTCATATTGGCGGTTTTCACCTGCACACCGCCGCTGGTCGTCGGCCGAATCAGCGCACAGCTCCGCGTCTTTTTGCCGATGACCTTGTCCGGCAGCAATCCGTCCAGCTGCGCGTGCTCGTCCGCGTTGGTGACAGTGATCACCTTCGCATCCTTCTCGCTGATGCCGAAGTACTTCAGAATCTTCGCCTTTTCCTTCTTGGTGATGTCCGCCGCCAGCGTCAGAACCAGCCCCGACGGGTTTGTCTGATCCGCGCGGACCCTCTGTGCCGGCACGGCCGCCATCGCCAGTACGAGGCTCAGCAGCACAGCCGCCCACCGCTTCAGCATGCTTCCGTTCATCGTGATACCGCCTTTCGTCATTTGCGCCCGCGCCCCGGGCCATTTGCCCGGAGCCGCGGGGTTTTCGATGGATTTCCAAATGCAGCGCCGCATATTCGAACCGTCCGGCGCATTCCACCTTAACACAACTGTAATTATAGCACAGTCTCCCGCCGGATTCCACATCCGCAGCGCGCCGCTGCGAAAATCATGCAAATTTAATACTGCGCCGCAGAACGGTCCTCCGGTCCGGGAAGGCGGTAAAACGGGCATGAAGGATGCGGTCTCATGCCGTCCCCGCGCGGGATCGGAATGCTGTGCCGATTGATGAACGGTTATTCGAATCCGGAAAAGATTGCGGGCGCACCGCGCTTCGCTTGGGGCGCCCCTACAATGGATTCGGGATGATGTGCCGATTGATGAATCGGAATTCGAATCCGGAAGAGGCCTTCCCCTATGGGGAAGGTGGCACGGCCGTAGGCCGTGACGGATGAGGTTTTGCGGTCCCCGCGCGGATCGGGATGCCACGGCCAGGCGCCATACATGGCGCCTGCCAGAGTGAAGAGCGAAGAGTGAAGAGTGAAGATATGGTTGGCACCCAGGCAACGGAGACACAGCACACGGAAAATGTACCTGAGCGCCAAAACCTCATCCGCCTGCTTCGCAGGCACCTTCCCCTGGAGGGGAAGGCAAGAGCAGGATTCGGAACGATGTACCGGTTGATGGATGGATCTTCGATTCCGGAAGAAATTCCGGGCGCACCGCG
>JAFWEY010000086.1 GCA_017512675.1 Clostridia bacterium | reverse complement strand
GCCGAACGAATTCCCTCTTTTGCCGCCGCTTCGATCAGATCCGCGGCGAATTCCATCTGCTGGAGCACTTCACCGCCGGACAGCGTCATGCCGCCGCCGGATTCCTCGTAGAAAACCAGGTCCTGCTTAACCACATCCAGCACCTGGGCAACCGTCATTTCGCTGCCGCAGTAGCGCGGATTCTCCATCGCGTCGGCAATTTTCGCGTTGCGGTTCTGGGATTCGGGATTGGAACACCACTTGCACTGAAGCGGACAGCCTTTGAAAAACACCGTCGTTCGGATTCCCGGCCCGTCGTTGAGGCTGAATTTCTGAATGTTGAAGATTCTTCCCGATCTCTCCATCGCTTTCCCTCCGTCCTTCTCCCGGGCCATTATAGCACGGACTGCGGCTTCTGTCGATCGTTTCGGTTCCCTTTGTCCCGGGGTGCGATCCGCACGCTTCGGTGCGGAATCGGTCCGTCCGCCGGGAAAAACCGGAGCCCGCAGGGCCCGAATTCCGAACGGGCGTTTCTGTTCCGGCCGCCGCGCGTCCCGTTCGCCGCGGACCGCCTTTTCCGCAGACGAATTTTTAAGTTTGTCTTGCATTGCAGCCGGAAGCGTGGTATATTAATAACCGATCAAGCGGCATAGTGCGAAAAACAAATGATGATAATTCGAGCAGTATCGAAGAAATTTTGAATTGCGTGTTGCCGGCAGGCATTTCGGTGAAAGGGGGGCCATAAGCCGTGGAAGCCGAACTACTGTCCATGAAAAACATCGACAAGTCGTTTCCGGGCGTGCACGCGCTGAAGAACGTGTCCATTTCGCTGCGCCACGGCGAAGTGCACGGGCTGATCGGCCAGGACTATCCGAAGATGGGCTCCCTGGGCGTCGAGACTCTGTACAAGCTGATCAAGGGCGAAGAGGTCGATCTGGGCGACGAAACCCACTACATCGACACCGGCTATGAGCTGGTCGACCTGAGCAACTACGAAGAAGTCTGGGCGACGAAGACCCCCTGGTAACCGAAGCGAATCGTCTGCCGGCCGGTCGCCCTCGATCGGCCGGCGTTTTTGTGAGCGGCGCAGCCTGTCGGGTTCCGTCTCCCGGCGCACGGGAAACGGAATCGGCTGTTCCCCTGATCCTGCGGAACGGAAAGGAAGAAAGCGAATGAAGAAACTGAATTACGGCATGGTGGGCGGCGGCCCCGGCGGCTTCATCGGCGACGCACACCGGCGCGCGATCAATCTTGACGGTCAGGCACAGCTGGTTGCCGGCTGCTTTTCCCGAACGCCGGAAAAATGCCGTCAGACCGGCGCGGAGCTGGGAATCGATTTCAGCCGCTGCTATGCAAGCTTCGAAGAAATGGCGAAGGCGGAAGCGGGCAAACTGGACTTCGTCGTGGTGGTGACGCCCAACGTCAGCCATTATCCGGTCTGCAAGGCGTTTCTGGAAGCGGGAATCAACGTTTCCTGCGACAAGCCGCTGTGCCTGACAGTGGAACAGGCGGAGGATCTGGTCAGGCTCGCCAGGGAGAAGGATCTGCTGTTCATGGTGACCTATACCTACATGGGGCACGTAACCGCCAAGCACATCCGCCGCTACATTCAGGCCGGCAAGCTGGGAAAAATCCGCACCGTGATGGCGGAATACCCGCAGGGATGGCTGGCCTATGAGGGCGAATGGGGCGGCAAGCAGGGCGAATGGCGCTGCGACCCGAAGCAGTCCGGCGGCGTAAACTGTCTGGGCGACCTGGGCACGCACGTGGAAAACGCGGTCTCCACGATGACCGGGCTCAAAATCAGGCGGGTGCTGGCGAAGCTGGACACGATCGTGCCGGGCCGCGTACTGGACGACAACGACGCGGTGCTGGTGGAATTTGAAGGCGGCGCAACCGGCGTGTACTGGACCAGCCAGGTGGCGATCGGCCGCGACAACGACCTGGCGGTGCGCATTTACGGAGAGAACGGCTCGATCGAGTGGAAACAGACCGAATGCGAAAAGGTGCTGATGGTTTCCCGCGACGGCACGCTGATCGAACGCCATCGCGGCAACGGCGGCATCGAACCCGAAGCGGCGAAGTACGGACGTCTCCCCTCCGGGCACAGCGAAGGCTGGCTGGAATCCATGGGCAATCTGTACCGTTCGTTCTTCGAGTGCATCCGCGCCAAGGCGAGCGGCTGCTTTGCCCCGGACATGATCGATTTCCCCACCGTGGAAGACGGCGCCGAAGGCGTGCGCTTCGTGCATGCCTGCCTGAAATCCAGCGAGTCCGGCAATATCTGGGTGGATCTGTGACGCAGGCCGAAGCGCCGGTTCGGCGGCAGCCGCGGCCGGGAACCCGTCCCGGGATCAATATACGGTCTCAATGTCTCCGGTGATGCCGTACTGGCTCCGAAACGTATCGAGATCCCTGTCGTCCCGGATCAGCATGACTTCCCGAAACCGTCCGGTGGCGTTCTCCCGAAATCCGGCCACCCGCTCCCCGGTGCAGATACTGGAACGGATCACCGGGGTCAGCGCGGAAGCGTCGTAGGGCTTTGGCTGTGTCCGGCGGCGGAAAAACAGGTGTTTCATCGGATACGATCCCTCCCGTTCAGCCGGGGAAGCGCCGCCCTTCCGGCATTGCGGCAGGGCGCGGTTCGCCCGCTTGCTTCATACTGAGTTCGATCTGAAATATGCACGTCTTTGATGGGCATATTTTGCCTCGGGCCGTACGAAACCGTATGAGACGACAAAGGCACAGATATGCGCCTTTGCGGACGCAGTGCGCGTCCTTCCATCCAAAACGATGTTTTGGATGGAACGCAGTATCAGGAACCGCGAATCGATTCCGTCCGTGAACCGACGCGCTTTGCGCGTTCCGGCATATCACCAGTATAGCCAATTCCCCCGCTCCCGTCAACCGCGCCGGGTGTACCCCGGGCTGACGGGAGCAGGCCTTCCGGCCGCCGCGGTTCGCGCTCTGACAGCAGACAGCGGCCTTCGCGCCGTCATCTCCGCAGCTCCGAACATCGCGAAACGAGGATGAACGCATGGCATACAGCGAACTGATCAAAAACTTCAACCGCATTCGGGCGTACATGCGCTCGTTCTACGTGTACGGCTTCCGCCATCGCGGCGAATACCGCGAAAAAAGCGCCCGCGGCTACGACGACGAACGCCGGCGGGTCGAAAACTGGCTGGGGGATTACATGACCTTCCGGCAGGATGCCTCGGGCCGGCGCTTTTTTCTGTCGGTCGACAGCCGCGCGATTCCGCACAATCCTCTGTATCGGGCGTTCAAGGCAAAGAGCTTCACCGACCGGGATATCATGCTCCATTTTCACCTGATGGATATCCTGGACGGTTCAGAGGGGCTGTCTCTGTTTGAAATCATGGAAACCCTCTCTGACCGCCTGAACCGCTTTGACGGCGCGGAGTATCCGGACGAATCCACCGTGCGCCGCAAGCTGTCCGAATGCGAAGCGCTGGGGCTGATCGCAAGGGAAAAGCGCGGCCGGGAAACCCTGTACCGCAGGCTCAGCGACGGCGTGCGGCTCGAAACCTGGCGGGAGGCCATCGACTGGTTCTCCGAAGCTGCGCCGCTGGGTGTGATCGGCGAATTCTGCCGGGACAAGCTGAAGGAACTGCCGTCCCCGTTTCGCTTCAAGCACCATTACATCCTCAATGCGCTGGACAGCGAGGTCGTGCTGGCGCTGATCGAAGCCATCGGGGAAAAGCTGGAGGCAGTGCTGACGATCAGGCGGCAGAAGCTTTCCGTGCTGCCGCTGAAGCTGTATATCAGCACCCAGACCGGACGGCAATATCTTCTGGCCTGGTCATACCGGGAGCCGCTGCTCAGGTTCTTCAGAATCGACGCCATTGACAGCGTAAAGGCCGGAGGCGCCGCGCAGCCCCCTTTGGATCTCGGCGGGAAGCTGGACGCCTTTGCCCGGCACGCGTGGGGCGTCTCCCGCGGAAACGGAAAAACGCTGTTCCGCGTGGAGATGACCGTTTATGCCGGTGCGGACGAAGCGCACATTCCGAAGCGCCTGGAGCGGGAAAAGCGCTGCGGCCGGGTGGAACAGGTGGACGGCACCCACTGGCGTTATACCGCAGAGGTCTTTGACGCCCTGGAAATGCTTCCCTGGATCCGCACGTTCATCGGGCGGATCACGGATTTGCGGTGCGACGATCCGGCGGTAACAAACCGCTTCTCTCAGGATTTGGCAGCGATGGCCAGGCTTTACGGGGGTGACGGCGATGCTGTTTCATGAGATCTACGGCACCTACTATCAGGTAACCGCCTCCGTGCTGCGGGAGGCGGTAAAAGGCACGCTGACAAAGCAGAACCTGACGGAGCTGGTCGCGCGGCAGGCGTTTTCGGAAAGCGTCCTCGCCATCCCCCAGGGCCTGCAGGGCGAGAAATGGCGCCTGCTGCGCCGGGATCTGACCACGCCGATCCGGAATGCGCCCAGCATGCCGCTGACGCTGCTGCAAAAGCGCTGGCTGAAGGCGCTGCTTTCGGATCCGCGGATCCGGCTGTTTGATCCGGATCCTTCCGGATTGGAAGATGTGGAACCGCTGTTCACCGGAGACATGTTCGTGTATTTTGACCGCTACAGCGACGGGGATGACTATACCGACCCGGAATACGTCAAAAGGTTCCGGATCATTCTCGCGGCAATCCGCCGGAAACAGCGCCTTTTCGTGCGCTTTGACACCGGCCGGAACGCGGAAAAGGCCCTGACGGTCACGCCATGCCATTTGGAATACTCCGAAAAGGACGACCGCTTCCGGCTGGCGGCGGTGAGCCGCGGGCGCTCCCGGTGGTTCATCAACCTTGCCCGGCTGAAGGAGTGCGCCGTCGCGGAAAGCGGCGGCGGGGAAACGATCCCCTCCGGGAACACGGCGTCTCTGACCTTTGAGCTGACCGACTTCCGCAACGCGCTGGAACGGGTGCTGCTGCATTTTTCCCATCTGGAAAAGGAAACCGAACGGCTGAGCGAGCAGCGTTATCGGGTGACGCTTCGCTATGACCCGCGGGACGAAACGGAACTGGTGATTCGCATTCTGTCCTTCGGGCCGGTGATCCGGGTGCTGGAGCCCCGCCGGTTTCTGGACCTGGTGAAGGAACGAATCGACCGGCAAATGACGCTCGCAGCTTTTTTGCCTGGAAACGGCGCCGCTGCCGCGGTACAATCCGAGGCACAGACGGAAAATCCGCCGTTTCAGAAACAGAATGGATGTGATCGGCATGATTGAAATTCGCGGACGCTGGAACACCGCTCTGTGCTACTGCGACGAGATCGAACAGACGGCGCGCGAACAGATCCAGCAGATGTGCGACCAGCGCATCTTCGCGGATTCCCGAATCCGCATCATGCCCGACGTACACGCGGGCAAGGGCTGCACCATCGGCACCACCATGACCGTCGGGGATTTCGCGGTGCCGAGCCTGGTGGGCGTGGATATCGGCTGCGGCATGGAAACCATCATGCTCGCCGAGCGGGAGATCGATTTTGACGCGCTGGACAAAGTGATTCGGGCAGAGATCCCGTCGGGAATGAACGTGCGCCGAACGCCCCACCCGCTGACAGGCGAAATCGATCTGCGGGCGCTGAAATGCTTCTCCGCGATCGATTCGGAGCGCGCATCCCTGAGCCTCGGCACGCTGGGCGGGGGCAATCATTTCATCGAAGCCGACCGGGACGAGGACGGAAGGCTGTACCTGGTGATCCACTCGGGCAGCCGCCACCTGGGACAGCAGACCGCGGGATACTATCAAAAGCTAGGCCTGAAGGCCATCCGGCAGGCGCCGGAACAGCGCCGGCGCCTGATCGATCAGTACAAGGCGGAAGGCCGAACCTCGGAAATCGAACGGGCCCTCGCGGCGCTGAAGGCGTCCGGCATGCAAACGGATATCCCCGAACAGTTCGCCTGGGTGAAGGGAAAGGATCTGGAAGACTACATCCACGACATGCGCCTGGTGCAGCGCTACGCGGTGCTGAACCGGCAGGCGATGGCCCAAACGATTCTGGAGCATCTCCGCCTGCATGAAACGGATCGGTTCACCACCATCCACAACTACATCGACACGGAGCACCGGATTCTCCGCAAGGGCTCGGTGTCCGCGCAAAAGGGCGAACGCCTTTTGATTCCGATCAATATGCGCGACGGCGCGCTGATCTGCGAAGGAAAAGGAAACCCGGAGTGGAACTGCTCCGCCCCGCACGGAGCCGGCCGCCTGATGAGCCGGAAGGCGGCGCAGAGCAGCCTGACCGTGGAGCAGTTCCGGCGGGAGATGGCCGGAGTATACACCACCTGCGTCTCCCGGGAAACACTCGACGAATCCCCGATGGCGTACAAGGGAATCGACGCAATCCTTTCCCAGATCGGCCCTACGGCCGAGGTCATCCGGCGGATCATGCCGGTATACAACTACAAAGCCAACTGAACCCGTCGCCGCATCGCCCGGAGGCTGCCTCAGGACAGGCAGCCTCCCTGTCGTTCGCAACTTTTTTGCCTTGCCGAAGCACCCCTTCCCCGGTATACTGCAGGAAAGCACGCAAGCTGCGCGGAGGGGGGAAAACCCGTGGATCCGGATTTCGAGAAACGCATCATACGCTGCCTGTTCCTCCGCAAATACAGGGACCGGGCCGAATTCCTGATCGATCGCGGCGATCGGGACAAGCTGTTTTACAGGATCGAAGAGAAAATCGATCCACGCTTTCTGCGGCCCGTCAAGGCGAAAGCCGCCGGCTGCTCCGCGATGTACCGCAGCATGAAGGATGAAGGCTGCGGAGAACAGTGTTACTTTATGAGTGACAACTCTGAAAAATCGGGCTTCTGTTCCCTGAAGCAGGCGTCGGATCTGATTCTGTGGGCCTGGCCGGCTTTGCTGGTGGATACCGATCTGAAAACCGGGTTCCTTGAGTCCGACGGCGAAATCAAGTGGATGCACTTCCTGATCCGAAGGCCGGTATGAATCATGGCGCGGAGGCGATCCATCGCGCACCGGATCGCTCCCCGCGGCGCCTGCGCACGCATTTGCTCATGATCCGGGCCGGATGGGGACCGTTCCCGGCCTTCATCCCTTCTCCCCCGTTCTTCGGTCTTCAAACAAACCCCTTGTCACGGGAATTCGCTCATGATATACTTGCTTTCAGGGGCATTCACAATTCATTTCAGGAGGGAAACCATGCGGGACATTGACAGATTCCGGGGCTGCCTGATCGGCGGCGCCGCCGGGGACGCCCTGGGCTATGCGGTTGAGTTCCTTCGGGAGGCGGATATCTTCAGGCGGTACGGCCGTGACGGCATCACCGGGTACGATCTCGCCAAGGGCATCGCCGAAATCTCGGACGACACGCAGATGACATTGTTCACCGCCGCCGGCCTTCTCACAGGTGACGCCCGGAGAATGCGCGGCGTCGCGGAGCCATACGAAAGCGCGATTGCTGCCGGCTATTCAGACTGGCTGAAGACCCAGCAGAAGCGGTATCCGGTGCCTGATGAAGACCGCTCTTCATGGCTTATGGATGTACCGGAGCTTTTCAGCAGAAGGGCACCGGGCATCACCTGCCTCAACGCGCTGAGCGCAGGGATTCCGGGCACCGCAGAAAACCCGATCAACAACAGCAAAGGCTGCGGCGGCGTGATGCGCGTCGCGCCGATCGGGCTTTTCTTCAACGACAGGAAAACCGGCATTCGGGAAATCGACAGGATCGGGGCCGAGGCAGCGGCGGTCACCCACGGACACGAGCTGGGATACATTCCCGCGGCGGCGCTGGTCCACATCGTCCACCGGCTCAGCCAGGATGATTCCGGCGTCGAAGAAGCCGTTCAGGACGCCGTAAGCGCCATGAAGGACATGTGGCCGAAGACGGACTCGCTGGACAGGTTCGTTTTCCTGATGGACAAGGCGCTGCTCCTGGCGCACGGTTCGCTCAGGGACGTCGAGGCGATTCGGCAGCTCGGCGAAGGCTGGGTCGCGGAAGAAACGCTGGCCATCGCCGCGTACTGCGCCGTAAAGTACCCGGAGGATTTTGACCGGGCGATGATCGCATCCGTAAACCACAACGGGGACAGCGATTCCACAGGCGCCGTTACGGGCAACATTCTGGGCGCAAAGCTGGGCCTTTCGGGCATTCCGCAAAAGTATACCGACAATCTGGAGCTGCGGGATACCATTCTGGAGATGGCGGACGATCTGTGGCGCGGTTCCCCGAATCCGGGAACCGATCCCGTTTGGGAAATGAAATACATCCCAGGCGGAAAGCCATAGCCGCACTGCCTCGGCCGAACGCTCCGGCGGGCGGAAACGGTGCGATTCGCGGTTTCCTGAAGGAGGCTTACGATCCGTTCCGGCGGAAGACCGCCGGACGGCACGGTTCGGGTAAGATTCCCTTCCATACGGCTGCGGCGGCGCGAATACGCGCCGTCGCACATCTCCCTGCCGACGACCGGCCCGGGAAGGATTTCTCTCCCGGTTCCATGCTGAGAAGGATCCATTTCACGCGCGCAGCGCTCTTTACAGGCGGGTGACTGTCTGCGCCAGATCCTTTCTGCTGCTGTGGTTCGGAAGCGGACCCGCTCCCTCAGCGGCGTACCCGAGATCCATTGCCATCAGCACTTCCTCGTTTCCGGGCAGCCCGAGCGCTTCCGCCATTTTCTCCGGATCGAAGTAATTGATCCAGCAGCTGTCAACGCCCTGATCCGCCGCAGCCAGAATCATGTGTGCGGCGACGATCGCGGCGTCCTCTGCGCCGGAGTCGCGCTTGCCGCCGGGATAGGTGAACACGCTGTTCCTGTCAAAGGCGACGACCAGCACCGTCGGCGCGCCGTACCGGCAGGGCGTGACGGAATCGATCCTCGCAAGCGCATCCGCCGACTGCGCCACATACACATGCTGCTCCTGCAGGTTTTTCGCGGTGGGCGCAAGCCTTCCGGCCTCCAGAATCGCCTCCAGCTTCTCAGGCTCCACCTGACGGTTCCCGTACTTTTTGCAGGAATACCGGGCTTTTACGACTTCGCTGAATTCCATGATCCATACCGTCCTCTCTTACCGGCCCGCCTTTTCGCCGCCTGCGATCACGATGTTCATCGGCTCGACGGTTACCCGTTCCCAGACGCGTTCCGTTATGTAGGGCTCGCTCTTCAGGTAATCCTCCAGCGCGCCCTTCGAGGCGAACTCCATGATCAGCGCGGAGCCTTTCATTTTTCCCTGATCATCCAGCAGCCCGCCGGCACAGAGAATCCTGCCGTTCACCTTTTGCAGGTTTTCGAGATGGCGCGGCCGAACAGCCATCCGTCTCTCCAGCATACCTGCCCCGTCGTAAGCGGTGATTAAGAATTGCATCACGTTCCTCCCGTTCATGCTTCTCCGCGGCGCCGGCGTTCTGCCCGGGCCCTGTCCTCACTTACGCGACGGCGGACTGGACCACGAGTAGTCATCGTCGTCTTCGTCATCGTAATCATCGTAGTCGTCATCGTCATCGTCGTAATCGTCGTAATCGTCGTAGTCGTCATAGTCATCCGGGTCGTCATCGTAGCTGCCGTCCAGGCTCACCGCGCTTTCCGTCACCCAGCAGCGGCGGTATTCATCCGCCTTCTTCTTGTGCTTCTTGCTGATGAACTCCACCAGATAATAGCCGTTTTCATAGCCGTATGCGGTGATGGAAACCCCGCGGGGCGCCCGGTCTTCGAACTGCGCGTAACGCGACCCGGGTCCAAAGTACGCGGTCGCGTCCTTCAGCATTGTCCCGCTGCCGAGCTCGCGCTCCATTGGCACGTCGTCGATATTGACATTGACCCGCTTCAGGCCCGTATAGGCCCGCCGCAATTGATCATGATATTCAAACTCCACCTGCAGCCATGCCCGGCCGCTCCTGTCATAGGCCAGGGAAATGACCTCCACCTCGTGGCCCTTCGAGAAGTACGCGCCGCAACCGGTGTACTTCGTGCCGGGGCCGGTACGGGTGGACATCCGTTTTTTCAGCGTTGCGTCCACCCCTGAAGCGAACCCGGCCTGCGCGGCAGCCAGCAGGACGGCGAGGATCAGTGCCGCAATCCTCTTGCATCGAATTGACTTCATTTCAAACTCCTCCTTATCATTTGACTGTACAGACATTACAGGAGCCCGTTTTGCTCCATTTTCTGAAATATCTCGCTCCTCAGGCGCTGACCGAAATTGGCGGAATCCGTGTGACTCGTATTGATTCCGATGGCGTAATCGTTGCTGTCAAAAATCGGACTGCCGCTGCTGCCCGGCAGCGTATCGATGTTGTATCCCAGCTGCTTTTCCCAAACCCCTGTCACCGTGCCCCAGGCGTAGCGCAGCTTATCCTCGCCGCCGAATCCCGCGATGCAGAAGGATTTGCCCATCAGATCATCATCCGAGCACGCGCGGATCCCGAACCAGCCCGTCTTCTTGCCGACCTTCTTGTTCAGCTTCACGATTGCCCAATCGTCCTCGTTTCTGGACGGAAACGATCCGACCCAGGCCGTCCACTTGGATTTGTAGCGGTACAGGTAGTTCTTTCTGCTCTTGTAGCCGAAATAGAACGTAACCTTCTTCGCCCATTTTTCGTGCTCCTTGCACATCATGCAGTGCGCGGCTGTGAGAAGCGTCTTTTCCGTCACCATAAAGCCGGTACAGCACCATTCGCAGCCGCACTCTCCTTTGGCCTCCATATATGCGATCGCGCTGTACGGATACTGCTTCGGCTTTTTTATCACTTTTCTGTCGTCCGGCGGCAAAATGATTCTTTCGAGGCTGTCCGGCCGGAACGGATCAGAGGCAATCATGCCCGTTTCCTGAACAAACGAATCCGTCTGCTCCTCGTCCAAAACATGAACGATGCCTTCGCCGCCGTCATCCGCTTCCGCGCAGGCGCCGGTCAAAAGCGTCATAAGCAGCGCCAGGAAAAGTGCCAATGCACGCTTCATCCTCTCACTCCTTCCGCATCCCGACGATGAGGAAATTATATCAGACATCCGAAGACGGCGCAAGCACAATTTGCCGGGATTCTCCCGATCGGAGCACCTCCCGGCGAAAAAACCGCAGGCCGATTCCGGTTCCTTTCGGCATTCGCCGCAGCAATTCCGCCCGGCAGGAGACAAACCGGCAGACCGCGCCGGGAATGCGCTTCCTCCGGGGGCTTCATCCGCCGTTGTGACGGGCTTTCTCGCTCCCGCACGGAAAGCCGGCCCCTTCCCGCGCCGGACTTATTTCGGTTCCCCGCTTGCCGGTCCGGCATGCCAGGCGGAGAAACCGGTTTGCGCGCACCGGATCTCCCGCTGCTTCTTCATAATGAAAACACCCTCCGCTCGCCGCTGAGGGTGTTTTCATTTGCCGGTGATCTCCGTTCACTGCGCTTTCAGCGCCTCAAGGATCTCCCCAATGCTCTTTCCGCTGGCTTTGATCGCAGCGGCGAGCTCGTTGATCTGCGCGCGCTCTTCCCTGCGCCTTGCCTTCCCCTGCGGATCCGTTTCCAGCTGGATCAGGCGCTCTTTCTTGTCAAGCTCCTTTTGCAGCTCCGCTTCGGTGCGGGCCAACGCCGCCTTGCGCTGGTTCAGCTTCTCCTCCGAGCGGGCAATCAGATCGCGCCGGGATGCGTTCAGTTTCTCCAGACGGGCAATCTGCTTCTCCGCCATCGCGATACGCTCTGCCCTGGCAGGATAAGCTTTGCGCGCCGGCTTCACCTCGACAACGGGAACGGGTTTCTTTCTTGCCATCATCGACACCTTCCATCTCACTTATTTATTTATATATTACCATATGAGGATTTCTTTCGTCAAGTAAAAAACAAAGCTGCTTTATCCACCAAAACCTGTTGCAAAACGGTCCGGACTCCACTATAATTTTGTCCAGCCGCACCAAAGGCACACAGTCTTGCAAGGCCATCAGAGTTCACAAAAGCAAAGGGGAGGGCGACGGAATCATGAGCACTGTGAAAATAGATCCCGCCGAAGCCCGGCTGGACGAGTTTGCTGCCGGGATTGTGACGGGCCGGGGTTATGACTTCGGGTACCCGCTGAACCAGAAAAGCCAGCTGATCGGGTTTTACAGGTGGTTTGCGGGAAGCGGGCTGAACCTGGCGATGGTCAACAACGCCGGGGATCCTTTTGACGGCAGTGAATCCCATCTGAAGCTGAACACGCTGGCATTCGAGCGGGAGGTCATCGAGCGGATGGGTCCGCTGTACGGGTTCGACGAGGGCAATCTCTGGGGAATCGTCACCTTCAGCGGCACGGACGGCAACAATCACGGCCTTTACTTCGGCGCGAAGTATCTGGAAAAGAAAACCCACAGGAAACCCGTTGTGTACGTTTCCGACGCGGCGCACTATTCCAGCAGGCGGCTCGCCGACCTGCAAAACCTGGACGTGGCGCTGATCGATTCCGACGTACACGGGCGCATGATCCCGGAAGCGCTGGAAAAGGCGCTCCAACCGGACCGGCCCGCGCTGGTAATCTACGCGATGGGCACGACCTTCAAGGGCGGCGTGGACGATATGGATGCGCTGAACGGAGTATTGGCAAAGCACCCCGAAATGACGGTTTACCGCCATATCGACGCCGCGCTGTTCGGGGGATACATCCCCTACACAACCTACCGGGATTGTCTGAACCGGAAGGTGCATCCCTTTGACTCCATCGCGATCAGCGGGCACAAGTTCTTCGGGATGGATGAACCCGCCGGCTTCTTCCTGACGACAATGGACGTGCGGAACAACCAGAATCCGTACGAGGTCAGCTACCTGAACTGCAGCATGCCGATGGTCAATTGCTCGCGTTCCGCGATGACGCCGCTGAAATTCTGGTGGATTTTCCAGCACACCAGCAAAGAGGAGTTTATCGAACAGTCGGAAACAATGCTGGAACGGGCGGCGTGGCTGAAGGGGGAATTCGACCGGATCGGCTGGGACGCCTGGCTTGAGCCGATGTCGAATACGGTCTATTTCCGGCGGCCGCCCCAGGCCATCGTCAAAAAATACGATCTCGCGCCGGACCATGACGACAGGCTCGGCGGTGATCTTTCCCACATCGTGGTGATGCAGCACGTGACCGAGAAGCGCCTGCAGGTGTTCCTGGACGAGCTGACAGCCTCCCGGAAGTCCTGAACCCCGCGCCGCTTTCGCGGGGTCGGCCGGGCCGGATGCAAAACAGAATCCGCAAGCGCCATGCTGCGGATTCTGTTTCTCCTGATTCTTTTGCGGATTCACAAGGATCTCCCGTTATGCTCTGTTCTTCAGCCAATGCCCGATGCGCACGCCCTGACGATAGCCTGAACGCAGAAACAGCCAAATAGCGCCGGTGAGAGCGTATCCGTACAGAATGCCGCTCAGGAGCCTGCGGGAATTGGTGCTCTCGTAACGGGTTCTCTTTTGGATCGTGCCGTCAGCAATCAGCGGCAGCATGATCAGAATCAGCAGCCAGAGTCCGGGAATCCAGGCCCACATGGTCGCCAGGCCGAGAATCATGCCCAGCAGCATCCCCGTACAGCGCGCGCAGATCGGAAACTGAATCCCCTTGTAAAAGAACGAACGCTCCGGTCTGCAATGGCAGCCAAAGACGATTGGCAGCCACCGGTAAAGGAACCGGACAAGCCGATTCTTTGCAAATTCATGACGCGTCAATTCCGCCTGATCACCTCATCGAAGTCGAAACCCCGACGACCATTGCGATGATATAAAAAACCACGCAAACGATAACCGAGACCAGCGCGCCGACACCGGCTGCTTTGCTGGTTTTCGGTTTGGTATCCTTCCACACGAGGAACAGAATCAACCCGACGATCGGAATGCAAAAACCAAGAAGCCCCCATCCAAAGCCGCCATTATCGATTACCGGAGCAGCAGTCCGCTGCGCCACGCCGCATTTCGGGCAGACAACCGCCTGATTGTCGATCTCTGCACCGCAGTTCTTGCAATATGCCAATTTAAGCCCTCCTTCCCAATGTGTCTGATTGCGCATAGCGAAAGTATTCTATCACAACATCATCGGACAATCAATAAGCAAATTCACGATTTCTGTCATTTCCTCATTCTTAACAATGCAACAGGAATCGGGAAAAACCTCGGGTCTCCAGTTCTTCCGTACGCCGCACCGGTCCTGCTCTACCGGACAAAGCACGCCTGACAGGCAGGACAGGCATTTCATGCCGGCTTTTCGGCCCGGTTCCCGCCGTTTCGCCTGCCGCGGTAACGGGCAAGGCGCTGCGCCAGGCGTCCGATGCGCTCGTAGGTCACCCTCCGGCACAGCCAGTCGGTAAAATGCCCGTATTTCCGATAGAGCAGGTTGAACAGCCAGTAGGTCATC
>JAFWEY010000085.1 GCA_017512675.1 Clostridia bacterium | reverse complement strand
TCTTGCGAAGCGCTGCCAGATCCAGCTTGCCTACGCAATCGGCGTGGCGAAGCCGGTCAGCATCCTGGTCGAGACCTTCGGAACCGGCAAGGTGTCCGACGCGAAGCTGAGCGAAGCGGTTTCCGCCGTGTTCGACTTCCGGCCGGGCGCCATCATCCGCGACCTGGACCTGCGCAGGCCGATTTACCGTCAACTTGCTGCCTACGGGCATATGGGCCGCGAAGACCTGGGCGTTGTCTGGGAACAGTGCAGCCGGACGGAAGAACTGCGCGCTGCGGTCGGCCTGTAAAAAACGCCGCGGAACCAATCGAAAAGAGCGGGGCAGGGGAATTGCCTGCCCCATTTCAGAGGAAGGAACCCATGCGCAGATACATTGGGGATCGGGACTTTTACTGCAGGGTAGCGGTCGTCCTGATGCCGATTCTGATTCAAAACGTCATTACGCAGTTTGTATCGCTGTTGGATAACATCATGGTCGGCCAGGTAGGGACCGAGCCCATGAGCGGTGTTGCCATCGTCAACCAGCTGATTTTCGTCTACAATCTGTGCGCGCTCGGCGGCCTGTCCGGTGCGGGCATCCTGACGGCGCAGTATTACGGAAAGGGCGACAACGTCGGCATCCGCTACTCCGTGCGCGTCAAACTGCTGATCGGCATCGGGATTCTCGCCGTATTCGGGTCGGCGCTGGTATTCTTCGGCGATCGCTTCATTCAGCTCTTTCTGCATGAGGGCGAAAGCGGGCTGGATCTGGAAGCCACCCGGCGCTATGCGAATGACTACCTGCATGTGATGCTGCTGCAGCTGCTCCCGTTCGTGGTGACCATGATGTACTCCAGCACGCTGCGGGAAACCGGCGAGACGGTCCTGCCGATGAAGGCGGGCCTGATCGCGGTATTCGTGAACCTGGTGTTCAATTATATTCTGATCTTCGGCAAATTCGGGGCTCCGCGGCTGGGCGTTGTCGGTGCCGCGGCGGCAACGGTTCTTGCGCGCTTTGTCGAAATGGCGATTGTGGTGATCTGGACGCACCGGCACACGGAGCGGAACCCCTTCATCATCGACGTTTACCGCAGCCTGAAGGTTCCCGGGCACGTCTTCCGCCAGGTGCTGGTCCTCGGCCTGCCCCTGATGATCAACGAGCTGCTTTGGTCCGGGGGCATGACTGTGCTGAACCAGTGCTACTCCGTTCGCGGGCTGGAAGTTGTTTCGGCCATGAACATCTATCTCACGATCTCCAACCTGTTCTTCAGCGCATTCATTTCCACCGGCAATGCCACAGCCATCATGGTCGGGCAGCTGCTGGGCGCCGGCGAACTGGAGCGTGCCGTGGATGAAGACAGGAAGCTGATTGCCTTTGCCTTTGCGATAAGCTTTGTGCTTGGCGGCGTCATGGCGCTGTGTGCGCCGTTTTTCCCGAGGATCTACAACACCATTCCGCGCGTCAGGCAGATCGCCACGGAGGTTCTGATCATTGGCGCCGCAATGATGCCTCTGCACGCCTTTGCCAATTCCTGCTATTTTACCCTGCGTTCGGGCGGCAAGACTTTCATCACCTTTCTCTTCGACAGCGGCTCGGTCTGGCTGCTGAGCATCCCGGTCGCCTTCATCCTGGCTTACCGGACCGGTGTGCCGATCGTGCCCTTCTTTACCGTCATCGAAGCGCTGAATCTGGTAAAGTGCGTCATTGGCGCTGTCATGGTGCGCCGGCGGCACTGGGTGGTCAATCTGGTGGCAGATAATAATCCGGCGGTCGTGGAAAGCTGACCGCCGGATTGTTTAACGGTATGGAAACGCGGAATAGAATTTGAATATTTACAGGGAAAGCTCAGCCTGCCCGGTCTGGATGTCTTCCAGAAGCGGACGAATCCGCGCCAGAAATGCGTCAACCTGCTGTGGGCAGCGCCCGATATAATCCGCCGGGTCCAGAAGCCTGTTCAGATCCTGTGCCGTCATGTTGAATTCGGGATGCAGTGCCAGCAGTTCCGGAAGACTGCAGGCTTCGCCTTCCTTCATCTTCGCCGTTGCTTCCATGGAGCAGCGGCGGATGATTTCATGCAGCTTCTGCCGGTCGCCGCCGCGTTTCACGGCTTCCATCAGCAGGTTTTCCGTCGCAATGAAGGGGAGAACCTCCTGCACGCTGCGCGCAATGACCTTTTCGTTGACCTGCAGCCCGGCGCTGACATTCTGCACAAGCCTCAGGATGGCGTCGGCACAGAGAAACGCTTCCGGCAGCGACAGCCGGCGGTTGGCGGAATCGTCCAGTGTCCGCTCCAGCCACTGTGCGGAAGCGGTCAGAGGCGCGTTGACAGAAAGGGTCATGAGATACCGGCTCAGCGAGCAGATGCGCTCGCATCGCATGGGATTGCGCTTGTACGCCATGGCCGAGGAACCGATCTGCATGCTCTCAAAGGGTTCCTCCAGCTGGCGGTCGTGCTGAAGCAGGCGGATATCCTGCGCCATGCGGTAGGCGCTCTGCGCTATGCCGCTCAGGGCATTCAGAATACTGCTGTCCAGCTTGCGCGGGTAAGTTTGGCCGCAGACCGGAAAACACTCCGCAAAACCGAAATCACCTGCAATT
>JAFWEY010000084.1 GCA_017512675.1 Clostridia bacterium | reverse complement strand
GGAACAAGCCTTCCCCTATGGGGGGCGGAGGCGAGCGCGCCCAGTGGGCGATGAAGCGAGCCGGAAGCCGGCTGAGCAAACGAGCGGGCGAAGCGTAGCTGAAGCATGCGACTATTGCGAAGCTGACCGAAGCGCCGAAGGCGCAAGACGGTGGCACGGCCGCAGGCCGTGACGGATGAGGTTATACCGCCCCAACGCGGGGTGTGAATGACGTGCCGATGATGATTGGATCTTTGTTTCCGGAAGAAATTGCGGGCGTACTGCGCTGCGCTTTGGGCGCCCCTGCGGCGGATTCGGAATGATGTACCGGTTGATTTCCCGGAATCTGCGGAACGCCGAACCGAAAAACTGCAAAATACCGAACCGAAAAAAAGCATTGCACAATTCCGCGATTTGTGATATCATAGCGACAAATTTTTATCCGGAGGGCGATAGTATGGCAGATATCATTGCCAAGCTGGACAGCTTCCTATGGGGCTGGCCGCTGATCATTCTGTTGTTCGGCACGCATATTTTCATGACTGTCCGAACCGGCTTTATCCAGAAGGACATCTTCAAGGCCATCCGCATGAGCGTAACGCGGGACGAGGGCTCTGAAGGCGACGTCTCCCAGTTCGGCGCGCTGACCACCGCGCTGTCCTCGACCATCGGCACGGGCAACATCGTCGGCGTCGGCACGGCCATCGCGCTGGGCGGCCCCGGATCGGTGCTGTGGATGTGGCTCACCGGCGTTTTCGGCATCGCGACCAAATACGCCGAAACGATCATCGCGGTGAAATACCGCGTCAAGAGCGAAAACGGCACGATGATCGGCGGCGCGATGTACGCCCTGGACCGCGGCCTTCACGCGCGCTGGGCGGGCATCCTGTTCGCGCTTCTGGCGGCGCTGTGCGCCTTCGGAATCGGCTGCATGGTGCAGGCGAACGCTGTGGTGGGCAACATCACCACGAACTTCAGCGTGCCGGCCGTCGCGGTGGCGATCGTGCTGAGCGCACTGGTGGCGCTGGTGATCATCGGCGGCATCAAGTCGATCACCCGGGTCTCGGAAAAGCTGGTGCCCTTCATGGCGGTCTTCTATTTCCTGGGCTGCCTGGTCATTCTGATCCGGAACGCCGACGTGCTGGGACAGACGGTTCAGACCATCCTCTCCTCCGCCTTCTCCGCCAAAGCGGTCGGCGGCGGCTTCATCGGCAGCACGGTAGCCATGGCCTGCCGCTACGGCTTTGCCCGCGGTCTGTTCTCCAACGAATCCGGCATGGGCTCCGCGCCGCTGGTCGCCTCCGCGGCGAAAACCCGCAACCCGAAGCGCCAGGCGCTGGTTTCGATGACCGGCACCTTCTGGGACACCGTCATTATCTGCCTGATGACCGGCCTGGTGCTGGTGAGCTGCATCATCAAGTACCCGCACATCGACGGGCTGTCCGGCGACGGTTCCATTCTGACCAGCCAGGCGTTCTCGATGATTCCCCACATCGGGCTTCCGGTGCTGGTGGTCGGCCTGATCACCTTCGCGTTCTCCACCATTCTGGGCTGGTACTATTACGGCGAGCGCTGCGCGGTTTACCTGCTGGGCGAGAAGGTCATCCTTCCCTACAAGATCCTCTGGGTGATCGGCGTGTTCGTCGGCTCGATGATGAAGATCGGCGTCGTCTGGGATCTGGCGGACCTGATGAACGGCCTGATGGCGATCCCGAACATCTTCGCGGTGCTGCTGCTGTCGGGCGTAATCGCGAAAGAAACGAAGAAATACTCCGGCGCCCACATTCTCGACGTGGACACCGATCCGATTCCCACGCTGAAAAACGCAAACAAGGGCATTCTGGGATAAGGACGCTTCTGCGGAAATCACACGGGGCTGCCCCGAATCCGGGGCAGCCCCGCCTGCGCGCCGAAGGGGCGCGGAACCGGAGGATGCAAAAAGGGAGCCGCCTCAATACGGGGCGGCTCCCTTTGCGGTCCCGCTTCAGGCTTTGACCATCTTCAGGTTCACGAATCTCGGCAGCCCGTCCTCGTGGGTGAGCTTCGTCTCGCCCTGAATCAGCGGCAGCGCGTATTCGATGAACTTCTCGTTGAGCCCGTCGCCGGTCTCGTTGATCCAATCCAGCGGCACCTTCTTCTCGGTGTTCGCGACGTCGGCCAGGTCGAACAGCTTGATCTTCATCGCGTATTTGCCGTCCGGGCCGGTCACGCGCTCGTAGCCCACCATTTTGTCGGTGATGCCGGCCACCGCGTTCAGAACCGCCGCCTCGCCGGCCGCGTAGCTCTCGTCGATGTCGGTCTGGGAGGCGCAGTGCGCGGCGCAGCGCTGCAGCAGGCTCAGCTCGATCCCGCGCACCTTGGCGCCGGTCGCTTCCTTCACCTTGGCGGCCAGGAACGCGGCCAGCCCGCCCAGCTGGGTATGGCCGAAGTTGTCCTTGGCGGCGTTCTTGTTCGCGTATTCGGTGATGAACGTGCCTTCGCTGTCGTGGACGCCTTCGGACACCGCGACGATGCACTTCTTCTGCTCGTTGTAGATTTTCTGCACGGAAGCGATGAACTTATCCATGTCGAAATCGGTCTCGGGCAGGTAGATCAGGTCCGGGCCGTTGCCCTTGTAGGAAGCCAGCGCCGCCGCCGCGGTCAGCCAGCCGGCGTGGCGGCCCATGCACTCGATGATCGTGACCATGCCGGTATCGTACACGCGGGCGTCACGATAGACTTCCATGCAGGAGGTGGCGATGTATTTGGCCGCGGAGGGGAAGCCCGGGCAGTGGTCCGTGCCGTACAGGTCGTTGTCGATGGTCTTCGGAATGCCCATCACGCGGCACTCGTAGCCCTGCTTGAGCATGTATTTGGAAATCTTGTTGCAGGTGTCCATCGAGTCGTTGCCGCCGTTGTAGAAGAAATAACGGACGTCGTACTTTTTGAAGATCTCCAGGATGCGCTTGTAATCGGTGTCGTCCTCGTCCGGATCCGCCAGCTTGTAGCGGCAGGAGCCCAGCGCGGAAGAAGGCGTGTATTTCATCAGCGCCAGCTCTTCCGGATCTTCCTTGCCCATATCGATCAGGTCGTCATCCAGCACGCCCTTGATGCCGTGCAGCGCGCCCAGAACGCGGGTAACCGAAGGATTGTCCAGCGCGGTTTTGATCGCGCCGTAAGCGGAAGCGTTGATCACGGCAGACGGGCCGCCGGACTGGCCGATAATGCATGCGCCTTTCAGTTCAGACATGGTATATCTCTCCTTTTCAGCTTCGTGGTCGGTTCTGAGTCCTTACCGTGCTTACAATAGCACAGCCGCGGCCGGTTGTCAATTTCACATACGGGAAAAGGGGATTAATTTTGACGCAAAGGCCCTTCCTCCCCGCCCCGGGGTGCGGCGCGCGACGGGTTCCCCGGAAACGGCGCGGGAGCCCGCGCCGCTGCGCAAAAACTTCATTTGACAATCCATGCGCACTGGTATATAATTTTATGGCTCTATGGAGGTGGGATCAGTATGCCCGAACGGCTGAAAACCGGAAACAAAGTGGTCGGCACACGCAGAGTGACAAAGGCGCTTGAAGCCGGTCGGGTCGCCGTTTGCTATCTGGCGCAGGACGCGGATCTGTTCATCGCGACCAAAATTCGCGGGCTGTGCGAGGAAAAGCGCGTAAAGCTGGTCGAAGTCTCCACCATGAAGCAGCTGGGCCAGGCCTGCGGCGTCGAGGTTCCCACTGCTTCGGCCGGGCTTCTGCTGTAGCCCGAAACCATTGCCTTATAACTTCCTTAGGGTTGCGGAAGTGGATATAGGGATATTACCGAATATCAAGGAGGTGCTTCCATGCCCACGATCAATCAGTTGATCCGCAAGGGTAGGGAAAAGACTACTTACAAGTCCAATTCGCCGATCCTGCAGAAATGCCCGCAAAAGCGCGGCGTGTGCCTGTCCGTCAAGACGCTGACCCCGAAGAAGCCGAACTCGGCCCTTCGCAAAATCGCCCGCGTCCGCCTGACGAACATGATTGAAGGCACCTGCTATATCCCCGGCATCGGTCACAACCTGCAGGAGCACTCGGTTGTGCTGATCCGCGGCGGCAGGGTTCGCGATCTGCCCGGCGTCCGCTATCACATCATCCGCGGCGCGCTGGACGCGGCGGGCGTTGCAAAGCGCATGCAGGGTCGTTCCCTCTACGGAGCGAAGAAGCCCAAGAAGTAATCTTTCGGAAGCCCAAGGCTGCCTGCGTCTGTTTTTCTCTGAGGAACGCGGAGAAAAGGAGAGCGCGGACGCCAGCGGGGGATCGAAGCCGGCGCCAAACGGCTCCCGTCCATTCCGAAGACGCAGCTTGAACTTATTCGACCGTAACTTATCATTCAGGAGGGAATATTATGCCCAGACGTGGATTTATTCCGCAGCGCCAGGTGCTTGCGGATCCGGTATACGGCACAGTTATTGTTACCAAGCTGATCAACCAGCTGATGTATGACGGCAAGCGCGGCGTCGCGCAGAACGTCTGCTACGAGGCCTTTGAGCAGGTCGCCGCGAAGACCGGCAAGGACGCGATGGATGTTTTCAATCAGGCGATTCAGAACATCATGCCCGCGCTGGAAGTCAAGGCGCGCCGCGTCGGCGGCACCACCTATCAGGTGCCTGTGGAGATCCGCCCCGAGCGCCGTCAGACGCTGGCCCTGCGCTGGCTGGTTCTGTTCAGCCGCAAGCGCGCAGAGCGTTCCATGTCCGACAAGCTCGCCGGAGAAATCATGGACGCCGCGAACAACACCGGTAATGCCGTCAAGCGCCGCGAGGATATGCACAAGATGGCGGAAGCCAACAAGGCGTTTGCGCATTACCGCTGGTAAGAAAGCGCCTGATTTTCGCGCGGTGCCGCGATCCGCGCACTTCGGCCTTAAGGCGGGCGCGCAAAGCGGTACTTTCAAACACAGAGTTTCAGGCATTTGGTGAATCGATGAACGAAGTCAAATCATGGGTCACCAATCCGGAAAGAAAGGAGGATGACGACAATGGCGAGATCCCATGCTCTTGAACAGGTGCGCAACATCGGCATCATGGCCCACATCGACGCAGGGAAAACCACGACCACCGAGCGCATACTGTTTTACACGGGGCGCGTGCATCGGATGGGCGAAACGCATGAAGGCCAGGCAACCATGGACTGGATGGTCCAGGAGCAGGAGCGCGGCATAACCATCACATCGGCCGCCACCACCTGCGAATGGCTCGGACACCAGATCAACATCATCGACACGCCTGGTCACGTGGACTTCACCGTCGAAGTCGAGCGTTCTCTCAGGGTTCTGGACGGTGCGGTGGCCGTATTCTGCGCAAAAGGCGGCGTGGAGCCGCAGTCGGAAACCGTGTGGCGTCAGGCCAGCAAATACGGGGTGCCCCGTCTGGCCTATGTCAACAAGATGGATATCACCGGCGCGGATTTCTTCCGCGTGGTCGATATGATGAAGGAACGGCTGCACGCCAATCCCGTGCCGATTCAGATTCCGATCGGGGCGGAGGGCTCTTTCAAGGGCCTGGTCGACCTGATCAAAATGAAGGCCGAGATTTACATCGACGATTTGGGAACCAAACACGACGAAACCGACATCCCCGAGGATCTGAAGGACGAAGCGGATCTCTGGCATCAGGCGATGGTGGAGTCCATCAGCGAAACGGACGATCTTCTGATGGAGAAATTCCTCGAAGGCGAAGAGCCCACCGAGGAAGAACTGAAGCGAGCACTGCGCGCGGCGACCATCGCCGGCAGCATCACGCCGGTTCTGTGCGGTACCTCCTACCGCAACAAGGGCGTTCAGCCACTTCTGGACGCGATCGTGGATTATCTCCCCTCCCCTGTGGACATTCCGCCGGTCACCGGCGTGGCCGAGAAGGGGTCGGAGAAGGAAATCCACCGGGAGGCGTCCGATGACGCGCCGTTCTCCGCGCTGGCCTTCAAAATCATGGCGGATCCCTTCGTCGGCAAGCTGGCGTTTATGCGGGTTTATTCCGGCACGCTGGCCTGTGGTTCCTACGTCTACAATTCCAACAAGGGCAAGCGCGAGCGCGTGGGCCGCATTCTGCGGATGCACGCCAATCACCGCGAGGACGTGGAAGAAGCCCGTGCCGGCGATATCGTCGGCGTCGTCGGCTTCCGCGAAACGACCACCGGCGACACGCTGTGCGACGAAAAGCACAAGATCATTCTGGAAACCATGGAGTTCCCGGAACCGGTCATCCGCGTCGCAATCGAGCCCAAGACCAAGGCGGGCCAGGACAAGCTGACGATGGCGCTGATCCGGCTGGCGGAAGAGGATCCCACGTTCAAGACCTATTCCGACGAGAGCACCGGCCAGACGATCATCGCCGGCATGGGCGAATTGCATCTGGAAATCATCGTCGACCGCCTGCTCCGCGAATTCAAGGTGGAAGCGTCGGTCGGCCGTCCGCAGGTCGCCTACAAGGAGTGCATACGCCGCGCCGCGAAGGCGGAGGGCCGTTATGTGCGCCAGACCGGCGGCCACGGGCAGTTCGGACACTGCTGGATCGAGCTGACGCCGCGCCAGCCGGGCGAAGGCTACCTGTTCGAGAACAAAATCGTCGGCGGCGTGATTCCCAAGGAATTCATTCCCGCCATCGACGCCGGCATCCGCGAAGCCGCGCAAAGCGGCATCCTGGGTGGGCACGAAGTGGTCGACTTCTGCGCGACCGTCTACGACGGCTCCTACCACGAAGTGGACTCTTCCGAAATGGCCTTCAAAATCGCGGGTTCCATGGCCTTCAAGGAAGCGCTGCAGAAAGCGGACTGCGCACTGCTGGAGCCGGTCATGAAGGTCGAAGTCGTGGTGCCCGAGGAGTACATGGGCGACGTGATCGGCGATCTGAACAGCCGCCGCGGGCGCGTGGTCGCGACCGACGCGCACGCCGGGCTGCAGTCGATCGACGCGCTGGTGCCGCTGAGCGAAATGTTCGGCTACGCCACGGATCTGCGCAGCAAAACCCAGGGCCGCGGCAACTACACGATGCAGTACGCCCATTACGAGCAGGTGCCGCAGAGCATCGCCAAGAAGATTCTTGGCTACTGACCGCAAAGAATTTCAAACAATACGAACCTGAAAAGCAGGGAGGATGATACCCATGGCAAAGGCAAAATTCGAGAGAACAAAGCCGCACGTAAACATTGGAACGATCGGACACGTAGACCATGGCAAGACGACGCTGACGGCGGCGATCACGATGGCGCTGGCGCAGGTAGGCGGAGCGGAAGCGATGCGC
>JAFWEY010000083.1 GCA_017512675.1 Clostridia bacterium | reverse complement strand
CTCTCAATTCGCAATAGTCGTCCCTTCGCTTTCGCTCATGGACTCCTTTGCTCATTGGGCTGCAGGCTCGCTGCATCGCTCACTGGGCGCGCTCGCCTTCGCCCTCTGGCGAAGGCGCCATGTATGGCGCCGTGCCTTGCGCCCGCAATTTCTTCCGGAATCGAAGATCCTTTCATCAATCGGCACATCATTCCGATTCTGCTCTTGCCTTCCCCCTTGGGGGAAGGTGCCTGCGAAGCAGGCGGATGAGGTTTTGGCATTTAGGTACATTTGCCGTGTTCTGTATCTTCGTGACCTGGCTGTCAAGTTACAGCATCCGAACTCCAACAACTCTCAATTCACAATAGTCGCCTGCATCGCCCCGCTGTCCCGTTAAATTTTGCGATTGGCTTTACAACGTTGCCGAATTCGGTATAATGGTATGTATATCCGTTGCGATGACGGGGAGCGCCTGTGGACGCGCCGCGCAGAGAACCGGCAGCTGCTGAAACGCCGGTCGGATCGCGCCGCAGGGAATCACCCCCGAGCAGCAGGGCCGAACAGGGAAACCGCGTTTCGCGGGAGGATTCTCCCCCAAGGCTTTGCCGGGTGCGCCCGATACAGCGCGTTGAGCGGGCGCGATCTGCAGATCTGCGCCAATTTGGGTGGTACCGCGAACGAACTTCGCCCCAAGAACGGGCGAGGTTCTTTTTATGCATCGGCGATCATCCGTTCAGAAAACAGGAGGAAGGCATCATGATCCGCAAGGTTGACACGTCCCTCGATTTTCAGCAGCGGGAAAAGGACGTTATCCGCTTCTGGAAGGAGAACCGCATTTTTGAAAAGTCCATCGACCAGCGCGAAGGCGCGGACGTATTTTCGTTCTACGACGGCCCGCCCACCGCGAACGGGAAGCCCCACATCGGGCACATCGAAACCCGCGCCATCAAGGATCTGATTCCCCGGTTTCAGACGATGAAGGGCAAAAAGGTGCTGCGCAAGGCGGGCTGGGACACCCATGGTCTGCCGGTGGAACTCGAAGTGGAAAAATCGCTGGGCCTGGACGGCAAGGAGCAGATCGAGGCCTACGGCATCGAGCCGTTCATCCGTGAATGCAAAAAATCGGTCTGGACCTACAAGGGCGAATGGGAGCGGATGAGCGACCGCGTCGGGTACTGGGCCGACATGGAAAACCCGTACATCACCTACGACAACAACTACATCGAGTCCGTGTGGTGGAGCCTGAAGCAGATCGCGGACAAGGGCCTTCTGTACAAGGGACACAAGGTGGTGCCGTACTGCCCCCGCTGCGGCACGGCGCTGTCCAGCCATGAGGTTTCCCAGGGCTACAAAGAGGTCAAGGAGCGTTCCGCCGTCGTGCGCTTCCGGGTGAAGGACCAGGAGAACACCTACCTGTACGCCTGGACCACCACGCCCTGGACGCTGCCCAGCAACGTCGCGCTGTGCGTGAACCCGCACGAGACCTACGCCCGCTTCGATTGTGAAGGCCATACGATCATCATGGGCGACGCGCTGATCGAAAGCGTGCTGGGCGATAAGGAAATCACCAACAAAACCACGTTCCCGGGCGCCGAGCTGAAGGGCATGCGCTATGAGCCGCTGTTCGATTTCCAGAAGGCCGCCATGGAAGGCGCGGAGCACGCCGAAAACGCCTGGACGGTGGTGACCGACGAATACGTCACCATGACCGACGGCACCGGCATCGTGCATCAGGCGCCCGCCTTCGGCGAGGACGACGCCCGCGTCGGCCGCGAAAACGACATTCCGATGCTGCAGCTGGTCAATACCCGCGGCGAAATGACCAAAGAAACGCCCTGGGCGGGAATGTTCGTCAAGAAGGCGGATCCGCTGATCCTCAAACAGCTGGAGGAAGAAGGAAAGCTGGTCGCCGCGCCGTACTTCACCCACGATTACCCGTTCTGCTGGCGCTGCGACACGCCGCTGATCTACTACGCCCGCTCCACCTGGTTCATTCGCATGACCGCCGTGCGCGATCAGCTGCAGGCGTCCAACTATTCGGTCAACTGGTATCCGGACAACATCAAGCAGGGCCGTATGGGCGATTTCATCGAGAACGTGATCGACTGGGGCCTGTCCCGCGAACGCTACTGGGGCACGCCGCTGCCGGTCTGGATCTGCGCGGACTGCGGCAAAATCCACGTGATCGGATCCCGCAGCGAACTGATGGAGATGGGCGATAACGTGCCGGAGGACATCGAACTGCACCGGCCCTACATCGACGCGGTCGAAATCACCTGTCCGCACTGCGGCGGCAAAATGCGGCGGACCAAGGAGGTCATCGACTGCTGGTACGATTCCGGATCGATGCCCTTCGCCCAGTGGCATTACCCTTTCGAAAATCAGGAGAAATTCCGCGAGAATTTCCCGGCGAGCTTCATTTCCGAGGCCATCGACCAGACCCGCGGCTGGTTCTATTCGCTGCTGGCGATTTCCACGCTGCTGTTCGGGTGTGCGCCCTTTAAGAACTGCATCGTCATGGGCCATGTGCAGGATGAAAACGGCCAGAAGATGTCCAAGCACAAGGGCAATGTGGTCGATCCCTGGGAGGTGCTGGACAAGCAGGGCGCGGACGCGGTGCGCTGGTATTTCTACGCCAACGGTGCGCCGTGGCTTCCGACGCGCTTCTCCGGGCAGCTGGTCAGCGAAATGCAGTCCCGGTTCATGGGCACGCTGTGGAACACCTACGCGTTCTTCTGCATGTACGCCGCCATCGACGAATACAGGCCGGACGTCCACACGGCGGAGGACGGGGATCTGACGCTGATGGACCGCTGGGTGCTTTCCCGGCTGAACAGCCTCGTCAGGGATGTGGACGAGGGAATGTCGGAGTATAAAATCACCGAAACGGCGCGCGCGATCCAGGCCTTCGTGGAGGAGCTGTCGAACTGGTACGTGCGGCTGAGCAAATCGCGCTTCTGGGGCAAGGAATGGACGAGCGACAAGAAGGCCGCCTACCAGACGCTGTATACGGTTCTGACCACGCTGTGCACGCTGGCCGCGCCGTACATTCCGTTCATGACCGAGACGATGTATCAGAATCTGGTGGCGTCCTCCGTCGAAGGCGCCAGGGAATCGGTGCATCTGTGCGATTTCCCGAAGGCCGACGAAAGCCGGATCGACAGGAACCTGGAAGACGAAATGGCGGAGGTCGCGCAGGCGGTTCAGCTGGGCCGGGCCTGCAGGAACGCGGCCAACATCAAAGTGCGCCAGGCGCTGGGCACGCTCTACGTCAAGGGCGCGCAGCTGTCCGACGAATGCGCGCAGCTGATCCGCGACGAGCTGAACGTGGAAACCGTGCGCTTCATCGACGACGCGCGGGAATTCACCACCTACCAGATCAAGCCGCAGATGCGCACGCTGGGGCCGAAATACGGCAAGCTGCTGGGGAAAATCGGCGCATACCTGAAGGAGACCGACGGAAACGCCTTCGTGGATCGGCTGAACAGCGCGGGCTCGGTGGCTTTTGAAATCGACGGCACCGAGGTGACGCTCACCGCGGACGACTGCCTGATCACGCCGTCCCAGAAGCCGGGGTTCGTATCGGAAACCGACCGCGATATGACGGTGGTGATTGACACCGCGCTGACGCCGGAACTGATCGAGAAGGGCTTCGTGCGGGAGATCATTTCAAAGCTGCAGACGATGCGCAAGGAGGCCGGGTTCGACGTGACCGACCGGATCCATGTGACCGTGCAGACCGAGGAGAAGCTCGCGGACATTGTCAGCCGCGCCTCCGCGGCCATCGCCTCCGCGACGCTGGCGCTTTCCATCGAAAACGGCGCGCCGGCGGACGGAGCGTACGCGAAGGACTGGTCGATCAACGGAGTGCCCGCAAGCCTGTCGGTGCGAAAGGGCTGAGAATTCACGGGGCCGCCTCAACAGGAGGCGGCCCCGTTCGGGATCGATCCGGAGAATCGGAGGTCAGGAATGCTGGGATATGTGGACGTAGGCGGCGGCGAGCGGGGAGCGTACGGCGCGGGCGTGCTGGACGCCTGCCTGGAAAGCGGAATCACCTTCGATTATTTTGCCGGGGTATCCGCGGGCGCCGCGAATATCGTGTCCTTCCTCGCCGGTCAAAAGGGGAGAAACTACCGCTTCTATACGGAATACAGCTTTCGCAGCCGCTATATGGGCCTTCAGGCGCTGATGCACAGCGGCAGCTATTTCGATCTGGAATACATCTACGGCGAACTGTCCAACTCCGGCGGCGAGGACCCGCTGGATTATCCGGCGATGTCCGCTTCCGGAAAGCGCGGCTGCATCGTCGCGACCGACGCGGGAACCGGCCTGCCGGTGTACTTCGATCTCCGGGTGATGCGGCAGGATGATTACGGCGCGGTCAAGGCGTCCTCCTGCATCCCGGTTCTGGCGCGGGCGTACCGATGGCGCGGCAGAAAGCTGTACGACGGCGGGATCAGCGATCCGATCCCCTTCGCGAAATGCTTTGAACAGGGCTGCGATCGGGTGGTGGTGGTGCTGACGAGGCCGAAGGACGCGCGGCGCGATCCGAAAAAGGACGCGGGCTTTGCCCGGCTTCTTTCCGTCACGCATCCGGCTGCGGCAAAGGCCCTGAAGGCGCGGGCGCAAACCTACAACCGGGAGCTGGAAGAGGCGCTGCGGCTGGAGGAGGAAGGAAAAATCCTGATCGTCGCTCCGGCCGACATCGGCGGCATGCAGACGCTGACCCGGGATCCTGAAGCGATCCGGCGCATGTACCGCGCCGGATGCGAGGACGGACGGGCGATCCGGCCGTTTCTGGAAACCGCCTGAAGGGCGTCGGTTCGACGCGCGCAGCCGCCTGCCGG
>JAFWEY010000010.1 GCA_017512675.1 Clostridia bacterium | reverse complement strand
GGTTTTTCCTTCGCCGCATTGGTCAGGATGATTCCGCCCTTTGTGGTCTCTTCAGCTTCCAGATTTTTGATGACGACACGATCGCCCAAAGGCTTGATGGTCATAACGCAACCTCCTGTAGTCTTGAGTTGTTAGCACTCAACCCAATTGAGTGCTAATCCTTACAGAGCATAGTGTAGCTCAATCCCCCCGAATGCACAAGGAAGATTGAGCGGAGATAGTGTAAAGTTTATATTAACCGGCTGTCGCTGCCGGAATCATTCTGACGGGAGCTCCGGTCTGTCCGGGATGCTGTACGTATACCGGTCAAAGCCCTCTTCCCAATAGCACTTCCCGATGGGTTGATGGTTGATGACCCATTCATCCCTTTGATGTCTTTTCTTCATATCCGACAGCACCGCTTCGGCCTGATCCCGGGAAACGAGGCATTCGCTTTCGACGATATGGATCTCGTCGAGTTCCTCATTCAAATCCCAGCCGGAAACAAGCCACACCTCATTGGACTGCACCTGTCCCAGAACCTCTTTGGGCACAATCCTGTATGTGCAGGGGTACTGACAAAAACCGGCAATGTTATTCAGATAGTATTCAGCGATTTCCCTGGCTTGGGCTTCGGACTCAAAGATCCCGATGTCGAAATCCTCGGAATACTCATCGTAACAGCATTCCGTGTCCGTTATGATGAGTTCATACAACAGCATTGGAGCGCTCCTTCAACATGGTACAGCAGTAATCATTGGACACATTCAGTTATGATGAATACTCGTAACAGAAGATATGCGGCTCAATTCTTTCCGTATAGTAACAGACAGAACTGTTTTCGGATTCCCAGCAAAACCCGCTGCCGCGGGCCGTCAGCGGGCCGGCATACACGATGTTTTCCGGTGTGTCATGATTGGACCAGTAAAACCCAAAGTATTTGCCGTCCGGCCCCAGCCCGATTCCTTCGCAGAGGAAATCCACAACTCCTTTCTCCGGACGCTCCGTAACGCGCATTTGCTTTATATCGGTCAGCTTCCGATAATCGTGCCGCGCGGCAGCATCCGCTATTTCCGAGGCGTGCGCGTGTGCGAAAGCAATGGCATCATGCCGGGCGGCATCCTCCCGATCCGAGAGGATCCGGCAGACGTATGCCGCCGCGAGAGCCGCTGCGATCACGGCAATCAACAGGGCAGACTGAAATACCCGGGCGATGGCCTTGTGCGTCATGCGCGTCTCCTTCGCTGAGTCGGGTCTGCCCCGTTCCGGGGCAGCCCCGACAGCCGATGATTCTTATTTTGCCGCCTTGTCGTAAACCGGCTTCAATGCGCCGTACAGATCGGTGTAAATGCCGAACGCGTCCTGATAGGCCGCCTGATTCGCGGGATTCGGCAGCGTTTCCGTTTCCACGCGCAGGATCGAAATGGCCTCATTCAGGTCCTTCCAGACGCCCGCTCCGACGCCCGCAACCATCACGGCGCCGTATGCGCCTCCTTCGCTGGCGGCCGACATCGTGTATACCGGCAAATTGAAAATGTCCGCCTGCATCTGCCGCCAGAGCGGGGAAGCGGAACCGCCGCCGGAGGTATAGATCTTCTCGGCTTTGACCGTCTGCGTCATCAGATCCGCCACCTGTTTGAGCGAGAACGTTACGCCCTCCATAACCGAACGGGTGATATCGCCCCTGGTAGTCGCCAGCGAGAGGCCGTAGAACACGCCCCGCGCATTGGAATCGGCGTACGGGCAGCGTTCGCCGGAGAGGTAAGGCAGGAATACCACGCCGCCGGAACCCGGCCTGGACGAGGCAGCCTTATCCCCCATAATGCTGTACACGCTGGTGCCGCGCTGCTTCGCTTCCAACAGATCCGCTTCGCACAGCGCGTCGCGATACCAGCGGTATGCGCCGCCCGCGGCCAGCGTGACGCCCAGCGCGTTCCACAGCTTCGGCCCGTTGGCGCAGAACATCTGAAGCTTGCCGCCGGGATTGGGCGTAAAGCGATCCATGCCCATCGCCACATTGCCCGCAGTGCCGATGACCACGCCCATAATGCCGGGCTTGACCAGGCCGGCGCCGGTGGTCTGAATCACCGCGTCGCCGCCGCCGGCATACACCGGCAGCCCCTGGGGCAGTCCGGTCACCCGCGCCGCCTGTTCCGTCACGCGGCCGGCGAGATCGCTGGATTCCATGCAGACCGGAAACAGCGCCTTATCCAGCCCCGCCAGCGCGATGGCGCCGTCGGACCATGCGCGCTTTTCGGTATCGAACAGGCCCGTGCCGGAAGCGTCAGAAACCTCGGTCGCCACTTCGCCGGTGATCATCAGCCGGATATAGTCCTTCGGGCAGCAGAAGGTCTTCATGCGGGCGTAGTTTTCCGGTTCGTTTTCCTTCAGCCAGATCAGCTTGCCGCCGGTGTATCCGGACAGCATCGTATTGTTGGTCAGCCGCATCAGACCTTCGACGCCGCCGGCTTTGGCGATCAGCGCGTCACATTGCGGCTGGGTGCGCTGATCGCACCACAGAATCGCCGGACGGATCACGTTCAGGCCTTCATCCAGCGCCACCAGGCCGTGCATCTGCCCGGAAAAGCTGACGCCCTTGATTGCTTCCTTCGGCAGGTTCGCCTGTTTCAGGATGATCTGACAGCCTTTCGCGACCGCCTGCCACCAATCCTCCGGGTTCTGCTCCGCCCAGCCCGGCCGGGGCGTATACAGCGGATACTCCTGCGTTGAAGAAGCGACGACCGTTCCCAGATCGTCCACCAGAATGCACTTCGCACCGGACGTGCCGATGTCCAGGCCGATCAGATATTGACGCATGACACATTCCCTCTTTCCTTATAAATAGTATTGGTCAACAGAATCACTTCTTTTTCCCCAAATCCTTGATTTTCCCGAAATCCAGCGCGTTTTCGCGCCTGTTCACCAGCCGCACGATATTCTGGCGATGGCTGAACAGGGCCAGAAGCATCGCGATCGCCGAGAAGGCGATGTACGGAATCTCCGCCCTGTGCCACAGGAGCGTCAGCACAAAATTCAATATGCAGGAAACGATGGATGCCACCGACATGATATGCGTCGCGGCCAGCACAGCGCTCTGGCAGACGAGCAGGCACAGGGCGATCAGCGGGTCCAGCACCAGAATCGCGCCTTCGCTGGTTGCGATTCCTTTTCCGCCCCTGAAATTGTACAGAGCCGGCCAGTTGTGTCCGAGAATCGCGCAGAGGCCGCCAACGCACGCGCCTGTCCTGCCCATCAGCAGCAGGCCGAACAGGGCACCCAGTGCGCCCTTCAGGATATCGCCCAGCATCGTAAGCACGCTGGGCAGCCAGCCCATCGTGCGCAGCACGTTGGTGGTTCCCGCGTTTCCGGAGCCGCGTTCCCGCACGTCGAAGTTTCCCAGACGCTTTGATACGATGACGCCTGTCTGGAAATTGCCCAGCAGGTACCCGATCACCGCAATCAGAACATATTTTAATGCCGCCGGCATGAATCAGGCCTCCTCCCGCTTTCGCTCGCGCATAATCAGGCGGATCGGGGTTCCGTCGAACCCGAACGCTTTGCGCAGCTGGTTTTCCAGGTACCGTTCATAGGAAAAATGCATCAGCTCCTGGTCGTTCAGAAAGAACACAAAGGTCGGCGGCTGTATGCCCTGCTGGGTCGCGTAATAAATCTTGAGCCTGCGGCCGTTGGTCGAAGGCGGCTGCAGCGCGGCCTGGGCGTCCGCCAGGATGTCGTTCAGAAGGCCCGTCGTCACGCGGCGGCAGGCCTGTGCGTGAACCTCGCGCACGGTTTCGAGAATTCGCGTGACCCGCTGCCCGGTGAGCGCGGAAACGAACAGAATGGGCGCGTACGGCATAAACTTCAATTGCTCGCGCACCTCGCGGGAAAAACGGCTGGTCGATCCGGTATCCTTTTCCACCGCGTCCCACTTGTTTACGACGATGACCGCCGCCTTGCCCTGCTCATCAATGTACCCGGCGATCTTGCTGTCCTGCTCCGTAATGCCCTGCTGCGCGTCCAGCACCAGCAGAGCGACGTCGCATCGATCGATGGCCGCAAGTGCGCGCACCACGGAAAAGCGTTCCAGCGACTGGTATTCGATTGCGCGCTTCCTGCGGATGCCCGCGGTGTCGATCAGGACGAACTCGTCCTCTCCGTCGGTCAGCCGGGTGTCGATCGCGTCCCGGGTGGTGCCGGCGATATCGCTGACCATGACCCGCTCCTGTCCGAGCAGTCTGTTGACCAGCGAGGATTTTCCCACGTTCGGCCGTCCGACCACCGCGATGTGTGCGGCGGGATCACTGGATTTCGGATCCGTATCCTCAGGGAAAAGGGCGCAGATCGCGTCGAGCAGATCCCCGAAATTCATCATGTTGACGGAAGAGATCCCGATCGGGTCGCCGATTCCCAGCGCGTAAAAATCGTAGATCCCGTCCATCTGCCGTACGTTGTCGATTTTGTTGACCACCAGTAGAATCGGCTTGCCGCTGCGCCGAAGCAGATCGGCCACCGTTTCGTCATCGGCGGTCATTCCCTGCTTTCCGTCCACAAAGAACAGAATCACGTCGCAGGTTTCGATCGCGATCTCTGCCTGCCGCCGCATTTGCCGCAGCAGGACGTCCTCGGAATGAGGATCGATGCCGCCGGTATCGATCAGCGTAAATTCGCGGCCCTGCCATTCACAATCGGCATATACGCGGTCGCGCGTTACCCCGGGCGTATCCTCGACAATGGCGATGCGCCGCCCGGCAATTTTATTGAAGAACGTCGATTTTCCTACGTTGGGCCGCCCTACGATGGCCACCAGAGGTTTTGCCATGATTTCCTCCCGTTCGTGAAAGGTATTCGATGCGCGAAGGACTGCCGGACCGTCCTGCGAATGCCACCGGTCGCTATTCGCACAGCACCCGGTAAAGCTCGTAGCCGTCCCGTACCGGCACGATCGGTTTGCCCAGCCGCGCCTCAAGATCCGAAAGCTTCGTGCCGTCAAGGAACACGTCCTCGCCTTCCCGCAGCGCCGCGTCCGTCAGCAGGATCCTGTCGCACGGGACGCCCGCCATCTGCGCGGCGATATCCCCGCCGGTCAGAAGGCCGGACACCGTAACGGTCGATCCGAAAAACGTATTGGTCAGCGGATGCACGCTGCAGATTACGCCGTCAATCGGATGCGCCGCAAGCATGTCCTTCAGGAACGGCGCCACCGAAGTGCCGCAAGCGATCGCGCATCGCTTGGGACGCGCCGGTAGATTCGCCCGGCAGGCATCGGAAAACTGGGTTTCCAGGAGCCGGCACAGCCCGATTCCGTTTTCGATCTGCGGATACCCCTCGTAATCCTCGTCCGGCGGGAAATCCTGCTGCGCCATCAGGTACATTTCATCCGCCGGAAACACAAAGCAGGTTCCCTTTTCCTCTTTCAGGCGCCGCTGCCAGCGGCGGGCAATCCCGATCACGTCCCGCGCGTACCGGGCGTTGAACGGCGTCAGCGGCGTCAGCCCCTCCCGGTGATCGGTAAGACCCACCGGAACCAGCGCCAGAGACAGCGCGCTGGGAATCAGTTCGGAAAGGTCCGCGATGGTTTTCTCAAGCGCCGCTCCGTCGTTGATTTCCGGACAGATGACCGCCTGCGTGTGAAAAGTGAGCCCGGCATTCGCCAGCGCGCGCAGCTGATCCATGATTACGGCGCCGCGCGGCGTGCCCAGAAGGCGGCTTCGCAGATCCGGGTCCGTCGCGTGAACCGAGATATACAGCGGGCAGGCTCTGCGGGCAATGATTCTCTGAAGCTCCCGGTCGCTGACGTTGGTCAGCGTCACGAAGTTTCCCATCATCAGGCTTTGCCGCCAGTCGTCGTCCTTGACGTGCAGCGTTTTGCGGGTGCCGGCCGGCAGCTGATCCACAAAGCAGAACATGCAGTGATTCACGCACTCCCGCTCCTTCGACATCAGCGTGGAACCGAATACCAGCCCAAGCGGCTCGTACGGATCCTTTTCGAAATCGAATTCGATTTCTTCCCCGCCGCGCCGGATCACCATCTGTATATCCTCTTCGCAGGAGAACGCCTGGTAATCGATCCAGTCCACAATGCTGTTTCCGCCCAGGGAGACCAGCTCGTCTCCCGGCACAATGCCCAGCTCCTGCGCGATGGAACCATCCCGAACCGCGTGTATCTTATGCCGCATGCTTCCTCCTGACGCATCCAAACCCATTCTATTATCCTCTATTTGCGCGCGTTCGTCAAGCGTAAAAAAGAGAATCCCCGCATGAGGCAAAAAGGAGATCCGGGAAGACACGGACGGCCGGAGCCGCGGCGCTTCACCCGTTGCGGAAAGCGCCGCGATATGGTATACTTCTTTTATTCCCGGGAAATGCAGGCGCAGGCCGGATTCCCTCCCGGTTCCCTTCGGAGCCGGGCCGGAAACGGATTCGCTGCCGGACCTGCCTGCCGTTGCTCCCGGTCTCCGGAGGCGGAAATGAATTACGAACTTTTGCTTTCACAGGCGCAGGCGCTGATGGATCCGGCGCTGCCCGAGGTTTCCAACCTGGCAAATTGTGCGGCACTGCTGTTTTACGGCCTGGAGGACGTCAGCTGGGCCGGCTTCTATCTGGCCCGGGGCGAGACCCTGTTCCTCGGGCCCTTCCAGGGGAAAACGGCCTGTGTGCGCATTCCGTTTGACAGAGGCGTATGCGGCGCGGCCGCGCAAACGCGCGAAACCCAGCTGGTGCCCGACGTACACGCGTTCCCCGGGCACATCGCCTGCGACAGCGCCTCCCGTTCGGAAATCGTGATCCCGCTCGTGCGGACGGACGGCTCCCTCTTCGGCGTACTCGATCTGGACAGCACGTCTCTTTCCCGGTTTACCGCGGCAGACCGGGAAGGCCTTGAGGCGCTGGGCCGTCTTCTGATGCGCCTTCTGGATCGTTCGGGCGAATGAGCGGAAGGATGCCGCGCCGCAGAAGACGCGGCAATCGCCACGGGAAATCATAGGAAAACGGCCGGCGCAAAAGGCGCTTCGCACAGGCGAACAAGGCCGGCCGCAGGCGGACAGGTCCCCTGCGGAAGATTTATAAGGAGGCTGACAGCATGCTGGAAATCGGGACACGCGCGCCGGAATTCACATTGCCGGACCAGAACGGGGCTTTGCATTCTCTGTCCGATTACAGGGGGCAGAAGGTGGTTCTGTATTTCTATCCGAAGGACATGACCGCGGGCTGCACCAAACAGGCCTGCGCCTTCGGCGAATTGTACCCGCAGTTTCGGGAAAAGGGCGCGGTGGTGCTGGGGGTGAGCAAGGACAGCGTCGCTTCCCACAAGAAGTTCGAGGAAAAGTACGGCCTGCCGTTTACGCTTTTATCGGATCCGGAAAAGACGGTCATTCAGGCATATGACGTCTGGAAGGAGAAGAAAAACTACGGAAAGACGACGATGGGCGTCGTTCGTTCCACGTACCTGATCGACGAGGACGGCATGATCATCCGCGCCTTCGCCAACGTAAAGGCAGCCGACAACCCGTCCCGGATGCTGACGGAGCTTTCTTGAACTGGGTCTATCTGCTGCGCTGTGCCGACGGAACCCTCTACTGCGGCTGGACGACCGATCCCGCCGGGCGGCTGAAAGCGCACAACAGCGGAACCGGCGCCAAATACACCCGTTCCAGGCTGCCGGCCGAACTCGTGTACGCGGAACCGTGCGCGAACCGGAGCGAAGCGCTGCGCCGGGAAGCGCAAATCAAGCGAATGCGCCGGGAAGACAAGCTGAAGCTGATCGCGAAGGCCGGATTTCCGGGCCCGGGCACAGCCTTCCCGGACAAAGAATGACCTTTCCGCCGGAACGCTTCGGGGCCGGAACGGAAAACCGCAGGCGGTTTCCGGCGGATCACCTCCTGTTGGATCTGCGCCAGATTTTCTGCCGCTGGGCCGCGCGGATCAGATCTTCGCGGAAATCCGGGTGGGCGAGCGATATGATGCGTTCCGCCCTTTCCCAGGTCGTGCGTCCGACGAGATTCACCGCGCCGAATTCGGTAACCAGAAAATAGGACTGGCTTCGCGGCGACGTGACGATATCGCCGTCGAAGGTCGGAACGATCCGGCTGTGAACGCGGCCGTCGTGATCGACAAACGTGGAAGGCATGCAGATGAACGCCTTGCCGCCGCGGCTCATGGCCGCGCCGGTCAGGAAATCCAGCTGCCCGCCGGTTCCGCTGATCTGGCGGGTGCCGGTGCTTTCGGCGCATACCTGACCGTAGAGGTCGGCGGAGATGCAGCTGCAGATGGACACCATGTTGTCGTGCTGACCGATCACTTCGGCGGAATTCACGTACTCCAGCGGAAACCCGATCAGGCCCGGGTTTTCGTCCACCCAGTCGTACAGCGCCTGCGAACCGAAGCCGGTGGCGAATACGCCTTTGCCCCGGAAATGGTTTTTGCGCCGGTTGGTCAGCTTGCCGGCGTTCGCCATTTCCAGATAGGCATCTGAAAGCAGCTCCGTATGCATGCCCAGATCCTTGAGGTCCGATTGCGCGATGATGCGCCCGAGCGCCGCCGGCATGCTACCGATGCCAAGCTGCAGCGTCGCTCCGTCCACGATGTACGGCAGAATCTGCGAGGCGATCTTCCGGTCGGTCTCCGTTTCGTGAATCGGCTGCAGCGCGGGGAGCGGGCCGTGTTCCCCTTCCACCACCATATCCACCTCGGAGATGTGAATGCTCTCATCCGCCCCGCCCAGCACCCGGGGCAGCTTTTCGTTGACCTCCACGATTACGATATCCGCTTTGTCCATGATGCCCTTTGCCATGCCGACCGAAGTGGACACGTTGAAATACCCGTGCCTGTCCATCGGCGTGACCGACATCATCGCCACGTTGACCATGAGGAAATGGCGGTAATACGCCACGAGATTGCGAAAAATGGTGGGGATAAAATAGCACAGGCCCCGATCGCACAGCGCGCGCTCGTAGGCGGAACAATGCCAGCTGTTGTAAATGAAGTGTTCCTGCGCCGGATCGCATTCCACGGCCCGGATGGGACCGAACAGCAGATTGCCGCGGATTTTTACGTCCTGCAGCTCGTCGCGCCGTTCGGCAAGCGCCTGATCCAGCAGCACCGGCATGCTCAGCGCCGTGCCGTAATCGATCCAGTCTCCGCTCTTTACGGCGCGAACCGCCTGCTGAGGGGTGCGCAGCCTGGAACGGTATTCCGCCATAATGTCCACAGCATCATCCGCCTTTCCGCTCATTTGCCGAAACGCGTCCTGAAGGGCAATCCCCGGCCCTTCAGGAAACCGTTCGGGAATGCTTCTGCCGATATTATACCGCGTTCCCCGGAAAAATCAATCGCCGCAGTCCCTTTCCCGGACGGTGTAAAACAGATCTGGGGAAAAAGGGAGAAGAGAAGGAGCGCGAAGCGCAAGCAGGGGCGCCCCCCCCAGGGGGCGGCGAATGTTAAGAATGTATTAACGAAACAAAATAGAGAATCAAGCCACTGTAGACTGTAGTTGCTGCAAAACAGACGAAAGGTGGCAGATTCTCTATGGAAACATTATAGCGCAGCAACTGGTGAAAATGCAAGAGAAAATTTTGGAGTCGATCCATGAGAACGGATTGCAGGACATCGGGCGGATTTGACAATGCCGCGCAATTGCCGTACAATAACTGTATCACAATCGGTGCTGGAGGGATTCATATGCGCGTTGCGGGAATCATCGCGGAATACAATCCGTTTCACAAAGGACATGCGTACCAGGTGGAACAGACGCGAAAGTACGCCGACTGCGGTTATGTGATCGCGGTGATGTCCGGCGCGTTTACGCAGCGCGGGGATCCCGCGATTCTGGATAAATGGACGCGGGTCCGCGCCGCGCTGAAAAGCGGGGTCGACGTGGTTCTGGAGCTGCCGGCGTTGTTCGCCGTGCGCCCGGCCGACCGTTTCGCCGCCGCGGGAGTGGATCTTTTAAACGCGCTGGGAGTGGTGGATACGCTGTCGTTCGGCTGTGAGACCGACGATGTGGTCAAGCTGAACCGGATGGCGGATCTTTTGGAATCCGAACCGGAAGAACTGAAAGTGAAAATCCGCGAAAAGCTGGGGCAGGGCTGCTCCCACGCGCGGGCGCGCGGGGAAGCGCTGGCGGAGATGCTGCATTTGCGTTCGGAAGAAGTCAACGCGCCGAACACTGTGCTGGCGCTGGAATACATTCGGGCAAACAACCGCCTGCCGGTGCACATGGAACTGATGGTGGTCAAACGCCGCGGCGATTACCACGCGGCCAACGGGGATGATTTCCCGTCGGCAACCGCGGTGCGCGCGCTGCTGCGGGACAAGCGCTGCGATGAAGCGCTGTCCTTCATGCCGGAAGCCGCCGCCGAGATCTGCCGGAAGGCGTGTCAGAGCTCTCTGTCCGACGGGCAGGCGCTGGACAACGCGCTGCTGTACCGGCTGCGCAACATGCCTCTGGACGCGATGGCGGAGCTGGCGGATGTGAATGAAGGGCTGGAAAACCGCCTGTACCGTTCAGCCCAGCAGGCCTGCAGCCGCGAGGCGCTGCTGCAAGCGATCAAGTGCAAGCGCTATACGATGGCCCGCCTGAACCGAATCCTGACCTACGCGATGCTGGGCATAACGCAGGAGCTGGCGGAACACTATCAAACTCCTCCCTACGCCCGGCTGCTGGGGTTTCGGAACGCAGCCCGGCCGCTCCTTCGCACGATCGCGTCGACCTCCTCGGTCCCGCTGATTTCCGATACGGTGATGCTGCGGGAGGACGCATGCTTTGCGATCGAGCGCCGCGCGACAGACCTGTGGGGGCTGTCCACCGCCGATCCGGAGCTTCGCCGCGCCGGCCGGGACCTGACGGAAAAGATGATCCTGGAGCTCGATTAAGGGCAAACCGGGAAACCTGCAGGAAACAGACGGCGCAAAAGGCGCTGCAGCGCGCGCCGCGAACCCGGCAACGGTGCCTAGCGCCCCGCGGGCAATTGGCCGGGGTAGACCGCGCGAAACGCCGACAGGGTGACGTTGCCGATTGTGGTCGCGTACTCCGTCAACGGGATATCCGGATTGGCGATCCACCAGGTGAACGATCCCAGCAGCCCGGCGCCCGCGTATTCGGCGAACAGCCGGTATACCGTGTGCATTTTCGGATCATCGTCATCGTACTGGGCCAGAAAGGTTTCGATCAGGTCCGTTTTGATCGTTTCCAGCAGATGGGGCAGCAGCCCGGCGTGATAGAACAGCCGGTAGGTGTCAAAATCCGCGTTGAGCACGGTGCCGAACTGGCCGAAGAAGTGAAAGGTATCGAAAAAATCTCCGGTCAGGTTGGTGGTCTGAATCAGGGGACGGAGCTTTGCGGCAATTTCCAGTTCCAGCTTGTGAATCAGATCGTCGATGGAATCGTAATAGGCATAGAAGGTTTTCCGGTTGATGCCCGCCAACCGGGCGATATCGGTGACGGTGACCCGGGTGAGCCCTTTTTCCCGCGTGGCTTTAATCAGTGCCTCACGGATCGATGCTCTGGTTCGGAGAACCCGTTTGTTTTCTCTTTTGTTCTCGCTCATGTTAATTTCTCCTGTTTTCTGGCCCTGCGGCAGCATCGCCGAAAAATAGGTAACATTTGTGGTAAAACTGTCCATTGCAGGCCGCCGGTAAAACCATTATAATGAAGTGGCTGAAAAAAGCAACAGGTGTTACATCCCGGGAGGAGTTTTTATGCTGCCCTACGCAATTTTCGTGGATACCTCCGCCGATATCGACAAAACTGTCCTGCAGGACAATGAAGCCGAACTGGTCCCGATGGAGTATACGGTGGGGGAAGATATGCGCACCTGTCGGCAGATGGAGGACGAAGACCTGCTCCGGCGCTTTTATGAGGGGCAGAGGCACGGGGACCTGACCCATACCAGCCAGGTCACTCCCGCGGCATACGCGGAGGCGTTCGAACCCGCGCTCAAAGCGGGGCGCGATGTTCTCTACATTGCGCTGTCCAGCGGGCTGACCCATACGATGGACAGCTGTATGCTGGCAATCCGCGACCTGAAGAAGAAGTACCCGGACGCGACCGTGTACCCGGTGGATTCGCTGGGCGGCACCGGCGGAATGGGGCTTTTGACCGAGCGCGCCTTCGCAAACCGCAAGAGCGGCATGACCGTTCAGGAAAACCAGCAGGATCTTCTCGCGGCGCGGCACAGGATCTGTCACATCTTTATGGTGGAGGATCTGATGTACCTGAAACGGGGAGGGCGCGTGTCCGCCACAACCGCGGTGATCGGGACCATGCTGAACGTCAAGCCGATTCTGGTTATCGACGAAGAGGGAAAACTGATTACCGTAGCGAAAAAGCGCGGGGTAAAATCTGCCCAGCGGGAAATTCTGAAGCGCTTTGAGGAAACCTTCGATCCTTCCATCGGAAAGCGCGTGTATGTCCTTCACGCGGACTGTGCGGATCACGCCCGCGAGCTGGCAGATCTTTTGTGCAAAAATCCTTCGAATCCTGAAATCGTGATGATGATGCTCGGCCCGATCCTGGGCGCCCATGTGGGTCCGGGCATGTTCGCGGCCGCGTTTTTCGGAGACCGCCACGCGATTTGCCGCAGCGACGCCTGAACGGCGGCATACTGTGCCCATCCCCGCAGCGCCTGTGAGCGCGGCGCCAATGTTCTGATTCCCCGCTTCGCGCCGAAGGGGACGGCACAAGCCGGCTTCCCGCCGCCGGTGCGAAACGCATTGCGCACCGGCTGAACGGTTATTGCTCCGGGAGAAAGCCCGACTGCGCTTCGGCCTTCGGGCCTTTCTCTTTCCGGGCTGTCCCGGCTGCGAAGCGCGCCATTTCATCCTGCAATTCTCCGCCTTCAGTCTCCGCCCTCAGTCCTATACGCAAAATTTCCTTGCCAATTGCTGCCCCGCTTGCTATAATAATTGTGTATGCCATCTGAACGGCATCGTTTCAGAGAATGAGCCATCCCATATAAAGAAGGAAGTGTCCGTTATGTATCTCGATCCCGGATTTGCCTCGATGCTGATACAGATCATCATCGCAGCGTTTGCCGTTTGCGGCGCGTATCTGTTCGTATTCAAGAACAAGGTAAAATCCCTGTTTGGCAGGAAGAACCCGGAAAACGCGGAGCAGGAGGCGGCGGCGGAGGCCGAGGCGAAGGCGAAGGTGGCCGCGCTGAAGGCGGCTGTCCGCAAAGAAGAAGAGGACAAATGAAAGAGTTCAGTTCGTTCCGGGATCCTTCCGGCGCGGTATTGGTCCAGGACGGCGTCGTCGTGCGCCAGATCAACTGCTGCTATCAGAAGCAGTACGAAGCCCTGATGGAAAAGCTTTATGGTCCGCTGACCGCAAAAGGTCTGCTGGTCTGCCATAAGGAGCTTCCCGCGAAACCGGAAGAAGAAAACGGCTTTTTGATGATTCAGCCCGAACAGATCCCGTATATTTCCTATCCCTATGAATGGTCGTTCGGACAGCTGAAGGACGCCGCGCTGACGACACTTCGGATTCACCGCGCGGCGCTGGATCAGAACATGATTCTGAAGGACGCCAGCGCCTACAACATTCAGTTTCTGAAGGGGCGTCCGGTTCTGATCGACACCCTTTCCTTCGATTTCTATCAGGAAGGCGCGCCCTGGATCGCTTACGGGCAGTTCTGCCGCCATTTCATGGCGCCGCTCATGCTGATGGCGTACCGGGACATCCGCCTGAATCAGCTGCTTCGGATTTACATCGACGGCATTCCAATCGACCTGGCGGACCGGCTGCTCGGCCGCAAAGGCGGTTTCGCGGCGCTCCAGCACATCCACTGGCACGCGCAGTCCTCGATGAAGCACGCGCAGGACGGCAAGCAGCCGGGCGCCGTGCGGACAGTGCGGATCAGCAAATTCAGCCACATGGCGATGATCGACAGCATGATCCGCATCGTGGAGAAGCTTCAGCTGAAGGGCGTCGAAACCGAATGGGGCGATTATTACGCTCATACCAATTACACCGAGGATGCGGCGCAGTCCAAGGAACAGCTGGTAGCTTCCTTCATCAATGAAGTCAGGCCAGCCACGACCTGGGATTTCGGTGCGAACGACGGCCGCTATACCCGGCTGGCGCTGGCCCACGGCGGCAGCGCCGTCGCCTTTGATATCGACCCAATCGCGGTGGAGCGCAATTATCACGCGGTGAACAGCGCAGGCGAAAACCTTCTGCCGCTGCTGCTGGACCTGACGAATCCGTCCCCGGCCATCGGCTTCGCAAACCGCGAGCGCAGGGACATTGCCGGCCGGCAGACGCCGGATCTGATCCTGATGCTGGCGGTGATCCATCATCTGGCCATCTCCAACAATCTCCCGATGGAGAAAATCGGCGAATGGGTGGCGTCGCTGGCGAAGCATCTGATCATCGAGTTTGTCCCGAAGGAGGATTCGCAGGTCAAAACCCTGCTGGCGACCCGGGACGACATTTTCCCCGATTACACCGAACAGGGCTTCGAAGCCGCGTTTTCCCGGCATTTTGAGATTCTGCAGAAGAGCAGGGTCAGCGAGACCTGCCGGACGCTGTACCTGATGCGGGCAAAAGCGTAAACCCGGATCTCCTGCATTCCTGATCCGGCGCTGTTTCGGGCAGCGCCGCACAGCCGAACCGAATCTGCTGCGGGGCGGCTGATTTGCGGGTTTCCCAATGGAAGACCGGGAAACCCGCGAAATCCACAGGCGCGAAAAGCCCGTCAGTATCCCGGTGCCGCACAATCCCTTCCAAACCATTCTGTTCCGGAGGCGACCCCATGAAAAAAGATACGAACGGCGGCGTTATTGCGTTTGCGGCGGCGGCTCTGATGCCGCTGATTCCGCTGTCCTACCTGTTTTCGCGCAACGCGCTGTACCTTTCCGCGGCGCAATTTCTTCTGATCGGCCTGGCGATGGTCATTGTTTCTGCCCTGGCGTTCCTCGTTTTCCGCGCGATCGCCCGCTCTGGGCTGGCTGCCCTCGCCGGCTGTCTGGGGATGTGGGTGCTGTTTTTCGCCTGGCGAAGCTTTTACGTGATGATGGATAACAGGGGCTTTTCGATCGTGAAAGCCGGCCTGATTTACGCGGCGGTTTTCTTGGCCGTTACGGTGCTGCTGCTGGTGCTGCTGCGGAACAGGCAGGCCCCGGATCTGTGCAAAATGGCCGGGCTGCTGGTTCTCGTGCTGCTGGTCATCAATATCTTCCCGCTGGCGAAAAGCCTGACCCAGGGCGGCGAAATCGACCTGTCCCCGATTCGCACCGAATTCGAGATTTCCGAAGACAAGCCCGCTCCCAATATCTATTGGATCCACACCGACGGGATGCTGGGCTTCAGCGCTTTTGAACGCTATTTTGGCGACGGGCAGGAAGAATTCAAGCGCCAGCTTGAGGAACGGGGCTTCCGCATCAATGAGGACGCGGCGCTGGAAGCGAACCACACCACCAAAATCGCGGTGGCCTGTCTGATGTGCCCCGATTATTACGATCAGGTGCTCTCTCCGCTTCTGACCGACCACGAGTCCGCGAACGCCGCCGTACTGCGCGATCCTTCGTTCAGCGAACAGCTTCAGACCGCGCGCCTGCGGAACGAAACGCGCTGTGCGTTCGAAGCCAAAGGCTATTCCACCCAGACGATCGGCAGCATCAACATCTATTACCCGCCGGTGACCGACAGGCAGTACATGACCGGCGGCACCAGCAGGAGCTGCTACTTCGAGCCGGACGAAGCGTTCAAATCCCGCTACAAGGAAGTTATCCAGGGCGGGGAAGCCGCAATTCTCCTGACGGGGATTCACAGCACCAGCTATTTCAATGCGATGGTGCGCCTCTCCGAAAAGGGCCTGCTTCCGTTTAAGCTGCAGCGAAAATACCTTGCCGCCGGAGAATCCGACATCATCGGCAGCGTGCCTCGCGTCACCGACCGCAGAATCCTGGAATCGCTGGACGATGCCTCCCGGCACGAGGGAAGCAATTTCACCATTCTCTTTGATATTACCGCCCACCATCCGTTCACCGTGGATGAGGAAGGGGCGCCTACCGGCGGCGATCCCGACGAGATCACGAATTACGGGCCCCAGCATCGATATGCCGCGAAATTTCTGATTCACGCGATCGATCTGATCCTGGAAAACGATCCGGATGCCGTCATCGTTCTGCAGGCGGATCACGGGCTGCACGGTCAGTCTGCCGAACAGATCACCAAAGCGTTCGGCGAAGACGCGGTAACCCCGATCTGGAACCAGGTGATGAGCGCCGTGCGCGTTCCGGAGCAGTTTGCGACAGAAGCGCTCGACCGCGCCGTGGAAAACCCGCTCAACATCAGCCGTTATCTGGTCAATACCTTTGTCGGCGAGAACTATCCGTATCTGCCGGCGGCGTGAAATGCCGCCAGCGCCGGTCAAATGATTCCGGAGCTGCCCAGGGCGATCGTTCAGAGCCGCTTGGGGCAGCTCTTTCCGCAGTGCGTGTAACCCGCGGCGGAACGGCCGCTCCGCATCGGCCGGGACATCCGGAACGCTCGGAAAGGGAGGCCGTATGACCATTCATGTGAATATTCAGCGTATCGGCCGCAAACGGCCTGTCATTCAGCCTTTGTCCGTGGAGCTTTCCGGGATCCCGCACACCCTGGCGGAGCTGATCGCGCTATGCGTGGAGGCATGGGCGGCGCAGCGCTCCCTGCGTGCGGCGGATAACGGAAAAAGGATACTCTCTCAGGACAGTATGGACGACCTGGCAGCAGCGGGAAAGATCACCTTCGGACCAGACACGAACAGCGCGCCCGCGGACAAATCCGGGGCTGTGGCAAATGCCGTCCAAAGCTATCGGGACGGATTGTTTCGCGTATTCCTGAACGGACAGGAACTCAGGGAACTGGACGCGCCTTTGCAGCTGACGGAGCAGTGCACAGTGACCTTTGTGCGGCTGACCATGCTGGCCGGGGCACCCTGGTTCCTGTAAGGAGAATATATGATGTACTCTTCTGATTCGCAATCCGTTCTTCAGCTGTACCGGTGGCTGAATATCTCCGCTGAAGCGAAAGCGTACCTGCAGTCCGTCGATGCCGGACGGCAGTCCGTCAGCGAGGAACACAAGAAATTCTTTTCATCCTTTGCCTCGGAGAGCAAGGACGCAGCCGCTCTGTTTTCGGCGCTGCGCAAAGGGCAGAAGCCGTCCGAATTCTTCCGGAAGCACATGGATTGGATGTTCGGAACCTACATTCTGCCCCGGCACCGGGAGGCATTTCTCTGGGCGGCGGATCATTGTCCGGAGCGTCCCTATACACAGGGCCTGCTGCGCCGGCCGCTTCGTTCGCCGGATTATGCCGATTACATGCAGGTGATCCGCCATGGCATCATCCGCCGGTTTGCCGATCAGGCGGTGATCGACGCGGACGTATGCGATATCCTGTCCGGCAATCTTCCGCCTGACGCTCTGGCCTTTGCCCGGGACTGCCACGCAGGCTGCTGTCCGGAAATCATCGCCTATGAACTGAATCAGGGAAACGCCGGGCTGAAAGCGCTGCTGGCCGCCTCCCTGAACGGGGACGAAGGCGCGCCCGGAACAAGCCGGACGATATTCCTCGGCATTCTGCTGAGCAACGACGCAGAGCTGCAGGAGCTCCTTTGCCGCCTGCTTCTGGCCGCACGGCTGCAGGAGGGGCTGCGCCAGTCCATCTGCGAATGTGCAGATGAAGGGACCTTGGCGGGCTTCCGGCGCATCCTGGACACCATCGCGGAGAATGACCTGATCCGCTATTCCTCCGTAAAGCGTGCCGTGGGCGTATGGACGGGGCTGCTCGGCGACGAGGCGGCCGGTCTTGACCGCATTCCCGGAAAAACCCTTGCTCTGCTGCTGCGGGGACTGGAAAGCCCGCAGAACCGGGAGGCGATGCTGCGCTCGGAAGACAGCATGGAAATCCATATGGGACTGTGGTCGGAAGCGATGCTGGATGTAACGAGCGCCGTTCGCAAAGCGCAAAACCTGATCGAAACCGGCAGCCGCCATCAGGCGCTGGTGTGCGGCTTTTTCGGCACGGCGCTTCAAAACGCATCTGTGCACCACCTTCTGGCGAAAACAGCCCTGGCAAAATGGCCGGACGATCAGGAAATGCTGGCTTTGTATCTGCCCGGCTTCCTGGGAGACGCGGTATCCCCGCAGCCGCTTTCGGATGCCGCCGCCAAAGGCGGGAAACAGAGCCTTTCGCCGTATTTTGCGGATGCGGCGGAGGCCCGCCGCTTTTACGCGCTGCTGAAAGGGAGGTATTCCGCCCTGGCCGGCAGGGAAAAGACCTTTGCTCCATGCGTGTTCCCCTGGTACGGCGTCTCCCTGCGCAAAAGCGACTTGGCCTGGACGCTTTGCACTCTGGCCGTGATGCTGGGCGAGGACGCGATTGCGGACGATGCCGCAGACCTGCTTCCCCAGATTGAGACCTATCGCCGGGATGACATGCTGTCCGCGCTGCTGACACCGCTGAAACGTCCCGCACAGCGCAAAGCGCTGATGAGCGCCTTGGCGGACAAGAGCACAGGCACCCGGAAAAAGGCGTTTGAAATTGCGGAAAAGGCCGCGCCTGAGGATTTGGATTTCCCGGTGATCGAAAGCCATCTGCGCCTGAAGGCGCCGGATGTGCGGGTCAGCTGCACAAAGCTGCTGATGCGGCAGGAGGATACAGACCTGCTGGGAACAATAAAACGCCTGCTTGCCGATCCGCGCAGGCAGATGCGGACCGCCGCCTGCGATCTGGTGATGCTCATTGCCGCTGACAGCCGCCGCGCACATTTGAAATCCGCCTGCGCCGATTTGCTCCGATCCGCCGGGCCGAAGGACGTCAAGGAAAGAATCCTGTGGGACAGCGCCATGCAGGCAGTCCGTGAAGAGCGGGAACATCCGACGGACGAGATGTTTACGCAGGAGGACGCTTTCGAGCCGGACCTTTCCTTTTTCGATACGGACCCCGGATTTCGGGACGCCTTTTTCAGGCTGTTTCCGGATTCCGGAATTCTCCGCGGCAAAACCGGAATCGGAGGGGTGCTCAGGGATCTTCTGACCGGAAAGCAGGACTGTCCGTCCTGCACCCTGGCGCGCCGGGACTTGCGCGCGCTGGACGAGCTGATCGACGAGCACAGGGAAGATCCCATCGGAGAAGACCCTTTTGACGCGGGGCGGAATCAGCTGCTGGGCTACGGCCGCCTGGACCCTTACTGGTGCTACAGGGAATTTCCCTGTGCGGCGCTTTGGGAGAAGTGGTATGCCTCGCTGGGCGATCCCGGGCGGCTTGTCCGGGCGATCCTGTTGCTGCATGCGGACCCTTCCGCAGACGGCGATTTGATGGAGCGGCTTTTCGGCTCCGGCTTTTCCCTGCCGGAAAAGCTGCGATACTGCAATCAGGCAGGCGAAGTCTGCGGATACCTTCTTCGGCGGCATAGAGACGAGGGGCTTCTTTTCAAGGCTGCGATGCGGGCGGCGGAGTGGGTTGTCCGGGAAGTGCCGGAAGCGCGGTTCGCGGAGAAAACGGGAAAGGATGCGCTCCGCTGCATAACGTTCTCAAGTCAGCTCAGCTGGATTCTGTCTTTTCTGGAAGCCGCGCCGGAAAATGCGTGGCCGCAGTGCTTTGCCGTGCGGACAGCCCTGTGGCGCAGGTTTGAGCGAGAATACATATCGGCTGTCCGCGCATTGAAGCAGCCCGGCTTTCACTGGTATCAGTCCCCGCAGTCCCGGTACGACATGATCAATTCCGCGGGGTCGCACGGATACAGGGAAGGCGGAAGGAGGAGAATCGCTCCTGAAGCCCCGGATATGCTGCGCGCGGCATTTTTGGGAATCATGACAGAGCGGGCGATGCTGAATACGCTCTTTCAGCCGGATAGCCTGCGCGCTTCGGTCGACGTCCTTTCCCGGATTTCTCTGTTTGTCCGCACCCGGACCGGCGAAGTTCGCGGCGCGGTAGGACGGGGCTGGCGGCGCCGGTTCCGGGGCGTTGCAGAAGCTCGGGCCGCGGAAGCCCTGACGGGGAAAAAGCAGGCGGATTTTGCGCAAGCCGACGAAGACCTGCTGCAGTACGCCGACGGCATATACGAAAAAATACTGCCGCTGATTCTGGACAGCGAACTGCGGCGCGGGGAAAGCGAAGGGCCGTATTCTGCCTGTGTTTTCGGCATCCGGTACGTTCGGGGCGCCGCGTGGCTGGGCAGGCTTCTGGCGGCGCTGGACGGGGACAGCTTTTCCCGCAGCGCGACTGAAAGCTATTATGCCGAATCCCCCAGCCGGAAGGACAGCCTGTGCCATCTGCTGAGCGTGTGCGTTCCCGCCCTGGAAGACGGGGCGGAAGATCTGGGCAGCGCCGTGAAGGAAAACGGCGTTCCGGACAAACGCCTGTTTGAGACGGCAATGTACAATCCCGCCTGGGTGGAGCTGATCGGAGATTACCTTCATATCCCGGGTTTCACCTCTGCCGCGTATTACTTCATCGCCCACATGAATGAAAGCTTTGACGACGCCCGTATGGCCGATATCGCCCGGTTTACGCCGCTTACCGGCGACGATCTGAAAGCCGGCGCCTTTGATATCGCCTGGTTCCGTTCAGCCTGGGAAACTGCCGGCGAAGCGGTTTTCGATCAGCTGTACGACGCCGCCAAATACATCACCGAAAGCACGAGGCACACCCGTGCCCGGAAGTACGCCGACGCGGCTCTGGGACGGCTGTCCGTGGAAGAAACGGAAAAGCAGATCCGGCAGAAGCGAAGCAAGGATCTGCTCATGGCTTATTCCCTGATTCCCCTCTCCGGAGAGGAGGATACTCTGCGCCGGTATCTGTTCATCCAGCAGTTCGTGAAAGAAAGCAGGCAGTTCGGCGCACAGCGCTGCGCCAGCGAACGGAAAGCAGGCGAGATGGCTCTGAAAAACCTGGCCGCCAACTCCGGCGACAGCGATATGACCCGCCTGACTCTGCGCATGGAAGGCAGGCTGGCGGAAAACTCTCTGCCGCTGTTTGAAAACCAGGCCGTGGAGGATATAACGGTTCGCCTGGAAATGGCTGCGGATGGAAGCGTGACCGTCGCGTGCGAAAAGGATGGGAAACGGCTGAAATCCATTCCCGCCCGCCTGAAAAAGAACGAAACCGTCCTTCGTCTGGAAGAAGCCCGCAAGGAATTGACCGGGCAATACCGCCGTACCCGCGCGTTCCTGGAGGATGCGATGACTGAAGAAACCCCGCTGACCGGCCGGGAACTGGCGGAGCTTCGGAAAAACCCGGTTGCCCGATTTCTGACGGACAATCTGGTGTTCATGGCGGGAGATCGCTTTGGCTTGCCCTGCGGGGACGGCCTGCAGGACGAAAACGGCCGGATCCTTCCCTGGGAAGCGTGCGGGGATCTGTATGTGGCCCACGCGCTGCACCTTTATCGCGCAAGCGTCTGGCATGACTGGCAGGCTGCGATGTTTGCCCGTCAGATCCGTCAGCCGTTCAAACAGGTATTCCGGGAACTGTATGTGAAAACAAAGGATGAACTGGGCCGCACGGATACCCTGCGCTACGCGGGTTATCAGATTCAGCCCCGAAAAGCCGCCGCTACGCTGAAAACAAGGCGGTGGATAGCCGACACGGAAGCGGGCCTGCAGAAGGTTTTCTATCGGGAAAACGCAGTGGCTGTGCTGTTTGCCCAGGCGGACTGGTTCACGCCGGCGGATATCGAAGCCCCGGCGATCGAATCTGTGGGCTTCTTCCGCCGTCTTACCGGTGAACCCCTGAAAATCGACGATGTGCCGGATATCCTCTTTTCCGAAGTCATGCGGGACATCGATCTGGCGGTCAGCGTGGCCTATGTTGGCGGTGTGGACCCGGAAACCAGCCATTCCACCATCGAGATGCGGGCGGCCCTGCTGGATTTTACGCTCCCGATGTTCGGCATTCAGAACGTGCGCGTGGATCGGAACCATGCCGTCATCCAGGGCAAGCTGTCCTCCTACACGGTGCATCTGGGCAGCGGCATTGTCCATCAGCAGGGCGGCGCCATGCTGCAGATCGCGGCTGTTCACTCGCAGCATCGCGGAAAGCTGTTCCTGCCTTTTGTGGACGACGACCCGCAGACCGCAGAGATCCTGACAAAGGTGCTGTTCCTCGCCGAAGACCATCGGATCCGGGATCCGCTGATTCTGGAACAGATCCGCTGAGAAGCGGTCACAGATACCGTTTTGCCCAGGAAAACACGCCGGCGTAATAGCCCGATGTGACCGAAGACACGATGACCCGGCCTTTGCCGGAGGATGCGTGAACAAACTGCCCGCCGCCGATGTATATGCCGACATGATCGCACAAATCGCCGTCGGAAATCGTGTTGAAGCACAGCACATCGCCCTTTTTCAGCCCGCTGACCGAGGTGATTTTCGTGCCCTTTCCGCCGTAGCCTACCGAATACGCGGAATGCGGCAGCGTAATACCGACCTGCCTGTACGAATAGTACGTCAGTCCGGAGCAATCAAAGGATCTGGTGCCGGTGGACCCGTAGACGTAGGGTTTGCCCAGCTGGGCAAGCGCGGCGGCGACTACCCGGTCGGCCCTGGAGGAATCGGGCGCGGGCGGAGACGCTGTTTTCGCCGGCTTGGGAGTGGATGTCGGTTTGGGAGTCGGCGTTGGTTTATCCGTCGCTTTCGGGGCCGGCGTTTCCTTTTCTTGGAACGCGGATTTGACAATGTAGCCAACAGTTCCGTTCAGGCGGATGCGCACCCATTTGCGGCCCGTTTTCAGCACCGTCACATCGCTGCCGGAAGGAAGGGTGGCCAGCACCTTTGCCGAAAGGTCCGCCTTTTTGTAGACGATCGCGTCCTGCGCGAGAGTTCTGGTTTTGCCGGACGGCGCCCTGGTCGGCGCCGGATCCGCGCTCGGCATCGGGGCGGGCGCCGGCGTTTTCTGCGGCTTCGGGGTTTTCGTGGGCTTTGGGGTCTTCCGGGGGTTCGGGGTGTTTGTCGGTTTGGCTGTCGTTTTCGGGGACTCAAACGCTTCCTTCAGCATATAGGCGGTAACGCCGTTCCGTTCGATTTTGTACCAGTTGCCCATGTCCTGAAGAATACGGACTTTCGTTCCGGCTTTCACCTGGGTTCGTTTGGATTTTGTGCTGGCCTTTCGGTAGGCGTACGCGTTTTGAACCGTCTTCCTGGTCACGGATTCCCGATGGTCCTGCGCCGGTACGATGGTCGCCGACGGAGCGCTTTTCATCGACAGCGCGCTCTTTTTCACATACCCCGTTTTCCCGGAGTATTTGATCCGCGCCACGGAGTCTTTGACGGAGATCACCGTCACGACGGTACCTTTGGAAAGAGTGCCGAGAATTTTCGATTTCGCTTTGGGCTTTGCGTAAACCGGGGTATTGTTTCGTTTCACGACAGCCTGCTTTGAAGCGGCCGCCGCCGGAAGAAACAGACTCGCCGCCAGGCATATCAGCAAAAGCAGCGCGATCCCCCTGCTGCGATATCGCATGAAAGTTCCTCCAAATACATATTTACAAAGGATTATATCACAATTGAAATAAAATTGCAACACATTGAAATAATTAAGAAACGAAAAGGGGAGACGGGCAGTCGGAATTTACGGAAAAAGCCCGGAAGAAGACGGACGCCCCGGCGGAAGGAAGCCTGGCCGTGCTGCCGGACAGAGACTGCAGCACAGGCCGCAGCGGGAACGCGCACACCCCGCGGTTTTTCGCCGGCGGGGTGTGCGGAGAATCCGAAAGGAGAATTACAGCGCGGGCAGCGGCAGAGGCTGCTCCATCAGCTTGAGGCACACAGGAAGATCCACGAAGATTGCGGGGAGCTGGGTCAGCTGCTTCAGGTCCATCGTCGCCAGCATGGCGGGCAGCGCCCGCTGGGCAAGCGCCCAATCCAGCGCCTGCAGCCCGGTACGGCGTCCGGCCCGGTCTACGGAAGCGCAGTAGTGCCACAGCTCGTTCAGCGTGCGGCGGTCGATCGGCCAGCCGATCTCCTCCAACTGACGGCGCAGCTTGGCCAGGCGCCCTTCGACCTCGCTCTCCAGCTCCTGGCGCGGTTCCAGGATCGCTTCCAGCGCGTGCAGCGACACGGCGCGGTCCGGATTCGGCGCGCTCAGCGCGGCCGGCTTCCAGCGGGAAGCGGCTGAAGCGGGGTCCAGCCGGATGAAGAACGAGCGATTCAGGAGCCTGGCGGTCAGCGGCTTGCCCTCCGGGGCGTCCTGCACGGTAATCATCAGGCAAAGCGGAAGATTGCGGGCGCTTGCCTGCTCCTGCAGGCGAATTGCCCCGTTGATCTTTTCGTCGCTGTCGTACAGGTTGATATCGTCCAGCATCACGATGCTCGGCGTCAGGCGGTCGCACCGGGAGAGAAGGTCCTGCACCTCGTCGTCCTCGGCGGACTGGGCTTCGACGAAGCGGCGGCAGTCTCCCGCCAGGCCCAGCGCGGCGGCCAGCTGGCGCACCAGTTCGCTCTTTCCGCTTCCGGAGGGACCGGAGATAACCACCATCCCGCCGGTCAGCATGCAGGCAAGCAGATTGACCGCATCGTCGTTTTCCATCGCAAAGCCGGCGTTGTCCAGCTGAACCCGCAGGTCGCTGATCAGTTCGCCGGCGGTCGGCTCGTACAGATCGGGATGCTTCGCAGGCTCCCTGCGCCGGTCATCCAGGTGCAGCAGGAGCTCTTTGGCGCGATCTGTCATCAGCTGGGTAATCAGCTGTTCTTCCAGCTGCTTTCCGGTCTTTTTCAGCAGCTGTTCCGCCGCGTCGACGGCCAGCTGGGCCCCTTTGGCAGCCTCTTCGTTCCGTTCGCGTTCGGCGATCAGCGCGTTGATTCGTTCCCTGTGAAGATCCTCTTCCCGCTGGTGCGTGTGCTTCAATTCCTCCAGCAGCTGGGTTTTCATGTCCTGCCGGCGGATGCGCAGCGCGTCGATTTCATTCATCAGGCGCAGCCTTGTCGCTTCGAGTTCTTCACTGATCGGATCGCTGACAGGCTTTTGTTTGTCTGCTGCAACATCCTTCAGGCAGAAAGCCAGAGCGCCGCGCAGCTCCTCGTTTTTCAGCAGCCGTTCAATCAGCGCCGGGCGGGCGGCTTCGAGCTTCCAGGCTTCATTGACGGCATATACCGCCTGATCCACCGGGCTGAGCAGCGGCTTGCCGGTCACGTCGCTGGGAACCGGATGTCCGAGCTGCTCGTACCGGGAGCGGCGCCACTGATCGTCCACCACCTCGGAAAGACTGCGGCCCTTGCGGGGATTGATGCCAACCTGCGCCTTGATCAGCTGCTCGCGCAGATGCAGCCGGGCCGCGATCGCCTTGGGGTGCTGTTCCTGCTCCGGTTCGCGCTCGGGTTCCGCCGGTGCGGAAGCAGCGGAAACCGCTGCGGCCGGCGCGGGACGGCTTGCCTGAACAGGCTGCGAAGCCGGCGCGCTTTCTGCAGGCCGAACCGCGGCCGGTTCCGCTGCGGAAGGCTGAACCGCGGAGGGCTGCGCCGCGGAGGGCTGCGCCGGGATTTCATTCTGTG
>JAFWEY010000082.1 GCA_017512675.1 Clostridia bacterium | reverse complement strand
GGTCAACGTACCGGCGCTGGGCGCCGATCAGGTGTACGCGCGGGCGAATTCCACCGGAGCGTTTGCCGTGTCGTCCGATTGCACGCCGGGCATGCCCAACACGCCGGAGAACATCGCGAGCCGGAAGAATCTGGCCGCGGCCGGGCCGATGGCGAATCCGCCGGCGGTCATCAGCGAACTGATGGCGGACAACCGGAAGACGCTGACGGACGGGTCGGGAAACGCGCCGGACTGGATCGAGATTCAAAACGTCTCGAACGGGGAACTGAATCTTGCGGGATGGGCGCTGTCGGACGATCCGGAGGATCCCGGAAAATTCCGCTTCCCGCAGCGGACGCTGAATCCGGGAGAGGTGCTGCTGGTATACGCGTCCGGGCAGAGCGTGGGCGCCGCCGGCGAACTGCACGCGCCGTTCCGCCTGAACGCGGAGGGAGAAACGGTGACGCTTTACGCGCCGGACGGGCAGATTGCAGACAGGGTGTCCTTTGAGTTGCTCAAGCCGGACCAGGCGCTGACGCGAACGGGAAACGGGACAGCAAACGAGCCGGCGACGCCGGGCAGGTGAGGAGTGCGTATGCAGGATTATTCGGTTTGGATCTGGGTCGCTCTTTTGTCGGTTCCGCTGATCGTCGCGCTGGCCGCGGTGCTGTTCAGCCGGGAGGACCGTTCGGTTTCCGACCAGCTTACGCGGATCGAGAACCAGCTCCGCGAATCCCGGGAGGAGGCGGCGGCGAAGGAAGAGGAAGCGGCAAGGGACAGGACCGTGCGGGAGGAAAACCTCCGCGCGATGAGCGAATCGGTGCGCCGGATGGCGGAAGCCGCCGCCCGGTCCCAGAAGGAGCAGGAGGAAATCCTGCGCGGCGAGCTGCAGGCGGGGCGCCGGGCGTATCTGGATTCGCAGGAAAAGCTCCGGGTCCTTTTGACGGTTTCGGAAAAGGGCCACGAGGAAGCGCTGGACGGCATGATCGAAACGTGGCGCCGCGAGGACCAGGCGGCCTGGGACGAAATGCGCCGGGCCGTCCGCGCGGGCGGGGAAACCGCGGCAGAGGCGCTTCAGCAGCCGATTCGGGAGATTCAGGCCGCGCTGGCCGCGCAGAACGCGAGGCCCGCGCCGCTGCCGCTGCGCGAATGGCTGGACAGGTCCGTCCGGCGCCAGGACGTGGCGGGGGAAAACCCGGTGTGCCTGCGCGCCGGCGCAGAGGCGGCATCGCCGCTTTTGCCGGTCGGGGAATGGCCGCTGTCCCGCGGAAAGCCGTCGGCGCAGGATCTGATGGAAGCGGTCGACGCGCTGCGCTATGAAGCGCTGGATCCTCCGGTCACCACGCCCTTCGCGGTTCTGTATCTGCCGGACGCGGCCTGGCTCGGCGAAACCGAGGCAAACGATCTCGTTTCCCACCACGCGGCGAAGGCGAACGTGATTCTGGCGGACGCCCGGGCGATGGACGCGCTGTGGGGCGCGCTGAGCCGGATCCGCCACGGAAACGTCTGGGACGCGGTGGACGTGCGCCAGATGCTGAAAACGGGCAAGGGCGATATCCGCCGCAGCGGCGAGGCGCTGAAGAAGGCGAACAAACGGCTCCGCCAGGCGGCGGAGGCGATCGCGGAGGCCGAGGATTCCGCGAGAACCGCGATGCGGACGTATCCGGCGGACACCGGCGAGGAAGCGGAGCTTCTGATCGCCGCCCGCACGGAGGAGCCCTACGGCCAGTCCGACTGGGACTGATTTCTCCCGGTCAATGTTCACAGACTGGACACAACTTGCAGGCAGGAGATTCCCGTCTTTCGGCGAATTTTCCATCATTAACTACAGGAGGCACGATACTATGTTCAGAAAGACTTTGCCGGCACTGCTGCTGGCGCTGATGATTGCCCTTGCCGGATTCGCGGTCGCGGCGGAGGAACCCGCTGTCGAGGGAACGGCCGTTGAGGAAGCGGCCGCTGCCGGAGAGACCGCCGCGGAGGAGACCGCGGAAGAGCCTGCGGAAGAACCCGCGGAAGAACCCGCGGAAGAAGCCGCGGAAGAACCCGCGGAAGAAGCCGCGGAGGAGCCTGCGGAGGAAGCCGCGGAAGAAGCCGCGGAGGGGCCTGCGGAGGAAGCCGCCGAAGAGACCGCGGAGGAAGCCGGCGGGGAAACAGCCGAAGAAAGCAGCATGACGCCGGTCACCGAACTGGCGGAGGATCAGGTGCTGGTAAAGCTCAACGGCCATGAGATCACCTTCGGGGACGTGAAGGGCCTGTACGATTATTACGCGCAGATGTACGCGATGTACGGCATGGACACCACTGACGTGTCCACCCAGTACGGCATTCTGGATTACGTGCTGAACATCGAAATGACCAAGCAGCTGATGCTGCAGAAGGCCGCGGAAATGGGCCTTGACACCTTCACCGAGGAAGAACTGGCGCAGCAGAAGGAAGAGGCGCAGGCTACCTTCGACGAGACCTATCAGTCCGTCTACAGCAGCATGGCGGATCCGGAGAAGAGCGAGAACGAGAACGCGCTGGCGGTCAACACCTATCTTGCCCAGTACGATTACTCGGTGGAGCAGCTGATCAAAAACGACCAGGAAAACCAGATCCAGCAGCGCGTGTACGACGAGGCCACGAAGGATGTCCAGGTAACCGAAGAGGAGGTGCGCGCCGCCTATCAGGAGCGCATCGAAGAGGCGAAGGCGGAATACGCGGAGGACATCGGCGCCTGGGGCAGCGCGGTCATGAACGGCGAAACGGTGTATTACACCCCGGCCGGCTACCGCGCGGTCAAGCACATCCTGGTGAAGGACGACAACGCTTCGGAGATTCTTAAGCTTCAGGCGGAAATCGACAGCGAGGAGACGGACGAGGAGACCCGCGAGGCGGACCGCGCCAGGATTCAGGAGCTGATGGCGGACGTGCAGCCGAAGCTGGATGAAATCATGGAGAAGATCCGCAGCGGCGAGGATTTCGACGCGCTGATCGCCGAGTACGGCGAAGACGGCGGCATGAAGACCGGCGACTTTGCGGAGACCGGCTACTACGTGTCCGAAGGCACCGTGGAGTTTGTGGAAAGCTTCAAGAACGGCGCGATGGCGCTGGAAAACGTGGGCGACGTGTCCGAACCCATCGCTTCGGATTTCGGCTTCCACATCATCAAGTACATTTCCGATGTTCCCGAAAGCGAAACGGCCTTCGAGGCGGTGCAGGAGGACCTGACCGCGGAATTGACGGATACCGCCAAAGGCGAAGCGTTCCAGAGCCGGATGCAGGAATGGATCGGCGCCTCCGAAATCGAAGTGCTGATCGGCCAGGAGCAATAAGGGGAGAATGAATATGCAGCCTGAAAAGAAGGCGGTTGTCACCGTACTGGGCCTGGATCGCAAGGGGATCATCGCCAGGGTCAGCGGGGTGCTGTACGAGAACGGCATCAACATTCTGGACATTTCCCAGACGGTGCTGTCGGGATATTTCAACATGGCGATGATCGTCGACGTTTCGGAGGCGACCTGCGGCTTCGACGTCCTGGATGACGCGTTCAAGGCCCTGGGCGCGGAAATGGGACTGCAGATCCGCATTCAGCGCTCCGAAATCTTCGAGGCGATGCACCAGGTCTGACCGCCCTTCGCGGCCGTATGCCCGCAGCCGGCGGCTGCGGGTTTCCTGTGATTGACAGCAATTTGAGGTGAAAGCGTTGATCAGCACCAATGAAATCAATGAAACCCTGCGCATGATCGATCATGAGAAGCTGGACGTGCGCACCATCACGATGGGAATCTCCCTGCTGGACTGCGTCAGCAGCGATCCGGAAAAGCTGGCCCGGAATATCTACGACCGCGTCACGCGCAAGGCCGGGCAGCTGGTGAGGGTCGGCCAGGAAATCGATCGGGAATTCGGCGTTCCCATCGTCAACAAGCGGGTCTCCGTAACGCCGATCGCGCTGGTCAGCGGCGCGGTGAACGACGTGCTGCCCACGGCGTACGCGCTGGACAGGGCGGCGCGGGAAACCGGGGTGGATTTCATCGGCGGCTATTCGGCGCTGGTGCAGAAGGGCATGACCGGCGCGGACCGGCGGCTGATCGAGAGCCTGCCCCAGGCGCTCAGCGAAACGGAAAAGCTTTGCGCGTCGGTCAACGTGGCCTCCACGCGCGCCGGCATCGACATGGACGCGGTGCGGCTGATGGGGGAAGCGATCGTGAAGACCGCCGAACGCTCCGGCGGAATCGGGTGCGCCAAGCTGGTGGTGTTCGCCAACGCGGTGGAGGACAATCCGTTTATGGCCGGAGCCTTTCACGGCCCGGGCGAAGGGGATACGGCGATCAACGTGGGCGTTTCCGGCCCGGGGGTGGTGAAATCCGCGCTGGAGAAGGTCAAGGGACAGCCGTTCGACGTGGTGGCGGAAACCATCAAGCGAACCGCCTTCCGGGTCACGCGGGTCGGCCAGCTGGTCGCGATGGAAGCGTCCCGCCGGCTGGGCGTGCCCTTCGGCATCGTGGATCTGTCGCTGGCGCCGACGCCGGCCATGGGCGATTCGGTGGCGCACATTCTGGAAGAGATGGGCGTGGAACAGTGCGGCGGACACGGAACCACCGCCGCGCTGGCGCTGCTCAACGACGCGGTCAAGAAGGGCGGCGTTATGGCGTCCTCCCACGTCGGCGGGCTGTCCGGCGCGTTCATTCCGGTCAGCGAGGACATCGGCATGATCGAAGCGGCGGCGGCCGGAGCGCTTTCGCTGGACAAGCTGGAAGCGATGACCTGCGTCTGCTCCGTCGGGCTGGATATGATCGCGATCCCGGGGGACACGCCGTCTTCCACCATCGCCGCGATCATCGCGGACGAGGCGGCCATCGGCATGATCAACAACAAAACCACCGCCGTCCGCATCATCCCGGCGCCCGGGAAGGACGTCGGCGACGAGGTCGAATTCGGCGGCCTGCTGGGGCGCGCCCCGGTGATGCCGGTGCACCGGACCTCCTGTGAACGCTTCATCGAGCGGGGCGGGCGCATACCGGCGCCGCTGAACAGCCTGAAGAACTGACCGCCGGGCAGGCTCCGGGGCACAGCAAAAGCGCCGCCATACGGCGGCGCTTTGCTGTGCCCCGGAAAGCCGGTTTTACTGCAGGTTCCCCGTTGTTTTCTCTTCCTGCGGCTTAAGCACGTCTTTTAACGCCTCGCGCACCGCGCCGCGGCCTTCGAGCATGCGGTCGAACCAGTGCCCGACGCTTTCGTCCAGCCCGGTTTTGCTCAGATCGACGCCCCAGAGCGACTCGTCGCGCATCAGCGGCTGAATGATTCCCCGCTGGCTGTAATCCGCGCCGAACCGGGCGTCGTTCAGCTTCTCCCGCAGCGTTTCGAGCTGCGGATCCGGGCTCGGCTCAAACGCGCGCAGGTCGTCGTCCAGCCCCATCAGGTAGCGCAGATACGCGGCCAGCACAAACGGCACGGCTTTCAGATCCTGCACGCCGCAGCCGTCGGCGTAATAGCGAATGGTTTCCCCAAAGCGCACCGGCAGCTTCAGCGAGGTGTCCGTCGCGACCCGCGACGCGGTATCCGAAAGGCACGGGTCGCTCAGCCGCACCTGAATCGCTTCCTCCGCGTACCGTTCCGGGGAAATGATTCCCGGGTTTTCCGCCGCCGGAAGGCCTTCCTTCAGGGCCAGCCGCTCCGACAGCAGGCGCAGGTCGGGATCGGCGATCGCCTCGGACAGAGTCTGATAGCCCAGCAGCCGCCCCAGCAGCGCCAGCTCCGTGCGCACGGGGCTCAGGCAGGAGCACGCCTTCATGCGGCTGAACCGGCGCACGGTTTCCCGGTCCGTCATCCGGAACCCGCCGGCGGCGAGATCCGGGCGCCCGCCGGGGAAGCTGTCTTCGAGAATCGCGTAGCAGACCGGCTCCGTGGGAACGAACTCGGCCGCGCGGTACCCGCGGGGGGTCGGCACGGGTTCGGAGATTTCCAGCCCGCCGGCGCGCAGCGCCTTCGCGATGGCGGGGGTGGGCCTGGGGGTGATGCGGTCCACCGCGGTCAGCGGGAAGGACAGCCGGGTCCCGTCGGACAGATAGTCGTAGAAATCCTGCGTGACCCTGCCGCGGAACAGCCATACGCCGGCGATGTCCAGCAGCGCGTTGCGCAGGTGCTCGCCTCCGTGGGGGAGATTGTCCATCGACACCAGCGCCAGGGGCGCCGCGCAGGCTTCGAACCGCTTCAGCAGCAGGTACGTCAGATGGCCCATCGGCGTGCGCGCGTCCTCGGGTTCGCCGTCCATATCCCGGCGGATCCAGGGAAACCAGGCGCCGCCGCCGTTGCGCAGCCGGTACCCCTTTGCGGTGATCGTAAAGGAGACCATCTGCAGGCCGGGCCTGACGAAGAGCGATTCCAGCGTGCGGTCGTCCGCCGGGCAGCGCCCGTCGGTCCGCAGGGAACCGGCTACGGAAGCGAGAACCCGCTTGTCGTATCCGCCGTCCGGGCGCGGCACGACCAGCACGCTCAGGTCGTCGTGGGGGCGCCAGATCAGGTCGATCAGATCGCCGTCCGTGTCCTCGCATACGATGATGCCGGTATCCGCCGTTCCCGCGTCGAGCATGTTCTGCGCGGCCGCGGCCGGCACGGCGCGGAACAGATTGCCCGCGCCGAAGTGCAGCCACCGGGGATTTTCCCAGGTGCGCCGGCGCATGGCTTCGACGTCGAAATCGGGCAGGCGGAAGCCCGCGGCTTCCCATTCCCGGCGGTTCTTCAGCTGTTCGAGATTCAGTTTCATCGATTCCTCCTGGGTGAGAGATGCGGCTGCCCGCACGTGACAGCGCTGTTATTATGACAGAAAAGCCGGCCTCTGTCAAGCCGGCGGCAAAATGACCGCTGCGCAGAAGGCAGAGAACGGCGGGCTGTTCAAGCGGGGGCCGCGGGGAAGGCCTGCCCCGGGGGCCCGGCTGCGATCAGGGAACCGGCGATTCACCGCGGCTCTTTCAGAACCAGTGTGAGGTTGTTCAGGTTCATGGAAAAGGTGTACCGGGCATCGTCGGCCATGCGCATCGCCAGGTGGATGCCGACGTTCTCCTGCGCCCCGTTTTCGCTCACGTGCCGGATGGGGTCAAAGGCCATGCAGTCGTCGCGGAAGCGCAGCGTCCAGGCGCCTTTCCTGTACTGAAGGCGGATGGACAGATGGTTCTTCCCGTCCGCGGAAAAGCCGTGGGTGACGATGTTGGTGCCCATTTCCTCGACGCACAGCGCGAGGTGCGCGGCCAGACGGCCGCTGCCGCCGCGGGAAAGACAGAAGGCCTCCGCTTCCCGGGAAAGCGCCAATACCTCCCCGACGCTTCGGGGATCGGCTTCCAGCAGGTCCTTTTCGGGAGTGCCGAAATCGTCCCGGAGCAGCAGCACGTCCTCCGGCCGCAGGGTGACGCGGCCCTTTCTCAGCCATACATAGCCGAGGATGCCCAGCAGCGCCGCGGCTTCGCTCAGCGCGTACAGGAACCAGACGCCGCGGACGCCCGCGGCCAGGCTGAGCAGGAACGCGGCCAGAATCGGAAGGAGCGCGTTTTCCGCCACCGAAATGACTTCCATCAGCCGAACCCTTCCGGTGCCCTGATAGCTGCTCTTCAGCGCGTTGTTCAGGCAGCAGAAGACCAGCCCCGCCGAAAAGATGCGCAGCCCCCGGACCGCCATCGACTGGCCCGCGCCGGCCTCGGGAATGAACAGCGACGTACAGGGACCGGCAAAGACCAGCAGCAGCGCCATGGCGGAAATGCCGAGCACGACGGAACAGCGCGCCAGCGTGCGCAGCAGCTGCGAGAGCCCCGCGCGGTCCTCTTCGTTGCTGAGCACCCCGGCGAGGGTCAGCGCCACGCCGCCGGTGCCGGTGCTGATGCAGTTGCTGGCGTTTATGATGGTGTTGATGACCGAGACGGCCGCCACCGCGGACTCGCCGCCCGCGCCGAGAAGAATCCGGTTGACGCAGAAGATCATCGCCACAGAAGACGCCATGCCGAACAGGGAGGGAACGCCGCCGGCGATCAGCTCCCGGATCTTTCGCCGTTGAATCCGGCTCCGGGAAAACGCGTACACGCATCGTTTGGACAGGAAGTATCCCGCTCCGATCGCCACCGCGACGTAATAGCTCAGCGCGGAAGCCAGCCCCATGCCGAACATGCCGCCGTGAAACACGAAAACGTTGAGCAGGTCGAACGCCACGTCGGAGACGGTCATGCCGAGAACCGCGACGATCAGCAGGCTGCTCTGGCCCGCCATCTGCAGAAACGGCACGAGCATCAGCGCGCCGACGGACGCGGGCGCGCCGATGCTGAACCCGGCGATGTAGCCGGCGGTATCGCCCAGCAGCGCGGGCTCGGCCGCGCCGAGCATCCGGGCGACCGGCACGCGCAGCAGCAGCACCGGAAGCGTAAACGCCAGTGCGAACGTTCCGCCCGCCGCAATGGTGGAGGAGAAGCCGATGTCGGTTTCCTTTTGGTCGCCGCGGCCGATCGATTTGCTGCACGCCACCTGCGCGCCCGCGCAAAGCATGCTGCCCGCGGCGCCGATGACCAGCAGAAGCGGATTGGCAAGCCCGTAAGCCGTCAGCGCGCGCTCGCCCAGGAAGCGCCCGATCATCAGGCTGTCGATCAGAAGGCATAGCGAGACGGTCAGCGCCGACAGAATCTGCGCAGTCAGCATCTGCCGCACAAGTTTTCGTATCATTTTACAGCTGCCCCCATATGGTTGCTTTCAAATGGAATGATTCCGTACATTATATTATTATATCAAACGTACGCGGTTCGGGCAATGCCTGTAACCCACAATTCACCGAAGTTACGCTCACTTCGCTCGCTTGGATTGAAAACGCTCGCAGGGCTCGCTTGGATTGAAATCTCCTTGCCTACGGCAACGATATTTCAATCCCTTATTTCAGATTTTCCTGCGCCTTGCAGGCGCGGCCGGAAAATCTGCAGGGAAACCATTTTTGCTCTCGGCGGCAAGCTGCCTTCGCAAAAATGGCTCCTCGGGCCGGCAAAGCCGCCCCTGCGGAATGACGCAAAGGGAACACCCTTTGCGATCCTGTAATTACTGGTCCCTTCGCGGCCGCTGCGCTGCGAAGGGACAACGGGTTACGGAGGATCGTTCTGTCGG
>JAFWEY010000009.1 GCA_017512675.1 Clostridia bacterium | reverse complement strand
GGTGGTCGGGCGGCGAGTGAATTTTGCGTCAGGCGTTCCTGCAGATTTCGAAGGTTTACTGGAGGTAAATCGAGAAATTTGCAGGAAATGGATGGCGCAAAAGGCGCCGCCGGGCGTGCCGGCGAATTGTGCGGGGTTGCCTTAGTTGAAATAGCGGCAAAGCCCTTCGGTGATTCCGTCGGCGATTTTCTGCTGGTATTCGTCGGTCGCCAGCAGCAGATCGTCGTGCTTGTTGCTCATGTAGCCCATTTCCACCAGGATTGCCGGTACCGTCGAGTAATTCAGCGATATGTAGCCCCGCGACCTGGTGATCCCGCCGTTCTCCGCGCCGGTCGATTCGCAGTACGCCGGCGCGAGGACCTTGGCGATGGCGTAGCTCTCCGCCTTGGTCTTGCCGACCGAAACGGTGTACAGGCGCAGCCCGTTCGCCTTGCTGTTGCCGGCCACGCTGTTGCAGTGCAGGTTCAGCGCGATATCGCATCCGGCCTCGTTCATGATTCTGGAGCGCTTGACGTTGCTGATATTCACGTTGTTGGTTTCCCGAATCATCACCACCGTGGCGCCTTCCTTTTCCAGCGCTGCCCGCAGTTTGAGCGCCACCCGCAGGTTGATTTCGTACTCCGCTTTATGGGACCATCTGCCCGAGGTGCCCACACCCACCTTGTAGCGTTTTTTCTTCGCGCCGGGATAGATCGGGTCCTTCCGGTAATCCCCGTAGCGCTGATGCCCGGCATTGACGCCAACCGTGATTCCCAGCAGAGGCTTTCCGGGAACCGCCTGCGGGCGCACCTTCACGGAAAGCGATGCCGTGACATTCGCGTCCGACGCCGAGCGTGCGGTGACCGTGCATTCCCCCGGGCTCCTTCCGGTTACGGTTCCGTCCGGCCCGACGGACGCCACCCCCGGGTTCGAGCTCGACCAGACCAGGGTTTTATCGGAAGCGTTCGATGGGGAAACGGTCACCTTCGGGGTGTACGTGTTTCCGACCCGCGTGGATGCGCCGGACGCCTTCAGCGCGATCTTTTTGACATGCACGAAGACAACCCGCACCTTGACGATCCCCTTGCGGCCGTTCTCCGCGGTCACGACGACCTGTGTGGATCCGACCGCCACCGGCGTCACCAGTCCGTTGGCGTCCACCTTCACCACCTGCTCGTTCAGGCTGCGGTAGGTGAGCGGCAGCGGTTTGGATTCGTTCAGCCTGATCCGGAACGGAGCCCCGCCCAGCGCCAGCCTGACTTTCTTCTTGTTCAGTTCCAGATGCTTCGGCGCTGCCGACGCGCCGAACGGGACGGAAACAGCGACCAGAAGCACAAGCAGAAGAAGCGCGAGGAACCTCTGCGCGGGTGTTCTTGTCACGGCGATCATCCTTTCCGGGTTTTGGTATACTTCCACGTTTATCATTATAATTCAGCTTTCCGTTCGTGTCAACACGGATTGTGAACGGCCGGAGACCGCCGTGCCGCGGAATCGCGCGGTTTGCAAACTGAAAACGGCCTGCCCAACGGGCAGGCCGCAAAAGCGAAACCTGAATTATTTGATCTCGACGGTGGCGCCGACGTCGGCGAACTGCTTCTTGATCTTCTCGGCTTCTTCCTTGGAAACCCCTTCCTTCAGGGTCTTCGGAGCGTTGTCGACCAGATCCTTGGCTTCCTTCAGGCCCAGGCCGCTGACGACTTCGCGGACGACCTTGATGACCTTGATCTTCTCGGCGCCGATGTCCTTCAGCACGACGTCGAACTCGGTCTTCTCTTCCTCAGCAGCGGCGGCAGCGGCGGCGGGCGCAGCGGCGACGGCCACGGGGGCGGCGGCGGACACGCCGAACTTCTCTTCCAGAGCCTTGACCAGCTCAGCCAGCTCCAGCACAGACATGCTCTCGATTGCGGAAATGATTTCTTCGCGATTCATGATATAATCCTCCATATTTCAAATTTCTGTGTCAGGCGGCGATCATTCGCCGGCCTTCTGTTTGCGCACCGCGTCGATCGCATATACCAGCGAACGCAGCGTGGCGGAAAGGACGCCCACGAAGTTGGTGATCGGGGCATTCAGGCTGCCCATCATCTTCGCGATGAGGACTTCCTTCGGCGGCAGCGCGGCCAGGGCTTCCACGCCCTTGACATCCAGCACCTCGCCCTCCAGCAGACCGCACTTGATGGTGGTCTTCTTGGTCTTCTTGATGAATTCGCTGAGAACCTTGGCCGGCGCCACCGCGTCCTGCATACCGAACGCAACGGCAGTGGGGCCCTTCAGATGCTCGTCGAGGCCTTCGACGCCCAGCTCTTTCGCTGCCAGCTCGATCATCGTGTTCTTCAGAACCACGTAATCGACGCCGTTCTTACGGCACTCGTTGCGCAGCTCGGTGACTTCCGCCACCGTCAGGCCGCGATAATCATAGAAGACTGCGGAATTGCTCTTCTGAAACCGCTCCTTGATCTCCTCAACGACCTGTTTCTTCAGCTCCAAATTTTTGGACAATACTCTGCACCTCTTTTCCGTCCCGAATGGATGTGCAGAAAAAATCGCCTTGGCGCACAAGGGCGCAAAGGCGGAAACTGAATCCTCATTTGCGCCTCGGCAGGCGACATACGTCTTACGCTGAAAAGCACCTGCTGTCTATGGCACGGGCGGTTCTTTCGAACACACCGGAGATTATACCGCAAACCGGCTCCGCCGTCAAGTTAAATCTGCCGATTGCAGGCCCGCCGAAAAACTGCCTCGGGGACAGAATTTTCCGCGTCTCCCGCTTGCATTTTGACCCCGCGGCGTTTATAATCTTGCTGCACGGCCGGGATGTGCCCGGCACCATAATAAGGTGGTGAAACGAATGGAATTTACCATGATTGAAACCGGCTGGCTGTCGATCCTGCCGCCGGTCATCGCAATCGTTCTGGCGCTTCTCACGAAAGAGGTTTATTCTTCGCTGTTTATCGGCACGTTTTCCGGCATGCTGATCTACAGCTTCGCAAGCGGCGGGGGAATCGTTTCCGCGGTGTCGACCACCTTTGATATGATGTATTCAAAGATTGCCGACAACGCGTACATGATCATCTTTCTGGCGCTGCTGTGGGCGGTGGTGGTGCTGGTCTCAAAATCCGGCGGAAGCCAGGCTTACGGGCGCTGGGCCGGAAAGAGGCTGAACAGCAAGCGTTCCGCGTCCTTCGCCACGTCGCTTCTGGGCGTGCTGATTTTCATCGACGACGGATTCAACTGCCTGACCGTGGGCACCGTGATGCGCCCGATCACCGACAGGCTGGGCATTTCCCGCGAGAAGCTGGCCTACGTCATCGACGCCACGGCCGCCCCGGTGTGCATCATCGCGCCGGTTTCCAGCTGGGCGGTGGCGGTTGCCAGCGAGGTCAGCCAGACCGGAGGCTTCAACATCTTCCTGTCCACGATCCCGTACAATTTCTATGCTCTTTTGACCATCCTGATGGTTCTGTTTATCTGCTTTACCGGGGTCGATTTCGGCCCGATGAAGAAGGCGGAGGAAAAGGCGGCGCTCACCGCGTCCGCGGAAGCCGCAGCATCCGATGAAACCGCCGCCGGGGGCAGGGTCATCGATCTGGTGCTTCCCATCCTCGTCCTGATCGTCTGCGCGATCGCCGGTATGGCCTACGTGGGCGGCTATTTCCGGGGCGTCAGCTTCTCGGAAGCCATCGGGTACAATCCCACCGCCGGCCTGACGCTCGGCGCCTTCGCCGGCCTGGTGACCGCCTTCGTGCTGTACATCCCGCGCAGGCTGATGACGCCGAAGGAATTCATTTCCGATATCGTGTCGGGCATCGGAAACATCGTTCCCCCGATGCTGATCCTGATCCTCTCCTGGAGCCTGGGCGGAGTGTGCCGCCAGCTGATCGGCACCGGCGTATTCATTTCGGGCTTTGTCAACAGCACGAGCCTGCCGCTCGGGTTCCTCCCGTTCCTGATCTTCGTCGTCGCGGCGCTGATGAGCTTCTCGATGGGCACCTCCTGGGGCACCTTCGGCATGCTGATCCCGATCGTCACGATGATCTGCTCCGCCGACGGCGTTCCCCAGCTGCTGATTCCCGCGCTGGGCGCCACGCTGGCGGGCTCCGTCTACGGCGACCATTGCTCGCCGATCTCCGATACGACGATTCTGGCCTCCACCGGCGCGGCCTGCGAGCACATCCGGCACGTGGAAACGCAGCTGCCTTACGCGACGCTGGTCGCCGCCGTATGCGCCGTCGGATACCTGATCGCCGGATTCGCACTGACCCCGTGGATCCCGCTGGCCGTCTGCGCAGTGCTGCTGATCGGCATCATCTTCGCGCTGAACCGCCGGAGCCGGGGAAAGGAAGCCCGTTCCTGATTCCTTTGGGCACCGCGTTTCAATCCGCTGTCTGCGCCGCCCGCACCGGCGGTATCACATCCGTGTTCGGGCGCGGCGCGGCGGCACGGTTCGCGCACCACAGCGCAAACAGCAGCAGGCACAGCAGGATCAGCAGCATCGCGGTCCTGCGCCACAGCAGCTTCTTCTGCCGCAGATACTTTTCCCGGGCGGACACCGGCTGCCGGAATTGCGTCAGCGGACGCCGGGCCGCGTCTTCCGCGCCGTGCGGCAGCCTGGCTTCCAGCACCTTTTCCTTCTGATAGCGCGCAAAGACCGTTTCCCGGCGCCTGCGGCAGCGAACGCATCTGGGCCGGTCGTTCAGGTTGCGCCGTCCGCACACGCACAGCCAGCTGTCGCTGTCCCTGCGCGGAAAGCATACCGCGTCGGGGCCGGCCAGAACGGAAAGCCGCCGGGCAAGCCTGGCATCGCGAATCCCGGGCGTGCCCGGATAGGAAACGAATCGTTCCCTGCGCCCGATCCACTCCTTCTCATAGCCTGCGAAGGCGAGGCGCACAAAACGCACGGCGCGCACCTGCACATCTCCCGCCGTCAGCGTCACCGTAAGGCGCTGGCGGGAGCGGGCGGCCCAGTTCAGGTTCTCAAAGGAAACCTTCTTCTCGCCCCGTTCCCCCTGTTCGCCGCGCCATGTCAGAACCACGTCCGCTTCCCGAATCTCGCGGGTGGACAGGTTAAACACCTTCAGATACACCCGCACCCGCCCGCGATCGTCTCTCGCCCGTTCCCAGCTGCGCAGCTCAACCGGGCACGTAAGATCCTGCCGCATCGCGATCCCTCCTTTTCCGCGCCTTCCGCGCAGATGAAGTATACCACAAAGGCCGGCGGCTTTCAATTGCCCGCCCCGCTCACAGCGTTCGCCCGGATTGAAATCCCTTGCCTTCGAAACGGCATTTCGATCCGTTCTTTCGGGTTTTCCCGCGTTCCGTTTGCCTTTCCAAACGCCTTCCCTGCGGGCGCCCGAACCCGCTTTTCCCGGAAAACCCGAATCGGCGTCCGCCGTATATGCACTGCAGCCCTTCCGAAACCGGAAGGGCTGCAGTGCGGATTCAGAACCGTCTCAGAATTCCACCGTGCGCGGGGCGGCGGTAAAGGACGCGAATACGGCCTTTCCGCTCTTCAGCGCGAACACGCAGGTATTGCCGTCGCCGGCCTGGTACATTCCCTTCAGGTCCGGATAGCTGTCCAGCATGTGCTGCTGCGCTTCCACCCGCGGATCCTCCTCGGCAACCGCCGTCAAACGCAGCCACGTTTCCCCGTCAAAGGCGCACAGTTCGATTTTCGGGTTCGCGAAAATCTGCGCGGCCACGTCCTTCCTGCGGCCGGTCTGGATCGTCAGGCGTCCGTCGTAGCAGTCGATGGTGCCGAACGGGCGCACGCGGCACTGGTCGCCATCGGACGTCGCCAGATAATAGGTGCCGCACTTTTTCAGAAACTCATAAATCTCCTGCATCATCGTTCTCTCCCTTCGGTTTTCCGGCATCGAGGATTTTGTAGAGAAGCTTGTACAGCGCCGCCGCGTCATCCGGCGAAAGCGGCAGGCAGCTTCCCACCTGCGCCGGCACATTCTGCGCCGCGACGCGCAGCGCGCGCCCCTTTTCCGTCAGCGACACCGCGACCACCCGGGCATCGTTTCTCGAGCGGCGGCGCGCGACGTAGCCTTCCTTCTCCATTTTCTTCAGCAGCGGCGTCAGCGTGCCGTTGTCCAGATGCAGCCGGCCGCAGATCTCGCCGACCGTGATGTCGTCCTGCTCCCACAATACGAGGAACACGATATACTGCGTGTAGGTCAGTCCCAGCGGTTTCAGGACCGGCGTATAGAGGCTGACCACCTGTCTCGCACACGCGTACAGCGGAAAGCACAGCTGGCTGCCCAGCTTCAGCGCCTCATCCTGCGGGTTAAAGTCCATCCTTCGTTTCCTCCATCATCAGCGCGCAGATCCCGTTCCCCGGAAAACAGCCTTCCGGGGAACGGGATCCTCCTTCGGATCAGGCGAAATGGGAATCGATCCAGCCCTGCAGCTGCGGCGCTGGCGCGAAGCCGATATGCTGATCGATCTTCTTGCCGTTCCGGAACAGAATCAGCGAGGGCACGCTCATGATGCCGAATTTTGCGGCCAGTTCGTCGTTCTCGTCCACATCGGCGTTGAAGAACGCCACTTTGCCGGCATACTTTTCCGAAAGCGCGTCGACCACCGGCGAGAGCATCTTGCAGGGGCCGCACCAGGTCGCAGAGAAATCGACGAGCGCGAGCGAAGCCTTTTCCACCGGAGTAAAATCGTTGTTTCTGATCGCTGTTACCATAATTGACACTCCTTTTCAATCGCCGGCCGTTTGGCCGGACCTTTATGTATTATCGTCCTTCCTGCGCCTTTTGTCAAGATACGCCACCGCGGACAGCGCCGCGACGTTTCCCTCGCCCGCCGCCTTGATGTACTGGTACGGCGTGCCGGCGATGTCCCCGCAGGCGAAACACCCCGGCAGCGAGGTCGCCATCGAGCGGTCCACCCGAATGTGTGCCCCTTCCGTTTCCAGGCCCGGCACCAGCTGTCCGGGCGCGATGCTCTCGCGCAGCACGAACACGCCGTCCGCCGGATAGCGCCCCTCGCCGGTGACCACAACGCGCTGTCCGTTTTCCTCTTCGATGGCCAGCGGCTTTTCCCTGATCACGCGGATGCCGTCCGCGAGGCGCGGCTCCTCCTTATAGACCGGAAAGTACAGCACTTCGGATGCGACTTCGCTGAGGAATTCGGCTTCCCCCTCTTCCGCCGCCGACCAGGACAGCACCGCGCACCGCTTTCCGCGATACAGCGACGCGTCGCAGGTCGCGCAGTAGCTGACCCCGCGTCCCAGCAGCGCTTCTTCGCCCGGCAGCGCTTTCGCCGCGGTCACGCCGGTCGCCAGGATCACCGCGTCCGCTTCTTCGAAATCCGGCCCGCACTGCAGGGTGAAATACTCGCCCATCGCGTAGATCGCGCTCACGCGCCGGTCGCTGATTTCGATGCCCATCTGCGAAAGGTGCGCGGACAGTGCTTTCGCCAGATCCGCTCCGGATACCGCCGGAAAGCCCGGGTAGTTCCGGATTTCATGGGCCTTGGCCAGTTTGCCGCTCAGGTCCCTGCTGCCCAGCAGCAGCACGCTCTTGTTGCGCACCTTCGCGGTGATCGCCGCGGAGATGCCTGCCGGGCCGGTGCCGATGACGGCGATGTCATAACGCGCCATAATACCTCCTTGCCGCTTTACGCGCCGATCAGTTTTTCCACACAGGCAGCCAGTTCCTCCATCTTCGCGGTGGGCTCAAAGCGGGCCACCACGCTGCCCTGCCGGTCGACGACGAATTTCGTGAAATTCCACTTGATGTCCGGGTTGTTTTTGTAATCCCTGTCGATCTTCTTCAGCATGGCGCCCATCATCAGCGCCATCGGGCCGTGTCCGAAGCCCTCGAAGCCCTTCTGGCTCTTCAGATACCGGAACAGCGGCAGCTCGTTTTCGCCGTTGACGTCGCTCTTCTTCATCTGCGGGAACTGCGTGTTGTACTTCAGCGTGCAGAACTCGTGGATTTCCTCGTCGGTGCCCGGCGTCTGCCCGGCGAACTGATTGCACGGCACGTCGATGATTTCCAGGCCCTTGTCGTGGAAGCGCTCGTACAGGCTCTCCAGATCCTTGTACTGGGGCGTAAAGCCGCAGCCCGTGGCGGTGTTCACCACCACCAGCACCTTTCCCTCGTACTGCTTCAGTGAGATTTCTTCGCCCTTCGGCGTCGTTACGCTGTAATCGTAAATGCTCATTCCGGATCCTCCTCGCATCGGACAAATACCTTTGAACAAATATATTTTATCAAACCTTTCTTCCGATGTCAAGAGTCCGGAACGGTTTCACCTTTAATTCTTTGTTAAGTCCTCCGTCGATCGGTGCGCTTCCGGGTGATTCGGCACAGCCCGCACCCAAACAGTGTTCAGGACAGACGCGGGTGCAAATAAGAGCCGTCCCGCGAAAGACGGCTTTTCGCCCGGGGACACCGCCCGCCCCTTGCCATAACTGTCATCCTGCGGTTTCCGGGGAAACGAGCGCAAAGGCGGCAATGCGTTTGAACGGGGAGAGGACCCGCACGGTTCCCCGTCCGGATCCTCTCGCGTAGAAACGATATACTGTTCAATGAACCCCGGTTGGCGGGCGTCCGCGCGGCGGAAAGGCCCGCCGCACGAACCCGTG
>JAFWEY010000081.1 GCA_017512675.1 Clostridia bacterium | reverse complement strand
TTTCAGTATTTGAGCCCGTAAAAGATGCCTCTGAGTGCTTAATGCAGAAACGGCATCATCCGGAGAACGCCGTATTTACAGGGCTTTATGGGCAAAAAGTAACAACGCTGATTTCGTATCAAAATCAGCGTTGTTGGGTGGCGGACCCTAAGGGATTCGAACCCCTGACCTTCTGGTCCGTAGCCAGACGCTCTATCCAGCTGAGCTAAGGGACCTTGCGCTTCGGCTGCCGCTTCAGCACACGATATATATTACTCCTGTTCGGGTCATTTGTCAAGTCTTCGGCGCCTGCGCGGGTGTAAATTTCCTGAGACACAGGGGTTTGCCCGGCCGCACCGCCGGCTCCCGCGCGAGCGAAACGGGGCGGCAGGCGCATCATTCAGGCGCCCCGGGCGACATTTCAGACAGGGACTGTTGCATTTCTCCGGCAAATATGGTAATGTAACGGTACGATCAGAAAGGAGGATCGAACGATGAACGACGAATTCAAGAAAGACGACGTGAACATGGAAGAAGAGTTTTCAGCCGAAACGGAAAACGTTGACGAGACGGCCGGAGCGGCGGACGGCGAAAGCGGAGAGAATGATTCCGATCGCGGCTTCGATGTCGCGGAGGACCTGAAAAAAGCGCTCAAAGCCGGCCTCGGGGCGATCCTCGGCACCGTGGAAAAAACCATGAGCTACGCGCAGGAAGTGACCACCGAAGGCACCGAGGCCAACCGGCGCATGACCGAGGCGATCGACGCCATGGCAAAGAAGGGCGATGAGGTGCTGAAAGGCGTGTCTTCGTTCGGGAACGAAATGAAGGACAAAATCGCCTCCGCCGTAAACAGCATTCCTGTCGGCTACGAAAACATTCTCAGCACGCTTCCGCTGCTGACGGAAGAAGAACTCTGCGCGATCCGCGAAAAGGCAGCGGAAATCCTCGCCGCGCGCGCGGCGCAGGCGGAAGCCGAAGCGGAAGCGGCCAGGGCCGCCGAGGAAGAAGCCGAAGCGGCCGTCGCGGAAGCCGAGGCAGCCGCGGCGGAAAAGGAAGCCGCCGAAAAGCAGGGCGACGACGTCACGACCGAAATCTGAACACCCGGAAAACCCGGCGGGCGGCAGGGCACATGCCCTGCCGCCCGCGCTTTGTCCATGCCCCGGGGGCTCTCTTTACCGCAGCGCCGCCCCGTCACACGGTGTAGGTGGAAGCCGAGGTGGATCCGCCTTCTCCGGTCCAGTTGGTGTGGAAGAACTGACCTCTGGGCGCGTCCACCCGCTCGTAGGTATGGGCGCCGAAGTAATCCCGCTGCGCCTGCAGAAGATTCGCGGGCAGGCGCTCGGTCCGGTACCCGTCGAACCAGTTCAGCGCCGCCGAGAACGCCGGCGTCGGAATCCCGGCAAGCATCGCCTTCGCGCACACCCTGCGCCAGCCGTCCTGCGCTGTGCGGATCGCGTCGGCAAAGTACGGATCCAGCACCAGATTGGTCAGGTTCGGGTTGCTGTCGTACGCCTCCTTGATCTTGCCCAGGAACACCGAACGGATGATGCAGCCGCCGCGCCACATCAGCGCGATGCCGCCGTAGTTCAGGTTCCAGCCGTAGGTTTTCGCCGCGGCGCGCATCAGCTGGTAGCCCTGCGCGTAGGAGACGATCTTCGACGCGTACAGCGCGCTTTTGATGTCCCGGATCAGTTCTTCCCGGTCCCCTTCGAAACGCGTCCGCGGCCCCTGCAGCACCCCGGAGGCGATCACGCGCTCTTCCTTGGCGGCGGACAGGCAGCGGGAGAACACCGCTTCGCTGATCAGCGTCAGGCTGACGCCCTCGTCCAGCGCCGCGATCGCCGTCCATTTTCCGGTTCCCTTCTGGCCCGCCGTATCCAGAATTTTGTCCACGATCGGCGCGCCGTCCGCATCCTTGTAGCCCAGGATATCGCGGGTAATCCCGATCAGGTAGCTGTCGAGCTCCTCCTCGTTCCAGCGCGCGAACACCTTCTGCATTTCATCCGGCGTCATGCCCAGGCCGTCGCGCATCAGCTGGTACGCCTCGCAGATCAGCTGCATGT
>JAFWEY010000080.1 GCA_017512675.1 Clostridia bacterium | reverse complement strand
TGGCGACGCAGTACTCCTTCGCAAAGGAATCGCGCCCGACGGTGAGGGTGAGCCAATCACAATTCGAAAACGCGTCCTCACCGATCTCCGTCACGCTGCCGGGAATCGCGATCGAGGTCAGGCCGCCGCAGTAAGAAAATGCGAAATCGCCGATGATTTCGATTCCCTGCGGGACTGTATAAGCATTGGAAGCCGAGCCTGCAGGATAACTCACCAGCCGCCTGTCGGCTTTGCTGAACAGCACTCCGCCGATCACCGCCAGCGCGGGGTGGTCCGGCGATACCCGCAAGCCGGCCAGAGCATCGCACCAGCAGAAGGGATTCGCGCCGATCTCCTTCACGCTGTCGGGAATCGCGATCGAGGTCAGGCCGCTGCAGGCGTCAAACGCGAAATCGCCGATCCGGGTCACGCTGCCGGGAATCGCGAGCGAGGCCAGGCTGCCGCAGAAGGAAAACGCGTATTTGCCGATCTCCGTCACGCTGTCCGGAATCGCAATCGAGGTCAGGCCGTCGCAGCCCAAAAACGCGGAATCGCCGATCCGGGTCACGCTGCCGGGAATCGCGACCGAGGCCAGGCTGCTGCAGAATTCAAACGCGGAAACACCGATGATTTCGGTTCCCTGCGGGATCGTGTAAGCATCGGAATCCAGACCCTTCGGACAACTCACCAGCCGCCTGTCGGCTTTGCTGAACAGCACGCCGTCGATCACCGCCAGTGCCGGGTGGTCCGGCGATACCCGGAAGCCGGTCAGAGCTTCGCAGCTTGTGAAGGGATTCGCGCCGATGTCGGTCACGCTGTCGGGGATCGTGACGGAGGTCAGGCTGCTGCAGAGGGCAAACGCGGAATCGCCAATCCGGGTCACGCTGTCCGGAATCGCGACCGAGGTCAGGCTGCCGCACCAGGCAAACGCGTCATTGCCGATCCGGGTCACGCGCTTCCCGTCCAGCTCCGCCGGGATTTCCAGCGTTTCGGCGTTTCCGTTATACTTTATGATTTCTGCTGTTCCGCCGTCCAGCAAAACATAAGTATACTTGCCGCCGGTGAATTCCGTTCTTTTCATGATCAGATCCTCCTCAACCATTGTCCGGCTGCGCCGTGCGGCGATTCGACGCGCATCCGCCGAAGTCCGCGTCGCCGCGGGTTTTCCCGGTTCCCCTATTCTGCGCGCCGCATGCGGATTCCTGCCTGTACACGGCGTGCATCCGCATCCTGCGCAGGGACGTGCGCGGCGGATGACGAAGAAATACAGAAGGGCGCGCCGAAAAAACACGCCTTGCCGGAGGCGGCGGTTCCGCGGCCAACCGTGCGGCATCCCTGCCGGAGCAGCAGGTAAATTACCGCTGCCGTCCTTCGAACAGCCGTTACGCGAAACGGTCCAGAAACATCCGGAGCGATTTGTCCCAGAACGCCCATTCGTGGCCGCCGGGCCATTTTTCCAGCACCGCGTCCGCGCCGAGCGCGGTCAGAGAATCGAAGAACGCTTCGTTTTCCGGCAGCAGCGCGTCCTCTGTTCCGCAGGTCATGAAAATCGGCGGCACCTTCCCGCCGGCGAAGGCCTTCTCCGCCAGCCGTTCCGGCAGCGCGCCGGCGGGAACGTCCGGCTTCTCGCCGAAGATTCCGCGAACCACCCTGTCAAAGCCCCGCGTTTCCACGCGGTCCGGAATCCGCTCGGCGTATTTCTCCACGTGGATCGCGCTGGAAAAGGCGCCGGCCGCGGCAAAGCGCTCCGGATGCGTCAGAACGCATTTCAGCGCGCCGTATCCCCCCATCGACAGCCCCGCCACCAGCAGGTCCTCCGGCGCGCAGGACACGTTGAACATCGTTTCCATCAGGCGGGGAAGCTCGTCGCAGATGTACGTAAAATACGCTTCTCCGTTCCGCATATCCTGATAGAACGACCGAACGCCGTCCGCCATCACCACCGCCACGTCGCGCTGTTCCGCGTAGGACATCAGGCGCGTTCGCCCGTACCAGGCGTTGTGATTGTCCGTCAGCCCGTGCAAAAGCAGCAGCGTCTTTGGCCTGGCCCGCGGTTTCCTGCCCCCGGCGAGGGTATCGAACCCCCGATGATAGCGGGAATCGTGCGGCAAAATGACGCCGATGTCGGTATCCATGTTCAGCGATTCCGAAAAGACCGTTCCCGTCAGATAGCCCATCGCAATCTCTCCTTTCACCGTTCCCGCGAGCCGATGCCCCGGGGCTGTCTGATTATAACCCATATTTCCCGGGGTGTAAAGGCGAAGGCGCCGCTCGGCGCCTTCGCCAGAGTGAAGAGCGAAGAGTGAAGATTTGGTTGGTACCCAGGCGACGAAGACACAGAACACGGCCAGGCGCCATACATGGCGCCTGCCAGAGTGAAGAGCGAAGAGTGAAGAGTGAAGATTTGGTTGGCACCCAGACGACGAAAATACAGCACACGGCAAATGTACCTAAGCGCCAAAACCTCATCCGCCTGCTTCGCAGAACCTCATCCGCCTGCTTCGCAGGCACCTTTCCCTGGAGGGGAAGGCAAGAGCGTGATCGACATGATGCACCGATTGATGAGCGGCGATTCGATTCCGGAAGAAATTGCGGGCGCACCGCGCTTCGCTTGGGGCGCCCCTACGGCGGGTTCGGGATG
>JAFWEY010000079.1 GCA_017512675.1 Clostridia bacterium | reverse complement strand
GCCCTTAGAAGCTGCCCCAGTCTTCCCAGACGGAACCGACGCTGTCGCCTCTGGGGGAACCGGGCTTCACGTTTACGGTGATCGTGGACTGGTAATTCTTCTTGAGCCTGATTTCCTGTTCGCCGCCGGAGAAGGTCATGATTTCGTAGTAGCCGTCGCTGCCGAACGCTTCCTCCTCGCCGTACCAGTCCTTTCCGATGCCGTCCTTGATGATGTAGGTTCCGGCAGGCAGGGAGGTGGTGGCTCTGCCGTTGCCGCGAATGAACATGGTTCGCGCCAGCACGTTGTCGGTGGTATAAACCTTAACCAGCATCGCGTTGTCGGATTCGGTGTTGTATTTCACCGTGAGTTTTGTGCTGCTGCCCTTGACAGACGGATTCCTGTACAGCACGCCGGTCTTGGGCCAGCTCTGCACACAGACTTCGGCCCGCTCTTCCCAGTTGCCCCACTCGCATTCCTCGAACAGGGATTTGGCCGACGCGTACTTTCCCTGGGCGACCAGTGCGCAGGCGCGCATATAATCGTATTCGGAAGCGTCCATGGTGTCCTGCAGCAGCAGATCGGCTTCATCGGGATCGACGGTAATCAGCAGCCGCGGCAACAGCTGCTCGTAGGCGGCGGCGTCCAGCGCTTCGGTCTTTTCCAGCCCGAAGGCTTCCTGCACCGCGTTCAGCGCGCTGATGGTCTTTCCACCGACGCTGCCGTCCACGCTGATTTTCTGACCGAAATCCACCAGGGTCTGCTGGACGCCTTTGGCCGTGCTGCCCTTGCTGCCTTTCTGAACGGTCTCGCCCGCGGCCAGCGCTTCGTACGTGTCGCGGTAGACATCCCGGTTCAGCGCATCAAGCAGCATATCCGCGGTGATTTCTTCCGGCTCAGGGTCCGGTTCCGGCTCCGGTTCCGGCGTGGGTTCCGGCACGGGCTCGGGAGTCGGCTCCGGTGCGGGTTCGGGGGTGGGTTCCGGGGTCGGCTCCGGCGTGGGCTCGGGAGTCGGCTCGGGAGTCGGCTCCGGCGTGGGCTCCGGCGTCGGTTCGGGGGCGGCCTTGAAAGAAGCCGTGCCGGCCAGATCGGACAGCTTCACTTCCACGACCGGGCGAACGCCGTACTTGATTTTGCCGGCATCGCCGCCGCTGATGATCAGGCGATTCTCCGAAATCATGTACGCGACCGTGGTGGACCAGGTGCCGCGCGTTCTCAGCCACCATGCGGTTTCCGGTTTGGAACCGTCTGTGTAAATGCCGTTGGCGATGGCGGTTCTGGTCGGGACGCCGGGCTTTATGTTGGCTGCGCCGAAGTACTCGTTCGCCTCTTCGATGCTCAGCAGGTACACCTCATCCTGCGTGTCGGCGCCTTCGTCGTTGTCGGGATCCTCCGGGTTGTGGTCGGCGGTCGCGGTGACCGTCTGAAGCAAAGCGCGCTCCTCTTCATTGAAGGCGGTGTCCCGGAAGCTTCCGTTCAGCCATCTGCGAATGCTGCTGCCGTCCCAGGCGACACTCATGCCGAGGCCGTTGAACGGCCTGGCGTCCAGCACATACTGGGTCATCAGCACTGCCTGGCCGTCTGTCACATCCAGAATTACCCATTCGATCGGTTCGGGGCCGTTCTCCGGGCTGTTGTCCTGATCGTAGCGGCCGAACAGCAGGGTGTCGCCGGGCGACAGGCTGCCGAGCGATTCTTCATCCGCCGCGACCGTTTCATACGTTTCTTCGGTAAGGGGATCCGCTTTGTCGATCGATTCCAGAGGCGGTTTCTCCACGACGGAGGCAAACTCTGACAGACCGCTCAAACTGACCGTTACAGTCGGGCGCACGCCGTAATCCTGCTCGCTGACTTCGCTGCCGCCCTCGATCAGCTTGTTGTCGGAAACGATATAGGCGGCCCGGTCCGAATAGCTGCCGGGCGTTCTCAGCCACCAGGCGGTCTCGCCGCAGGATTTGTCCACATAAATGCCGTTCGCGATGGCAGTCTCGGTGGGAACGCCCGCATTGATGTTTATCGTGCCGAAATACTCCAGCGCTTCGGGAAGGCTCAGCAGGAAGACCGTGTCTTCGGTGTCCTGGCCGGGATCCGTACCGGGAACCAGCGGATTGGGATCTGCGGCTGCCGGAACCGTTTTGAGCAATGCCCGTTCGCCGTCGCTGAAGGCCGTGTTCAGGAAGTCGCCATTCAGCCATTTCCGGAGACTGCACTTGTCCCAGGCGGTTTTCATGCCGATGCCGTTGTACGCCCTGCAATCAAGAACGTACTGGCTCAGAAGCTTCGCCTGGCCGTCCTTTGCCTCCAGGACGACCCATTCGATCGCTTCCGGTCCGTTCCCGGGATTGGCATCCTGATCGTAACGGCCGAACGTGATCCGGTCTCCCGCGGACAGGCTCATCCCTTCGTCTTCTTCCGCGGGCACGGGCATCGGCTCCGCATCGGCTTCCTCTGCAGCGCCTTCCGCTTTCGTGCATTGGGCGGTATAGGAATAGCTGCCGCCGTAGAGGAACGAGGAGACGATATCCAGATTCAGAACGCCGTCCTCCAGCGCCCATGTGCCGTCGACGCCGCTGAGCATGCTGGTGGCGGGAACGTCCACGTGGAAACTGTTGTTGTCGCTGGAAATCGTGAACGGGAAGCTCTCGTGATATCCGTCCTGGTCGAAGGTGTATTCGCCGGTGCCGTCGGCACGGATCACCGCGCTCAGATCGATCGAGGGCCCGCCGTTCTTCGGTTTGCCGACGCCCTGCCAGGTGCCGACCAGTTCAGACGGAATCCCCGCCTGTCCGGGTTCTTCGGCAGCCTGAGCCGGATCGCCGGCCTGCCACAGCAGCGCCGCTCCGCCTTCCTTCCCGTCGGGATAGAGCCATACCGCGTCGGGGAGAGCGTCCGCCGCGAAAGTGCTGACGTAATCCGCACGCCCTTCGTTGATGGTGATGCTCACCTTGTGGGGCATGACGCGGCTGCCGTCGATTTCCGCGACGGTCAGCGCGGGAGTTCTCGGGGCCCCGCCGACGATCGGAATGCTGTTCTCGCCCGCGACCGTGATCTTCAGCTCGCCGCCGGTGATTTCAGAATTCACGTACCGGAAATGATAGCTTTCGCCGTTGAATTCCACGTCCGCTTCGCCGTGATCCGCCAGCGCGGGAAGGGTCAGCAGCAGGGAGAGGATCAGCAGGATTGCAAGCAGTTTTCTCATGGGAACAGCTCCTTTCGCGATCGGGGTTTGAAAATCCCCGCTTCACGGGCATTCGGGTTTCTCATGGCTTCCGCTGACGATATGGGGGCGGCGGACCGCGTCCTGCCGGCGAATCGCGTCAGCCCTTCTTTTCGGCGAACCGCGGAAGCTTCTCCGGCGCGCAGTCCATGCCGCTCAGTTCGGCAAACTGCGCTTCGGCTGACAGGCTTTTCGCCCGCTTGCCGCTCTTTACGCAAACCGGCAGCGCGGCAAGACCGACTGCCCCGGCGCACAGCGCGATGATGCGCATCAGGCCGGCGTCGTCCTGCCGTGTCAGGGAAATCAGCAGCAGGAAGACCGCGGCGCAGATTCCCATCACCGCGACGACCAGCGACAGCATGAAAGCGGTATCGTGACCGCCCAGATAGCGGTTCGGATCGTAGGGCTGAAGCTTCTGGCAGAACCGGCACTTGCATTGGTGTCCCATCGGCATCGGGATCGAGCGGATTGCCGCAGGCCGAACGCCTTCCCGGCAATCCTTCCAGAACGCCGCGAAGCGATCGACATCCGCCCTGGTCGTTTCGATGCTCCTGTCGTAGCCGGCGAGCATTTCGGCGCGAAGGTCGATCTCCGCCTGCGCGAGATCGATCCCGTGCTGTTTGGACGAAGGACTGGAGACATCCCTGATTTGAGAGGTGTCGAAATGAATGCGGTCGCTGTTTTCGGCGCCGCAGTACAGACAGGACCAGACGAACGGGTAATCGGCCTGCGCCCGAACCGTGAGGGAAGAATTCCTGGCCATGCTGATCCTCCTTTGTTCCGGAATATGTGGAATTTGTATCGGGGATGATCGGTTCAAAACCGGTTCTATTATAAGAAGAATCAGCATAAATTAACAGTGCCGATGGTCATTCCATTCGGCACTTTTGCGCATTTTGCCCGGGGATTCCTTCGCTCCCTCAGCCGGTCAGATGCCTGTCGGCCGCGTATCCCGCGAGCTGGGCGCGGCTGATGCAGCCCGTCTTGCTGAGCAGCAGCGAGATCATGTTTTTCACGGTGCCGGGGCGAAGGTTCACCCGATCGGCGATCTCGGCGTTGGTCATTCCCTGGCAGACATAGCCCAGCACCTCCAGTTCCCGCGCGTTGAATTCGATTTCCGGTTTGCGGCTCATGCTCATTTTCAGCTGCGACATCGCGTCCTCGTCGTAGACGTTCAGTCCTCCGGCGATGGACAGCAGTGACGCTTTCAGCTTGTCCGGTTCGATGACCTTCAGCAGAAAGCCGTTGCAGCCGGCTTCCATCGCGGCGGCGACGGTTTCCGCGTCGTCGAAGGTGGTCAGCGCGACGGTGCGAATCTCCGGATTCTCCGCCCTGATCCGGCGGATGGCGTCCGGGCCGGACAGGACCGGCATCTGCATATCGAGGATTACCAGATCCGGCGCCAGCTTCCGGCACATCTCCACCGCTTCCAGCCCGTTGGCCGCGACGCCGGCCACGGTGAATTCCTCCCACGCGCCGATGGTCAGCTTGAGTCCTTCGTTCATCAGCGGGTGATCATCCGCCAGCAGAACCCTGATTTTCCCGTTCATTGCGCATCCCTCCATTCCGCCAGGACGCCGAATCCTTTGCCCTCCTCAGCTTCGAAGGACACCCGGCCGCCTGTGGCGCGTACGTTTTCCTCCATTGACGTCAGTCCGAACCCCTTTTCCAGTTTGCCACGGAAGCGCCCGTTGTCCGCGATCCGAACCGTTACCGTGCCGCCTGACAGCCGTACCTCGATGGCAAGCCTGTCCGCCATCGAATGGGACAGCGTGTTGTGATACGCTTCCTTGCAGACGCTCAGAATCACGCCGCTCAGCGCGGCGGCGAAGGGGGACTCTTCGCCGGCGAACGTCAGTTCGATCGGGAACGGACTGGCATCGCGGAACGCCTCCAGCGTTTCGCGAAGGGAAGCGCGCTGCCGATCGGGCCGGTTTGCCATGGCGCGCCGGCAGATCGCGATGCCTTCGTCGATCAATTTCCCGTATTGGACCGGGTCGGTCTCCCGCAGCTGCAGGCACATCTGCGAGAGCGTGTTGAGCTCGGTGATCGCGTGGCCGGCATCGTCATGGATCGAGCGGGCGATGCGCGCCTGCTCCTCGTATCCGGTCAGCGCCTGTGCCTGCCGCGCGCATTCCTCCAGTTCGGCATTGGCCCTGGCCTGCTCCCGGGTCAGCTTTTCCAGCTCTTCGCTTTTGCGGCGGCTCTGCTCGATCAGGGCTTCCAGCTCGGTGACGTCCGCCAGATAGACCGCGTACCCCACGTGCATGCCGTTTTCGCGCACCGGGCTCACCGAACGCTGGAAGATTCTTCCGCCGCAGGAGTAGGTGTCGCGGGGGAGGCTTTTGCAGTCCGCCATAAAGCGGGAAAGGTTCCGGCCCTTGCGCATCCCGTCAAACGGGAACGCACGGTTGAAATCCAGAACATACCAGTAAACATCCGTGATGATGGCCGTATCCGGCAGCAGCCGGAACGCAGGCTCAAACGGATCCATGGTCCACCCCCTTCAGCTGGGCGACCGCGCTGCGGATGGCGGCAATGCAGGTCCGCGTCAGGCGAAGATTGTCGTTCAGCGCTTCCGGCGCTCGCAGCGGATCGCGTTTTGCCGAAATCAGGTTTTCCTCCGCGCGCTGAAAGGTCTGCGCGATCAGCGTCCGGGTCTCGCGGATCAGCCGCTGCTTCCGTGCGATGCCGTCGGTGCTGTTCAGCGAATCGATGTACGCGTCGATATTCCGGTTGGATTCCTCCAGCTTCCGGCGGAGGTCCTCCAGCTCCTGGATTTTCCGGTCGAGGGCCGCCTGTTCCCGGGCGATTTCAGTGGTGTCGGCAACGGTCACCAGAATGGAATCGCCGTCCGGCAGCGGCGTCGCGTCCACCGACAGCTGCCGTCCTTTGTAGGTCCCGTCAAAGCCTTCGCGGGATTCGGCCAGGAGCAGCGCAAGCCCGTCGGCGGCGTCGGCGTACTCCTCTCTGGCGATTCTGTTGGCATAGGTCAGGCGTTTCAGCCCGCGGTCGTAGATGCCGATCGGGTGCGCGGTCTGTTCGATGACTTCCCGGATGGACGCGGACACGATGTTGACGTAGCGGTATTTGAAAATGATCTGATACAGGCTGATCATCGCCGCGGCCATGACCATCGGCGTATAATCCAGCTTGTCGATTCCGCTGATGGAACGGACGAGTACGCCGATTGCCGGAAGCAGCGGAAAGATCGAGAACATGACGATTTGCTTGAGCCGGTCCCGGCCGGTGCGCAGCAAAAACCGAATGGAAATCGCGTAACCGCACATCAGAATCAGGAACAGCCACGCCATACAGGGCAGGAACATCCATCCGTGCGCCACCCGCTCGCCCATGATCAGCTTGGTATAGAACAGATGATGCCGCCCGTTCGTGAAAACCAGTACGCACGTCAGCACCGGACAGGCGAAAACGAACGCGCGGAACCGCCTGTCGGACGCCAGGCGGTCCATTCCGGACAGATAGAGAATCCAGATTACATAGGCGACCACCGAAAGCGTATCCCCGATGTACTGGAAATTCGCGGCGAACACATAGGCGCCGTTGTTTTCCGGCAGGAACAGGTAGACGAGGGTTTCCATAAACCGGCCCGACACCCACGCCCACAGCGCAATGGACAGCACGAAAAACCAGGACCAGACCGGCGTTGGCTGTCGCTTTCGCTTGAGCTCCAGAATGAACAGAAGATGGCCGGTCAGGTACGCCGACTGAATTATGAAGTTGGCGATTCGAATTGCCTTCATCGCGCTGCCTTTCCTGAAGAGAGAAGACCCGCTGCCGCGCATGCGGGGAGAGCGGACCGGATCCCGCCGGTTCCTGATCCCGGGCGGCAGCCAAAGCGGATTTCGGGAGAATTGTAACACGGATCAAAACGGCTTGTCAATCCCGCGCGTTTACATAGATTTTATTCTCTGCCGCCGGTTCTCCGTTGGGACTGCCGCCCTTTCTGTGGTATAATGAGAGGCAATTCGCCCGGGCGGCCGCGAGCGGGTGCGGTGCCGGGCGCGGGAACGCCGGCAGAGCGGGACGCGCCGGAACGGGCCGAAAGAGATCGCGGGCGAATGAACGTCGGTTTTCGCTGCGGCCCAGACGGTTTTGCGTGAACCGCGCGTCACAGAATGAGAAAGGAAAAAGCGATGGAGCGCAAATTGCTGTTCCGGGCATTGACCAAATTCCTGTCCGGCCTGCTTTTGTTCGGGCTGCTTCTCTTCCTGCCTGCGGGGACGCTGAACTGGCGGCAGGGATGGCTTCTGATCGGGATACTGTTCGTTCCGATGCTGGCCGCCGGGTTTGTCCTGATGGCCAAAAACCCGGAGCTGCTGCGCAAGCGCCTGAACGTCAAAGAGGAACAGGGCGGGCAGAAGGCGGTGATCCTGCTGAGCGGGATTCTGTTCACGGCTTCGTTCGTTCTGGCCGGATTGAATTTCAGGTTCCAATGGATCGTGCTTCCGGAATGGGTATCCGGCGCCGCGGCGGCAGTGTTCCTGCTCGGCGACGCGCTGTACGCCGAGGTGCTGCGGGAGAACGCGTACCTGTCAAGGACAGTGGAGGTCCAGGAGAATCAGAAGGTCGTGGACACCGGCCTTTACGGCGTCGTCCGGCATCCGATGTACGCGGCTACGCTTTTGCTGTTCCCGGCGATGCCGCTGGTGCTGGGATCGCCGGTTTCCTTTCTGCTGATGCTCCTGTATATTCCCGTTATCGTGCTGCGCATCCGCGGCGAGGAGCAGGTGCTGGAAAAGGGCCTGGAAGGATACGGAGAGTACAAAAAGAAGGTCCGCTTCCGGCTGTTCCCGCATGTGTGGTAGAAAGACCGGCTGCGGTCAGTGAGGCGAAGGTATGATGCTGAACGAAATCAGAGAAGAGCTCTTTCGGCTGCAGGATCCGGAATACCGGCAGCTGCAGCTTCGGATCCTCCCCACAAAGGCTCCGGAGACGGTCATCGGCGTGCGGACTCCGGAATTGCGGGGGCTCGCGAAACGGCTGGCGGCGCGGAAGGACGCGGGAGAGTTTCTCGAAGCGCTTCCGCACCGGTATTTTGAAGAGGACCAGCTGCACGCGTTTGTGCTTTCCGGAATGAAGGACTTTGGCAGGTGTGTGGAACTCGTGCGCCGGTTTCTCCCCTTTGTGGACAACTGGGCAACCTGCGATCAGATGTCTCCGAAGGTGTTCGGGAAACACAGAAAGGAGCTTCTGCCGCATATCGCCGAATGGATCGGTTCGAATCAGACGTATGCGATCCGCTTTGGAATCGGCATGCTGATGGAGCACTTTCTGGAAGAGGATTTTGATCCCGTATATCCGGAAACAGTCGCCGGCATCCGCTCCGGCGAATACTACGTCAACATGATGATCGCCTGGTATTTCGCCACTGCTCTTGCAAAGCAGTATCGGGAGGTTTTGCCGCTGATCGAAGAGAGGCGGCTGGACCCGTGGACCCATAACAAGGCGATTCAGAAATCCGTCGAAAGCTATCGGATTCCTAAGGAACACAAGGCATATCTGAAAACGCTGAGGATTGCGAGGGCAAAGGGATGACGATTGAAAGGCTTCGCCCGGAGGACGCGCGGTCCGTTTCGGATCTGATCGGCAGCGCGCTGCGCCTGTCCTGTAAGGGAGACTATCCGGAACGCGTGCTGGAAGCGCTGGCCGGCAAGCATACGCCGCAGTATATCCTGGAACGGGCAAACTGCACGCACTTCTACGTGGCCCGGGAAGACGGCGCGGTCGTCGGATGCGGTGCCGTCGCTCCCCATCCCGGCAGGGAGAATGCCTGCGCGCTTACCACGGTTTTCGTTCGGCCGGACTGCCAGGGAAGGGGGATCGGCCGGAGGATCCTGTCCGTGCTGGAAAGGGACGAATTCGCGCTCAGCTCGAACCGCATCGTACTGCGCGCTTCGATAACCGGCCTGGCGTTTTACCGGAAACTGGGCTATCGCTTTGCCGGCGGTAACGAAACTCCGGATGATGACGGGCTGTACGGGCTTGAAAAGCTCCTGCCGGGCGGGTATCCGCTTCTCGGTCTGATTGCTGACAGGCACAGCTATCGCGGCGCGTACAGGCCGGAACCCGTTCCCCGGGAACACCTCAGGGCGATTCTGGAGGCGGGGCTCGCCGCGCCTTCCGGCTGCAACAAGCAGACCGTGTCGCTGATCGCCGTGGATGAACCGGAGCTTCTTCAGAAGCTGCGCGCCGTCATCGATCCGCCGGTGGGGGAAACCGCGCCGGCCGTGATCTGCGTTCTGAGCCGGCATATCAATGCCTACCGCGACAGGTGCTTTGCCGTTCAGGATTACGCGGCCGCCATCGAAAACATGCTGCTGGCAATCGTGTCCCTCGGGTATCAGAGCTGCTGGTACGAGGGACACATCACGGACGCGGACAGGATCGGCGAAAAAATGGCGCGGATTCTCGGCGTTCCGGAAGATTTTGAGCTGGTGTGCTTCCTGCCGGTGGGAATCGCCGAATCGAAGCCGGTCCCGCCGAAGAAAAAGCCGTTCGAAGAGCGTGCCTGGTTCAACGGATACGGCCGGCGCTGAACGGGAGGAAGCGGGGAAACAGGCCGGCGCATCCCGCCGTCAGCCCCCCATCGGCGGCATATTGGATCATCCGCCGCGGGAGGCGGACGTCAAAGGATTCTGATACGAAGAGCCGATCCTGTCAATGCAGGCGCTGGCGGGGATCCCTGTCAGCTGCGGCATTCCCAGCGGCGGTCCGGATACGTTTTCTCCAACACCGCCTTCTGCGCTTCGTTTGCGTAGACGGTGCGCAGCGCCGGAAGCTTTTCCAGCCCCCGGAAATCGTCCGTCTGCGACTCGTAGATCCCGAGCGTTTCCAGCTTCGTCATTTGTCCCAGGCATTCCAGGGATTCGAGCCGCACGCCCTTGAGGTCGATTTCGCGCATGTTCGGAAAGGGAAGCGGCTCCGGCCCGATCGTTTCGCCCTCCTGCGTCGCGTAGGACAGCCTCTCCAGGCCGTTCAGGTCTTTCAGGTCTGAAAGTGAAACGTTCCAGGTGTGGGTGATTTCCAGTTCCCTGAGCGGCAGATCCGCCAGCTGCTGGGGGATTCCCGGATAGATCTTGCTCAGCGTCAGGCTCTGAAGCGATGTGAAGCCTGCCAGGGCTCCGGTTTCGCTGTAAGAGGCGTCCGCCAGATTGAGGCGGGTGATCGGCAGAGACGAAAGAAGCGAAAGATCCCCGACCGGAACGCCGGCCACGCACAGCTCCCGCAGGTTCGCCAGCGTCCGCACCGGCGCCAGGCTGGCAGGGGACAGGCAGCACAGGTTGAGCGACGTAATGCTATCGCTTCCTGAAAGGGGAGACAGATCCGCAAGCGGGTTGAACCCGATTCCGACACGGGAAAGCTTTCTTCCTTTCAGCGGCGACAGATCCCGGATATTCTGCCGGTACAGGCAAAGCTCCTCCAGATTCGGAAGCGCCCGGATGTCTTCGAGGGATTCGATGCCGCCGTTTTCCCGCCACAGGCCGGCCTGGCCGATCGAATCGTCAAGCGGAAACGCGTGTTCCCCCAAAAACCAGAATTCACTGTCATCCCGGTATATCTGCTTTCCGAAAACGTGCAGCGCGGATATCTGCTCCAGCCGGGCCCGCGTCAGGCTGCCCTGCGGAATTCCCAGTTCGCTGCGCACAGCCTGCTCGATCAGCGGCTCCCGAAAGGAATACGCCGCATCGGTGCGCGGCGAAAGAGCGGCGTACAGGGCAATGCACAGCGCGAGAACGGCGGCGGGAATCGCGGCGAACGCCGCGCGCCGGCCTCTGCCGCAGGACGCACGCCGCGCCTTTTCCAGCGCGCGGCGCATTTCCTTTGCTGTCCGGTAGCGCCTGTCCGGATCAAAACGCGTGGCTTTTTCGACGATCGTGCGCAAATCTCTGTCGATCCCCGCGTCGGCGCTTTCCTCCCACTCCTGCGTCAGGCAATACCTGAGAAGCACGCCGGCAGAATACAGGTCGCTGCGTATGTCGGTGCCGCGGTAGCCGAACTGTTCCGGCGGGGCGAACTGCGCGGTGCCCATCACCAGCGTGTCGGGCTTCCTGCCGCCGCTTCCGGTGCGGGAGATGCCCAGATCAATCAAATGAAAGCGCCCTTCGCTGTCCAGAATGACGTTTTCTGGCTTTATGTCGCGATGGAGGATCGGCGGATTCATTCCGTGCAGGAATTCGAGCTGGTCGAGTACGGCGCATACGCAGCGAATTGCCGCTGTGCGTTCGATGCCCGATCCGCCGAATTCGGATTCCACATAATCGCGCATCGAGCAGCCCTCGATGTAACTGAGAATCAGGATCCGGCAGCCGTCCGAATCCCGGCTGCCGATGACGCTCGGAAAGAATTCGGCCTGAGGGGATGTGCTTTTGTGGATCCGCGCCAACAGCTTCTCCTCGTTTTCCAGCAGCGCGATTTCCGGATCCGACCATGCGGCCTTGATGACAGCCCGGACGCCGTCGCATTTCCTCTCGTGCAGGGCAGTCAGGCGGTGATTGCCCTCCTTGAGCAGGGTTATAAAGCGGTAATCCGCTTCGAGCGCGGAAAGTGCGCCGTCCGGGCGGCCGTCAGCAGCTTCATGCATGCGTCTCTTCCCGGTACAGCGGCACTTCCCCCTGCTCGGCGAGGAGCGCGTTTGCCGCTTCCATGCTCAGCTTCTGCTGAATCGCGTAGATGATCAGCGCGTCGCGCCGGATCCGGGGATACAGCGATGACACGCCGGACAGGCGAAGCAGGTGATTCATTTCTTCGTAATCCGCGCGCACACAGAACCCGATGCGCAGCATCATATTCCGGCTCGGGCGCTTGTGGCCGCTCAGAATATGGTAAAAATACGATCGCTCCAGGCCGCATTCCAGAATGACGTCCCGGGGCTGCAGCGAGTTTTTCTGCATCAGCATGTAAAGGGTGTCCTTCAGAAGCGGGTCGCCGTAGGCGTCGTGCCACGCGACCGCCTCCTGCGGAGAACCCGCCGCGCGGATGCGGGACAGCAGCCTGCTGGTCGTCAGATCGCGAGAAGTCTTCTGGTCCACATCTCCTTCCTCCCTTCGGCAGCAAACAGTGTAACACAGATGTCGGGTGTTTGCAATGAAAAAGACGCAAACGGCAAAAAGTCTTCTGTTTGGTACACCAAAAACAATGCTGCAGGTGGTATTATTTGTTATGTATGCGATGCGTCGGCAGCCGGCTTCGGGATGCGGGCGCCGCTGTGGTGAACGGATTATTATTTCTCCAAGGAGGATGTTGTCATGAACAAAAGGAATCGATGGCGCGTACTGATCGCGTTCGTTCTGGTCCTTTCTCTCGTGCTTGGCGCCTGTGCGCTGGCAGAGGGAAGCAAGCCGCAGAACAGCGCGAAGGGCAAACACGTATACGCCGGCGAAGCGCTCTTTGCCGGTGCGAATGCGAACGCCGACCCGTACTTCAGAAACGTGCCGGCGTGGCTTTACGCGGGCGATAAGCTGACCGGCAGCTTTTCTGCGGAAGGCGAAGGCGACAATTTCGTCGTCGAGCTGCAAAACGAAGCCGGTGATCTCCTCAGCGAGCAGAAGTTCACGAAAACGAGCGGCAGCTTCACGTTCGGCGGCGATCTTCTCAGCGATCCCGGCGTTTACACCGCGGTCCTGTGGTTCTACCAGGGAGAAGAGCGCCTGAACGGCTGGGCGCTGAACGTCGTGGTGCTCGAAAAGAATCTGGAAGAGAAGATCGAGCTGACGATCAACGGCTCCAAAGACGATGTCGAGGCGCTGTGCTACGATAATATGCGTGTAGCCGTCAGCGCGCCGGGCGCCACCGCGCTGCGCGTATACGACGGCTACGGCTGGCAATACTGGAACTGTTACGAGAACCCCGAATACGTTGAATTCGACTGGGGCTTCGACATCGGCGATTACGCGTTTGTGGCGGAGGCATGCTACGACGAGTACGATCCCGACGAAGAGGATTTCGACTGGGAAAGCCTGACCTGGTCCGGCATCAGCAATGTCGTTCAGGTGGCTGTGACTGCGCCGTACGGCACGCTCGCAGAGCCGGACGCGACCGTGCCCGCGGCTGTCGAGCGCGGCGAAAACCTGGTGATCAGGATCAAAGGGCAGGACAAAGACGAGTGGTATCACGCCAATGTCTTCGCACTCGAAGATGACGGAGAAGGCCACGAACGGTACGAACGGGTGGCGAGCGTCGACTGGGATGAAGACATTTCTTCGATCTCCGTCAGCACGCTGACGCTGGAGCCCGGCGAATACGCGGTCAGGGTCAACGCATTCGCGCCCGGCTGGAACGTCGCCAGCGTGGAGACGCGCGTGACGGTTACCCGGCCGCAGGAGGATTTCGATCTGAAGCTTGTGGCTTCCCGTGACACCGCGCCGACGCACGCGCAGGTGCGCTTCGAAGCGTATGCCCCGGGCAGCACAGATTTCTTCATCGATCTGACGCGCAAGGACGACGATGAATGGGAAGACCATTACGAAAGCGGCGGCGATTTCGACACCTGGTATTACGGCTTCGACCGCGAAGGCACCTATACCGCGACACTGAGAGCGTACTACGACGACGAGGAAACGGGGGAACAGGTTACACGCTTTGCCAAGGCGATCAGCGTCGAAATCACCGCCAAAGGCACGCTGGAGGCGCCGCAGTTCGTCAGCGTCCCGTCGGTGATTCACAGCGGCGAAGCGCTGGAGGGCACGTTCAAAGCGCCCGGCGCCGGCTGGTGCTATGTCAACGTCCACAGCGTCGAATACGGTGACTGGATGTGGATTGCCGATTGCGATGCCCCTATGGATGAGGAAGGCAACGGAAGCTTCTCCTTTGCCGGCGGTTATTTCAAAACCGACGTCGAGACATGGCCTCTCGTTGTACGCCTGCACGCAAACCAGTCCGGCATGAACAGCGCCTATCAGGAAAAGACGGTGCTTCTGGTTCCGGACGGCCTCGAAGAGAATAAGGTCACTCTGACGGTCAACGGTTCGAAGGACGACTTCGAAGCGCTCTCCAGCGAGGATGTACTGGTTTCCGTCGAGGCGCCCGGCGCGACAGCGGTACGCGTTATGAACGGCCACGAGTGGGATTACTTCCTGCGGGACGATGAGGGCGAACTGGACACCGGGTTCGAACACCTGCGGTGGGGCTGGGGTTCAGGAGCGGTAACGCTGGTCGCCCAGGCCTGCTACGACGATTACGATCTGGAATTCCTCGACGAAAACGGCCCGGAAGCGCTGAATTTCACCGCCATCAGCAACGTCGTCAGCGGCACGGTCACCTCGCCCTACGGCGAACTGGCGAAGCCGGATGTCACGTTGCCCGAGAGCGTAAAGCGCGGCGAAATGATCACGCTGCAAATGCCCGACCAGGGCGTCGGCGAATGGTACTGGGCGGATGTCGAGTGCCGTGAAGCCGACACCGAGGATGAAGACGACTGGTGGTGGAGCTGGCGCGGCCACTACGATTGGGATGAGGAAACCCGCACGCTCACCATTCCGACGCTGAACCTCGAGCCCGGCGAGGCGAAGATCCGCATCGGTGCGGACGCGACCGGCTACGACAGCAATGAAACCGTCCAGTACGTGACGATTGAGGAGCCGGCGGAGGAGATCGGCATCACGGTGCAGGTTTCGAAGAAGGAAGCCCTGACCAACGAGGAAATCATGATCTACGCCTACGCGCCGGGAGCGGACTGGGTATCCGCAGTGATCCGCCCTGAAGGCAACGAGGATGGTTGGGAAGACTGGCGCGAAGACGACGGAGATTTCGGCAGCTGGGGCTGGAGCAGCGGCGAAACGGGCGATTACACGATCACCCCGATCGGCCATTATTGGGACGAAGATACGAATGAAGAACGCGAAGAGGAAGGCGAGCCGGTCAAGGTAAGCATTACAGCCAACGGCGCGCTGGAGCCCGCTGTGCTGAACGTGCCCGCGACTCTCAAACCCGGAGAGAGCCTGTACGTTTCCTTCGACGCGGTTGAGGATGCCGAATGGTATTTCGCCGAGCTGAATTCGTGCGGCGAGTACGGATACGAATGGGACAGGCTCTGGGAAGAGAATTTGCAGGAAGCCGGCAGTTTCGCATTCGACGGTTCGTATTTCGAGAAACCCGGCATCTACAGCTTCATGGTAACCGCCTGCGCCCGCGGCAAGGAAAACAGCCATGCCGATGTGCGCTTCCATGTGACGGACGCTGTCCAGAGCGGCAAGGTGGTCCTGAAGATCGAGGGCAGCGAAGAGAGCGCAACGGTTCGTGCCCATGAGCCATTCACCGTTGAAGTCGAAGCGCCCGGCGCGGAGGCCGTCCGCATCTTCAACGGATATGAATGGAACGATTACTGGATGGATTTCAACGGTTCCGAAATCCGCACCTGGGACTGGGAAGAAGGAACCAATCGCCTGATGGCGCAGGTCTGTTACGATGTCGATCGCAGCAAATCAAATGAAGACCAGAACTGGACCGACATGAGCAACGTGGTGGTGCTTACGGTCGAGCCGCCGCAGGGAGTTTTGAGCGTGCCGGAGATCACAGTGCCGGAGAGCGTCGACCGCGGCGAATTCCTGACCATTCAGGTGGGGAAGGTCGAGAATGCCGAGTATTATGAGTTGTACATCGACGAGTTCGACGAAGATTGGGAATACATGGATTGCGTCTATGACGAGAGGTTCAGCGCAGCCGGGGAAATCCCGCTTGCCACCGGAAACCTCATTCCCGGCCGCAATTACGCGCTGCATCTCGCGGCAATAGCCGTGGGGTATCGAGAGGCCTGGACCGATTATTTCCGCTTCAGCGTGACCGAATCGGCAGCCTATGAGTCGACCTTCAAAATCAGCAAGACGAAGGTCGCGGTCAACGAAGAATTTGCGGTTTCCATCTACGCGCCGGGTGCGGATGCCGTACGGCTCTGCCACAACGAGGTGGACAATGTCTGGCGGGAGGAGTACAGCGCGGGCCTGGCGACCACTGCCCGCATCGATCAGGATACCGGCGAAGAAGGCTGGAACCTGATGGCGTTCGCCTCCTGGAACGGCGGGGCGACCTGGACGCAGATCGGCGAAACGATTCCCGTGGTCGCCACATCGACGGCGGCGATTGCGGAGCCGCAGGTAGACGCGGAAGAAACCGTTTATGCGAACGAGGATGTGGTCATCACCGTTCACGGCGTCGAGAACGGCTTCCACTATTTCCTGAATGTCAATCGAAACGGCGAAGAAGGGGAAGGCGACGATTGGATCTGTGACCGCAACGGCGTCATCAAGGATTCCAACGGAACCTGGACGGTCAGGCTGCCGGCCAGTCTGTTCACCCCGGGAGACAGCTACTTCGCGTTCGTGCAGGCGTCTGCGAAAGACGGTGTGACCGGCATGAAACCCGGCGTGTCGGTGATCGATTTCGCTGTTTCCACCCAGGAGCACGAGTGGAACGCGCCGACCTATGAATGGGCCGAGGACAACAGCACAGTGACCGCGAAGCGCGTATGCAAAGGCGGATCCGGGCACACCGAAGAGGAGACCGTAACCACGACGGTGGAAACCGTGGAAGCGACCACCGAATCGGCAGGGCAGAGCGTCTACACCGCGAAATTCGAAAATCCGGCCTTTGAGACGCAGACGAAGACGGTGGAAATACCGATCATCCCGAAGTCTGACGTCGAGATCAAGCTGGTGAAGGCGAAGAAGAACACGCCCGAAACGGCGGTCATGGACGGTACGAAATACGTGGTGGTCGCGCAGTACGCGATCGATAACAACTACACCGACGTGACGTTCAAGAGCTCCTCGAAGAAGATCGCGACCATCGACAGCAAGACCGGTGAACTGACGCTTCTGAAGGCCGGCAAGACGACGGTCACGGCTACCGCGAAGAACGGCAAAAAGAAGGTTACCGCCACGGTGGTGATCACGGTGAAGGATCCGAGCATTCCCGACTCGATCCAGATCGATCAGGGTGAGGAATACACGGTGTTCATCGGCAACAATGAAACCTATCAGCTGACGGTGACGGCGAACCCGGCGCCGGCTGCGGACAACACGGTGACCTGGAAATCCGCGGGCGCGAAGATCGTGAAGGTGGACAAGAATACCGGCGTGCTGACGCCCGTGAAGGCCGGCAGTGCGAAGGTGACGGCGACCAGCACGAAGGCAAAGAAGGTTAAGGCCACGATTACCGTAAAGGTCATCGATCTGAGGATTCCGACGCAGCTGACGATCGATCAGGGCGAATCGATTGCCCTCAGCCTGGGCAAGAATGTGACGGCGTCGCTGACGGTAACTGCCGAGCCGGCGGCAACGGCGGACAAGGCGGTAACGTGGAAGTCCTCGAACGCGAAGATCGTGAAGGTGGACGGGACCGGCGTGATTACCGCGGTCAAGGCGGGCACGGCGAAGATCACGGCGACGAGCGTGAGGGACAAGAAGGTTACAAAGACGATCGAAGTGAATGTCAGCGATCTGCGGATTCCGGCGGGCGTTAAGATCAAAGCGCCGGCGAGCCTGAACGTGCCGGTCAAGGGAACGCTTGCGCTCGAGACGGAGCTCGAGCGGCAGGATCCCGAGGTCGAGGTAAAGGGCACGGTAACCTGGAGCACCTCGAACAAGAAGATCGCGACGGTCTCGAAGGCCGGCGTGGTGAAGGGCGTGAAGGCCGGCACTGTCACGATTACGGCGATGGTGACGACGCCGGAAGGCAAACGGTCCGATACGATCCAGCTCAATATCGGCGAAGGTGCCGGAGTGGTCGCGCTGGAAGGCGAGGAACCGCCGGTCGAGGAACCGGAGCCGATCGGGGAAGAGCCTGAGACGGAAGAACCGACTGCAGAGGAACCGGTCGAGGAGGAACCCGCGGTCGAAGAGCCCGCGGTCGAGGAACCGGAAGGCGTCCAGGCCGAACCGGAAGCGCCCGCTGCCGAAGACGCGGTGCCGGAGGAAATCGTTCCTGAGGAAGGGTATAACGACTGGTATTCCGACGGCGACGGATTCGGAGAAGAAGCCTGGTAAGAACGAACCGTTGTATTTCCAAAGCACGGGGGGCTGTCCCGGATTCCGGGACAGCCCCCTCTTTGTCGATGACGATCGGGAGAGTCTCTTTGCCGGCTTTTGTTTCATTGAACGATAGCCGCGCGGGCGCCGTCAGGCGTTCGAACGGACGAATCCTCTTGCCGCCATCCTGTTTTTCGGCCCTCGCAGCGCGCCGCAGCGGGGGCCTGAATCGTCATACCCCTCTGCGCAGCCGGCCAATCCCGCGGTATCCCGTACGTTCCGTGGATTCATTGGTGCCGCTGCCGGAGACCCGCTTTTCCGGCCGGGATTCCCGGTCGCGGACGACAGCGTCCGTACAGGGAATGCGGCGAAACCGGCGTGATCACCCGCGGGTGGCATGATCGGCGGGGATCAACACCGCGTGGAGAACGATTCGAACCGCATCCGGAACAACCGCTCCGCGCTGGCTGTGCGCGGAGAATCATCTGCCCTACCAGGGCAGGCAGTACAGCAGCGAGGAATTCGAGGAGATACAGGATTCGCTCGATCGGCCGTTCGGCGAATGGAACTGCCGGCACATGTGGCATCCGATCATTCTGGGGATCAGCCCGAGGACGTACACCGACGACCAGCTGCAGCAGATGCGGGAGTTTTCCACAGAGCCTGTGGAAATCGACGGGCGGACGAAGACCAGGTATCAGTGGTCGCAGGAGATGCGGCGCTGCGAAACGGCGATCCGTCAGCAGAAGGACACGGCCACGCTGGCGCGGTACAGCGGTGACGAGACGCTGCGGCAGCGCTGCCAGGGCACGATCCTGCAGCTAAACCGGCACTATGAGGAGTTGGCGAATCAGGCCGGGTTGAAGCCGGAGTTCCAGAGGACGTATGTGGCAGGGTTCAGCGATACGAAAACTAATACACCTTCTGGTGAGAATGGCCCCGTCGCAGCTGGACGTAG
>JAFWEY010000078.1 GCA_017512675.1 Clostridia bacterium | reverse complement strand
GATCACTGCGACGGAGTGCTGATTTAGGGATTCTATCGATAATTGATAAAAACGAGCCCGATCAGGCAGATCGCGGCGCCGACCAGCTTATTCCAGGTCAGGGATTCGCGGTAAACGAAAAATCCGACCAGCAGGAGCGCGGCCGCCAGGAACGCGCTCTGTACGATGAACCCCGTGCTGACCTGCCAGCCCGCCTTATAGGCGAAGATCCATCCCGCTTCCAGTCCGACGATCACGACGCCGAGGACAAAGGAAGTCCAATTCAGCTTTTCGCACTCCTTCAGCAGATTTCCGTTCGGGCCCAGCAGAAAATACAGAACCGCGCTTGCCGCTGCGCCCACCAGATACGTGACGATCAAAGACGCGAACGGGTTGATATCGTTCGGCGTGGATTTGGTGCAGACCTGGTAAACGATATTGGATACCACCACCAGCGCCATCGGCCAGACAAAGTGCATCGAGAATTCCCCCTTTACGTTCCGCGGCGAAGCCGCGGGAACAGATCCCGGCCTGTACAGCCGTTCCGATTGCCAGTATACCACATCCGCGGTCCGGATGGAAGCGTTCTGCGTGCGGAGGACCGCATGCAGGGGATCCGGCCCGGATTTTTCGTCCCCTCCGTCCGAACGCGCGCGTGCGGCCGGCGCGGTTTCCGGTATGGACATCCGCTGCGGAATGTAGTATACTTTTGATGCGGCGTTCCGCCTGCTGCCCGAATCCCCGGCCTTCCGCCCGGGCGCGGGCAGATCCTCGGCCGGGCGCTGCGGAGGATTTCTCCCGCGGCCGGCAAGGCGCGGGACGCCGTTCCGGCAAAGAACGAGGGGGTGTTGAGGATGAAGAACCTGGCGATCGCGCTTCTGGCGGTCCTGTTGCTCTGTTTGCTGGCGGCTGCCGCCGGCGCGGAACCGTCGCACTGTCCGTATGACATTCATCTGAGCATCGTGTACAATCATCTTACCGCCTCGGAGCGCACGCTGTACGACCGGCTCTATGACGCGCTGTATACCGGGCAGGAAAGCGTCCTGGTCCCTTCGGACTTGAGCTGGGGCCAGACCGCGTGGATCGCTGATTTCATCTGCAACGAGGCCCCGGAGCTGTGCGCCTACGACGGCGGGGCAAGCAAGATCGAATTCGGCACGGGCTTCATGACGATCAGCCTGAAATACAGGATGCCCCTCAGCGAGCAGGAACGCTTCATTCAGGATGCGGCCGAAACCGCGCGGCGCTACGCCGGAAAAGGGGAAAAGAAGGGCCTCAAAGCCATTCACGACGATCTGTGCAAGCGGTTTGAATACGGGTATTCGGCCGAAGGGGACACGCAGCTGGCCTATTACGCGCTGAAGCTCAACAGAGCCGTCTGCAACGGATACGCGCAGGCCTTCGTCATGTACGCCCACTTCGCGGGCTTCCCCTGCAGCTACGTCAACGGAGACGGCTATTACGAGGACGGAACCAAGGGCGCCGGGTCCCACTCATGGAATATCGCGTGCGCGAACGGGAAGTATTTCTGGCTGGATACCACCTGGGACGACGAGGGAAACAAAGCCGGGAAGACCTGGTACGGCCTCGACGGCGAAAGCATGTTCCGGACGCACGTTCCGAAAAGAGAATACAAGCCGATTCTTGATTTGAAGACGGTTCTTCCGAAGAACGTGACGCACACGCAGCATCTCGACGTGAACAACAGCGCCGGCTACACGCGGGGAATCACCCAGAAGAGCGGGAAGACCGTGCAGCTTCGCAAGCTCAAGTCCGGGGAGTACTATTCGCCGGCCATGGTCGTTTCGAACAACGGCCGCAGCCGCGTCAGCGTCTCGATCAGCTGCCGGGTGGACGGAGAGCTCATCGATTGGGGCCGGTGGCCGATCGAACCGGGCAGCGGCCTCGCCTACAGAACGGACGCTTCGCAGCTCCGGGGCAGGACGGGGAACCACGAGGCCATATGGTACTGCGACGGGATCCGGATCGCCTCCTTTACGTGGAAGGTGAAGTGAACCCGCGAACCGCTTCTCCGGGCGGAGGCGGCCGGGGAAGACCGCGCCGGGAGGGCGCAGGCCGCCGTTCCGGCGTAAAACGAGGGGGCTTGACGATGAAGAACCGGGCGATCGCGCTTCCGGCGCTCCTGTTGGTCTGTTTTCTGGCGGCCGCCGCCGGCGCGGAACCGTCGCACTGTCCGTATGACATTCATCTGAGCATCATATACAATTATCTTTCCGACGCGGAGCGCACGCTGTACGACCGGCTCTATGACGCGCTGTATACCGGTCAGGAAAGCGTCTCCGTCCCTTCTGGCGTAACCCTGGACCGTGCCTCGTGGATGGTGGATCTCATCTACAACGAGGCCCCGGAACTGTGCGCCTACGATCGCTGGGCAAGCCTGGTCGTCCCGGGCTCCGGCGGCATGACGGTCAGCCTGAAATACAGGATGCCCCTTCGCGAGCAGGAGCGCTTCATTCAGGATGCGGCCGAAACCGCGCGGCGCTACGCCGGGCAGGGAGAGAAGAAGGGCCTCAGAGCCATTCACGACGATCTGTGCAAGCGGTTTGAATACGGATGGGCGAACGGAGAAGACACGCAGCTGGCCTATTTCGCGCTGAAGAACAACAAAGCCGTCTGCAACGGATACTCGCAGATTTTCGTCATGTACGCCCACTTCGCGGGCTTCGCCAGCAGTTACATCAACGGAGACGTCTATTACGATGACGGAACCAACGGCGGGGCCCACGCGTGGAATATCGCGTGCGCGAACGGGAAGTATTTCTGGCTGGACGCCACCTGGGACGACGAGGGGAAAAAAGCCGGCAGGACCTGGTACGGCCTCGACGGCGAAAGCATGATCCGTACGCACGTTCCGATCGCAGAATACAAGCCGATACTCGATTTGAAGACGGTCCTTCCGAAGAACGTGACGCACACGCAGCATCTCGACGTGAACAACAGCGCCGGCTTCCAGCGGGGAATCACCCGGAAGAGCGGGAAGACCGTGCAGCTTCGCAAGCTCAAGTCCGGCGAGTACTATTCGCCGGCCATGGTCGTTTCGAACAACGGCCGCAGCCGCGTCAGCGTCTCGATCAGCTGCCGGGTGGACGGAGAGTTCATCGACTGGGGCACGTGGCCGATCGAACCAGGCAGCAATCTCGCCTACAGGGCGGACGCTTCGCAGCTCCGGGGCAGGACGGGGAACCACGAGGCCGTATGGTACTGCGACGGGATCAGGATCGCCTCCTTTACGTGGAAGGTGAAGTGAACCCGGATGCTCTGTACCGGCCGCGCCCGGCGCGAGCAATACGAAGTTCCATGCAGAAGCCTTGTCCGTCACGGCCTCCCGCCGGCGTCTTCCGGCGGGAGGCATTTCCACGGCTTTCGCGTCCGCGCGATTGTTGACAAGGCCGCAGGGAAATGCGTATAATAATCCTGCTCGCTCCGGATTTCCGCGGGTTCGCCGGAGCGGCCGCTTTGAAGCCGCTTCGGGGGCTGCCCCGCGGAATCCGCATGTCTGCTGGTGAGGGGGAGAAAATGATGGAGAAACGTTTTGCCGCTCTGGTTCTGGCGCTGCTGCTGGCGGTTTCCGCCGGACATGCGGCTTCATCGGACGCCGCGGAGTTCCCCGGGCATGTCTCGGGCCTTTTCGGCTTCCACGAGGGGATTGCCAGATACTGTGATGTCAACGGCATGTACGGCTATATCGACGATCACTGGGAGACGGTCAGCCGGGCTGTCTGGCAGCACGGCGAGGATTTCCGCAACGGCTTTGCCAGGGTTTACCGGAGCATCGCCTACGGGAAGGAAAAGTACGGGTTCATCGATGCCGAGGGTAACGCCGCGGTCGATCTCGTATGGGATAACGCCGCGGACTTCGAAGAAGGGCGGGCCGCGGTCAAGCTGGACGGCAAATGGGGCTTTATCGATACGCGGGGGAATCTCGTTTCCGAACCCCAGTGGGACGATACCACCTGGCCTTATTATTTCTTCAAAGACGGGCTGGCGCGGGTGCACAGGGACGAAAAATGGGGCGTCATCGGCTTGAACGGCGAGACCGTCATTGAACCGCAGTGGGACGGCATGGGCCTGATCAGCGAAGGCTTCATAGGCGTCAGGCAGGGGGATCTCTGGGGCGTCATCGATCTTGAGGGGAACTTCCTTTCGGATTTGCAGTGGGACGGGGTCAAGCCGTTCAGCTGCGGGCTTTGTGCGGTGGAGCGGGACGGCAAATACGGCTTCATCGATACGCGGGGGGAGATTGCCCTTGAGCTTCAGTGGGACTATGCGGATTCGTTCCGCGAGGGACTGGCGCGCGTCAAAAAGGACGGGCGCTGGGGCTTTATCGACACCCGGGGCGTTCTGATCGGCGAACTGCAGTGGGAGGACGCCGACGCGTTCAGCGGCGGCGTTGCGCTGGTCAGCCGGGACGGCAAATGGGGGCTCATCGACAGCCGGGGCCGGATCGTTTCCGAACCGCAGTGGGAGAACCGCGACTGGACGATAGAGGAAGGCTTTGCGAAAGTCAGCCGGGACGGCAAATGGGGCTTCCTGGATCTGGAGGGAAGAATCGTCAGCGAACCGGTATGGGATTGGGTGGTGCCGTTCAGGGACGGTCTGGCGGTCGTCGAAAAGGACGGAAAACGCGGCTGCATCGATACCCAGGGAAACGTCGTCATCGAACCGGTCTGGGACTTCATCGACCCGTTCAGCGAAGGGCTCGCCACGGTTATGCAGGACGGCGTTTGCGGATGCGTCGATACGGCGGGGAACGTGGTGATCCGGCCTTCCTGGTATTCCATATCCGGGTTTCACGGCGGCCGCGCGCTCGTGTGCGAACGGGATCAGGAAAACGGGTGGAGAAGCTTTCTCATCGACAGGCAGGGAAATCCGGTTTCCTGAAAGGGAACGCGGCTCCCGTGCGGAGAAGGCGGAAAAGAGAGGCAAACGGAACAATACATGAAAAGGCTGTCCGCGGTTCTGCTGGCGCTGCCCGCTTGCGCCCGGGCTGCAGATGCGGCGGTTCCGAAGGTGCGGCCGCGAAGACCGGGCGGAACGGGCACAGTGCCGCATCCATCCGGAAAACTGAAAAGGGGCCGCCCGGGCAGCACCGGGTAAGCCGAAGGGCGCAGCGAAGCCCCGGCTGGAAAATCCGGCCGGGGCTTCGTTTCCCGCCTGCGGCGGTAGGGCTGGCCCTCTTCCTGCGCCCGATGCTCCTTCGGCCCCGGAGCGCCTTATCCGGGCCCGCTTATTTCGCTTCCTGTCCCGCGAATACCGTGAGCGGAGGCCGGGCCGACGCGGTAACGATATAGTACCGGAAGGGCTGGTTGGCATGAAACACCCTGTACTGCGGCTCTTCCGGCTCCAGCGCCGCGCCCTCCGCCATCAGGGCGATCGTAACCGCCGCGGCTTCCAGGCCCTCCTCGTCGGTTTTGATCTTCGCTTTCTGCAGGATATCGCTGATGTACCACGGAAAATCCGCCATGCGGGAGAAGTCCGCGGCGTCCGCGTCGAAGGCGTCTACGGCGCCCCGGTCCTTCAGATACCCGACCAGCTCGTCCGTTCCGAAGGAGCTCTCCGTGTCGAGCTTCGGAATCCACAGGTCCACGTCCGTGTATTCCGCCGATTCGAAGTTCTCCAGCCAGTTCGAATCGTCTCCAAGCACGGCGATGAAGCTCAGGCCGCCGTTCAGCGGAATGGAAACCAGCTTGGTATCCCCATCCTCATAATAGAGGTAACGGTCTTTTGCCTTCATCATGTCGCGGCGGGTCACGTTTCCGTCCGCGTCGGTAAAGTCCTCCGGCTCGGTCATGTATTTCGAAAACTCGTTCGCCCAGGAGCTTTTCAGATAGACCGCGTTGACCAGCGCCGCCGCGCACCCGGACAGATCGTCCGAAATCTTCGGGATCAGGCCGTCGGTGGCCTCGCCGCACCAGCGGTTGACGGCCTCCGTGATCTGATCCGCCGGCACGCTGTTCGCCTCCGCGCCGTAACGCTCCGCGACGGAACGGGTATAGTCGGGCAGAAACTCCCCGAAACGGCCGGCGTTGTTCCATACGCTGTTCAAAACCCTGAACGCGTGCGGCGGCACCTCGGGCGCTTCCCCGTCGGGATAATACTGCGCTTCCTCCTGCGCGATCTGCTCCTGCCTGCGCACCCAGCCGTCGAAGGAACCGACGCTTTCGCGGACCGATTCGTACCAGGTAAGCATTTCTTCTTCGGACGCAAAGCCCATCGCGTTCAGCAGCTGCCCGCGCGTGTCGCCGTCCGCGCCTTCCGCGGCAAGGATCAGTGCGGCGCGAAAGGAGAGCGGGGAGACGATGTAGTTCTCCTTTTCCTTCCGCGCGCGGATGTAACGGAGAAAAGACTGATCAAAGGACGCGCTCGCATCGGTCTCGCCGCTTGCCGGACCGCCTTGAATCGAGGATTCGTCCGGAACGGGGGCTTCTTCGGCCGCCGCAAACGAGGAAAACAACAGGGCGCACACCAGGATAAGAACGGGGATAAAATACTTCATGGGAATTCCTCCTTCCGGCCGTTTCCGGCCGACGAGCGCATCCCGCCCGCGGGGGACGCGGAACGGAATGCCGGTGAACGGGGCTGCCTGCCGGCGCAGCCGCTGCATTAAATGCTCATTGGGGCCCGGCGGTTTGCGTCACGCCAGGCCGTTGCCGTCGAGGGGGACGCCGTCGGGGGGGTAAAAGCTCATGTTGGGCCCGATCTCCGCGTCTTCCCGGATCGTGTCGGTTTCCTTTGCCATTTCGTCGTATTCCGCCCGGACGGCTTCGTCCCCCGGATACGCGGGATAGTCCGAAGGGAGCGTCAGATAGAAATGCAATCCGACGTTTTCGCTGTATCCGAGATCGGCGTACGCGGGAAGATCGCGAAAGCTCTCGTCCTCGCTGGCGCAGAGCCGGAACAGGAATCCGCCGCCTTCAACGCCCTCTTCCGCGTATTTTTCCAGGCTTGCCGTTTGGTAGAAGGAAACGCCGGAGCTGTCCTGCACCGCCGTGATCCGCCCTTCCCACGCGAGGGGCATGTACAGCGTGATATCCGGGAAAATATAGCAGATCCAATCGCTGCCGGCGTGCCCGCACACGAAATCGAACGCCGAAAACGCGGCCTGCTCGGCATGGAGAGGGAGCGCTGTGAACAGCAGAATGAGAAGAACAGAAACGATACGCTTCATCGCCGTGACCTCCTTTGGCGGGGCGGATGCCCGCAATCGATTGACTGTCAATTGGACGGCGAAGCAAAGGGAAACGTTCCCTGCCGCGGTTTCGCGCCGCTGCCGAAGCCGGCTGCCCGGCAGCGCCTGCTCGGCGGTGCGCCCGGCCGCACGGTGCGAAACGAAAATAAACCCATGGGAAGATAAGAAAAAACAGGGGCGCGGGTGCGCGCCCTGCCGTTCGAAATTGAGTGTGCGTCCGCCCCGGGAGGAGGCGGGAACGCTCACGGTTC
>JAFWEY010000077.1 GCA_017512675.1 Clostridia bacterium | reverse complement strand
TACACCAACGAGCAGATGACGGTCTACTACATCGGCTTCAGCATGCTCAACGAGACCCTCAGCGATCTGCGCGTGCGCCAGGCGCTGGCTTACGGCATAGACAAGCAGACCGTCATTGACACCGTGTACGGCAACGGCCTGGCGTATGTCTCCGATGACATCTTCCCGGCCAACCACTGGTCTCACAGCGAGAACGTCACCGTATACGAGTACAACCCGGAGAAGGCCAAATCACTGCTGGAGGAAGCGGGCTACGTGATGAACGATTCCACCGGCTACTATGAGAAGGACGGCCAGACGCTGCACCTGGTCTATGACCTGTCCAGCAGCGCCACCGGCGAAGCCATGGCGACCCTGTATCAGCAGCAGTGGAAGGAAATCGGCGTGGAAGTCGAGATCGTCACCCAGGACTTCGCGACCCTGGCCTTCACCAAGCTGCTGCCGGATTCCGGTGCCAGCGAAACCACCGCGGATTCCTACCAGATGTACACGCTGGGCTTCGGCGTCGAAGTTGACCCCAACGAGTACAACGAGTACCTGTCCACCAACACCGGCGCAGGCTCCTGGAACTTCGGCCACTACAGCAACCCCGAGATCGACGAGCTGTTCAAGCTGCAGCTGACCCAGACCGATCCCGACGAGCGCGCCGAGACCTTCCACAGGATCGCCGAGATCGAATCCAATGACCTGTACTGGATTCCCACCTACGGCAACTACGCGACCACCGGCGTGAGCACCCGGGTCAAAAACTTCATCGCGGACTATCGCGGTGTGACGTTCCAGATCGAAAAGTGGAGCGTTGACTGATTGACAGCCTGACCGCAGAGACCCGGGGGATCGCTTCGGGTCTCTGCTTTTCAATGCGCGCCCAATGGAGCGCGCGGGGAGGTTCCTATGATCCTTGACCCGGTCCGGCTTTTGAAAGAGCTGGTGCGCATCGATACCGTAAACCCGCCGGGAGGCGAAATGCGCATCGTCAGGCGCCTGGCGGAAATTCTCGAAGAAGCAGGCGTCGCCTGCACGGTGCAGGAACCTGTGCCGGGACGCGGGAACATCATCGCCCTTCTGCCGGCGGAAAACCCGGCGGAAAAGCCGCTGTTTCTGCTGAGCCACTTGGATGTGGTGCCCGCTGACGGGGACGGCTGGCAGTATCCGCCCTTTGAGGCGCAGGAGCACGATGGGTATATCTACGGCCGCGGCACCGTGGATACCAAGCAGCTGACCGTGATGGAGCTTGCCGCGTTTCTCGCGCTGAAGCAGCGGGGCACCGCGCTGCGCCGGGATGTCTTTTTCCTTGCGACGTGCGACGAGGAAGCAGGCAGCCGGTACGGCATGCGCTGGTTTCTGGAACACGAAATCGAAATTGACGGACGCGTCAAAACCGGCGCGGACTGGATCGCCGGCAGCGACGTAATCAGCGAGGGCGGGGGATTCCCGGTCGTCGCCTGCGGAAAAGAGTATTATCTGTGCGAGTCGGGACAGAAATCCTGCGGCACGGTTGAATTTACCGTAAAAGCCCGAAAAGCCAAAGGCCCTTACTTCGCCAGCGGGGACGGCATGGCCAGGGCGATGGCGCTGGCCTGTGACATCGGCAGGACGGAAATGGAAGGCGCAGCCCTGGAAACGGTGCGCCGGTTTGAAAGCCGGCTGAACGGGGCCCGGCTTTCGCCGATGATGGCAAAAATACTGGATGCGATGAAGCGCAATACCATGACGGTGACCATGATTGCCGGAAAGAACGTCAACACCGTTACGGTCACCTGCGATGTGCGGCTGCTGCCGGGCTTCGGCAGGGATTACCTGCAGCGCGTGCTGGACAGCCTCTGTGAAAAGTGGGATTGCGAGGCGCGAATCCTGGATCTGAGCGACGGCTACGAGAGCAGTCCGGACAGCGGTTTTCTGACGCTTCTGGAAAACGCGACGCTGGCGGAACTGGGAAAAACCCGGCAAGAAGCAGAGATTCTGCCCTTCGTGTCGATGGGATCCAGCGACGGCCGCTATCTGACGCGCACCGGAGCCAGGGTTTACGGGTACAGTCCGGTCTTCGGATGGGATATGACCTTTGACAGCGCTGTAAAGATGGTGCATGGGGTGAACGAGCGCATTCACCGGGATTCGGTGGTGTTCGGCAGCAGGGTGCTTTCGAGGGCCGTGCTGGCGGCAGCGGGAGAGGAGAAGGAAGCATGATCGACAGGAACCGTGTGGCGGAAGAGAAAATGGCCCGCGCGGCGGAAATGATGCGGGAACGGGAGATCGATCAGTGGGCGATCTACAGCCGGCTGAAGACCGACTGCGCGCTGGAGCTGATGTTCAACACCGATACGCGCAGAGAGGTATTGTTCGTTCTCAACCGGGACGGCAGCCGCTTCGCGGTATGCGATCCGGCGGACGCGGAAGGCTTTGTCTCGTCCGGCCTGTATACGCAGGTGATCCCCGCCCGCGGTGCGCAGTATATGGAAGCGTTCAGGGACCTGTTTGAACGGAACGGGACGAAGCGCCTTGCGCTCAACGAATCCACTGTGGACAACCGCTGCGACGGGCTGACCGTCGGCCTGTTCGCGAAGATGGAAAAGGCCATCGGGAAGGAAACGATGGCGAACGTGCGAATCAGCAGCTATCCGATGCTGGAGGAGCTGCGGGCAGTGAAGACGCCCTCCGAAATCGCGATCATGCGGGAATGCAGCGCCATCACCACCGATATTTACGACGCGCTGTTTGAACGCATCCGCGCGGGCCTGACAGAGGTGGGCGTGGCGAAGATCATGATGGAGGAATGCGAAAAGCGCGGCGTGGTCACCGCCTTCGGCGATCCGCCGGAATACCCGCTGGTCCTTTGCCCGAAAGGCGGCATGTCCCACAGGAACCCCAACGACATCAATCGGATCGAACCCGGCGATATGCTGGTGATCGATTTCAGCATTCGCTATAACGGCTACACATCCGACATCGCCCGGACGCTGTACTTTCTGAAGCCCGGGGAAGAGCACGCGCCGAAGGAGGTTACGGACGCGGCCAACGCGGCGATCAACGCGGTTGGCCAGTGCATGGCGATGATCCGGCCCGGAATCCACGGCTACGAGGTGGACGCGGTGGGGCGCAAGGCGATCGTCGACGCGGGCTATCCGGATATCCCTCACGCGGTGGGGCACCAGGTGGGACTGGAGGTGCACGACGGAGGCACCGCGCTGTCCCGGCCGGTCCGGCCGGCTTCCCACGGAATTCTGCGCAAGAACGAGATTTACGCGCTGGAACCCACGGTGCTGCAGGATCGAAGCAAGCCCAGCTGCATCATCGAGGACGACGTGCTTTTGACCGACGACGGCTGTGAACTGATCAGCAAGCGCCAGACGGCGCTGATTGAAATCCCTTTCCGAAGCTGACGGGAGCCGGCTTATGAAGATGAGAGAAGACGAGGCCTTCCGGCTGTTTGCCGATCTGATCCGAATCCCGTCGGTAACGGCGACAGAAGGCGAAGAAGAAATCTGCGCGTACCTGGAACAGGCACTGCAAGCCTGCGGAGCAAAGACTCGGCGCATCGCGAAGACGCCTGAACGTCCGAACCTGCTGGCCGAGATTCGCGCCTCGCATCCGTCGCAGCCGCCGCTGGTATTGATATCCCACGTGGATGTGGTGCCGGCGGAGGCGGACAAGTGGAGCCATCCTCCGTTTTCCGCGGAGGAAGCGGATGGGCGAATCTGGGGGCGCGGCACGCTGGATACCAAACACCTGACCGCGATGGAGCTGTTCGCGTTCGTTCACCTGCTGGGCCATGAGGCGGAAATGAACCGGGATGTCCGGTTTTTGGCCACCATCGACGAGGAGCAGGGCAGCGAATACGGAATGGGCTATGTGCGTCAGACGAACCCCGAACTGTTCGAAGGCGCGGTTGTCATCAATGAAGGCGGCGGGTTTCCGCTGCGCATCAACGGCAGAGACTACATGATGCTCACGGTGGGAGAGAAGGCCGTTTGCCGGGTCCGCCTGCGGGCGGAGGGAACGGCCGGACACGCGAGCGCGCCGACCGAAGACCAGGCGATGCTGAAGCTGGCGGAAGGCCTGAAACGGGTGTTCGAAAACGGGGAGGAGCTCTGCTGCGGAAGCCTGGCCACCCGGGAGAGCATGGTCGGGACCGTCGGCAGCGACGAATGGGACAGCGCCGTCGGGCGGGACATTCTGGGCTACGCGGGGGTTTGCAGCATCGGCATGCGCAATTATTCGATCGGCGTCAGGAGCAACGTCATCCCGGGCGCCGTCGAAGCGGTGCTGGAATTCAAGCTTCTTCCTTACGCGGACGAAGGCGAAGTAAAGCGCTATCTTGACAGACATCTGCGCGGCACGCAGGTCACATGGAAAATGATCGGCTGCGAGGCAGGGTTTGAGAGCAACAAAGAGAATTCCCGGCTGGACGAGGTGACGGAAATCCTGTCCGAAGCGTGCCGGCACAACGGGTTTGAAGGCGAAGTGCTGCCGATGCTCGCGCTCGGGCGCACCGACGGGCGCTTTTTCGCCGGAACGGGCAGCGTGGTCTACGGCTTTTCGCCGGTGACCATGGGCGATTCCTTCGACAGGATTCTTCCGAAGGTGCACGGAACGGACGAAAGCATTCTCTCGTCTTCCTTCCGGTTCGGCCTGAGGGTTCTGGATGAAACGATCGGGAAAATCTGCGGAGTATGGCCGCGCGATTCCGCCAGGGAGGCTGCATTATGAAGGATTACACGGCAAACAGGAAAATCATTGGGGACGTGATCGCGCGGCTGGACGCGCTGGATATCGATTTGTACCTGATCATCACCGCCGAAGGATGCGATCCGATGACGGCGTTCATCCCCGGCGTGGATACCGTCGGGTCCAGCGCTTTTCTGTTCGCGCGCAGCGGCAGAAAGCTGGCCACGGCTTCCAGCATCGACGCGCAGGATGTGGAGGAATCCGGCCTGTTTGACGAAGTGGTCCGCTATGACAGCTTCGATCAGACGCTGGCGAACATGGTTCGCGAACTGGCGCCGAAGCGAATCGCGCTGGATTTCTCCGAGAACGTCGCTTTCTGCGACGGCCTGACGATGGGCAAATACGCCAGATTCATTGAGTCGCTGGACGGTTTTACCTTCGAAGCGGTCAGCGCCGATCTCTTCATTCCCGACGTACAGGCGATGAACGCCTGACAGGAGGCAGCATGGGCAAGTACATCAGAAAACGCCTGCTTCAGGCGATCCCGGTGGTCTTCGGAATTACGCTGTTGACGTTCTTCATCATGAAACTGGCGCCGGGTGGCCCGCTCGGCGGCATGATCAGCCCCCGGTCCTCGAGCGAAGCGCTGCAGCGCGCGCAGGAAAAGCTGGGGCTCAACCAGCCGATCATCGTGCAGTACTGGAACTGGCTGAAGGAGCTTGTCCAGGGGAACTTCGGCTACAGCACCTTTAACGGACAGAACGTGCTGGAGATGATTCTGGAACGGCTTCCGGCCACGCTGCTGCTGACCGTTACCTCGTTCGTATTCAGCTTCGTGGTGGGCGTCCCGCTGGGCGTGTATTCCGCGACGCACAAGTATTCGAAAGGGGATTACGGGCTGACGGTGTTTTCGTTCATCGGCATCTCCATTCCCAGCTTCTTCTTTGGCATGGGCATGATTTATATCTTCGCGATGAAGCTGAAATGGTTCCCGACCTCCGGCTTCGGTTCCGCGCTCTTCAGAGGCACCGGGTTCCAGTTGTTTCTCCATAAGCTGCGCTATCTGGTGATGCCGGCGCTGGTGATGTCGCTGGCGAATCTCTCCAGCGTCATGCGCTTTGCCCGCAGCAGCATGATTGAAACGCTGAACCAGGACTACATCAGAACCGCGCGGGCGAAGGGACTGGCGGAGCGGGCGGTCATTTACCGGCACGCGCTGAAGAATTCGCTGATCCCCGTCATCACGATCTTCGGACAGTCGATTCCCAACCTGTTCGGCGGCGCGTATATCACCGAAAAGGTGTTCGGCTGGCCCGGTATGGGGCTGCTGGGCGTGGACGCCATCGGCAACCGCGATTATCAGGTGCTGATGGGCCTGACCCTGTTCACGGCCATTCTGGTTTTGCCGGGCAACCTGCTGGCGGACATCATGTATTCCGCGGTGGATCCGCGAATTCGCTATTAAAGGTGGGCAAAAGAATGGAAATGACTGCGAAAAAGCGTACCAGCCTGTTCAAGACGGACGGTTGGAAGCGGTTCAGAAAGAATAAGCTGGCGCTGGTCGGAACGGCGCTGATCTGCATATTGATTCTGGCGGCCGTCTTTGCCCCGCTGATCACGCAGAATGATCCCTACGAGTCGCTGAAGAATGAATCCGGAGCCATTCTGAAAAACGCCTCCCCCGCCGAGAGCGGCACGGTGTTGGGCACGGACAGCGTCGGCCGGGATGAATTCAGCCGCCTCGTATACGCGGCCCGGGTTTCTCTCAGCGTCGGCCTGGTATCGGTGGGCATTTCGACCATCGTGGGCGTTCTGGTGGGCGCGGTCGCCGGCTACTTCGGCGGCAGAGCGGACATGATTCTGATGCGGACGGTCGACGTGGTGAACTGCTTTCCGGTGATGTTTCTGATCATCATCATCGCGACGATTCTGAAGCCGAGCATTTACAACATCATGGTCATCATGGGCCTGTGCAACTGGACGGCAACCGCGCGGCTGGTGCGCGGCGAGATTCTGCGGGTGCGCGAAATGGAGTACGTTCAGGCCGCGATCTCCCTGGGTGCGTCCAGCGGACGGATCATCTTCTCGCACGTGATCCCCAATGTCATCGCGCCGATCATCGTGGAAGCCACGCTGCAGATGGCGCACGCGGTTCTGACGGAAGCGTCCCTGAGCTACCTGGGCGTCGGCGTACAGCTGCCCACCGCCAGCTGGGGCAACATGCTGATGAACGCGAACAATCTGGCCACGCTCACCACGCGGCCCTGGCAGTGGGTCCCTGCCGGCACATGCATCCTGCTGTCGGTTCTGAGCATCAATTTCATCGGCGACGGCCTGCGCGACGCGTTCGACGTCAAGCAAAAGAAGTGAGGGATTGCATATGGCAGATTATCGGAAAAGACGCGAAGGCCTCCTTCGCTTTCTGGATGAACGCGGCCTGGACGGCGTACTGCTGATCTCCTATGAAAACCGCCGCTGGTTTGCCGGCTTCACGGGCAGCCTGGGCTACCTGCTCGTCACCCGCGGCGGGGCGTTCATGGTGGTGGACATGCGCTATACCACACAGGCGCGGCAGCAGGCCGAGGGAGTGGAGATCATCGAATACCGCGCGGACCGGCTGGGCGCGGTGGCAAAGATGATTCTCGGCTGCGGCGTGAAACGCCTGGCGCTGGAAGCCTGTATGACGCTGGACGAGTATTTTGTGCTGAAGGACAGGCTGGGAGGGGTCGAGCTTTCCTGCGAACAGGAGTACTTTACCGAACTGCGCATGGTGAAAGACGCCGAGGAGATTCAGGCGATTCGCTCCGCGATCGAATGCGCGGAGACGGCTTTCGGGCAAACCGTCCGGATGATGCGGATCGGAATGACCGAAAAGGACATCGCTGACGAGTTCTCCTATCGCGCCTGCAAGGCCGGAGCCGACAAGCTGGCTTTCGACACCATCGTGGGCTCGGGGCCGCGCGGCGCGCTTGCGCACGCGTTTCCCACCGGCAGAGTCATCGAAAACGGCGATATGGTCGTTTGCGATCTGGGCGTATTCATGGACGGGTACTGCTCGGACATGACGCGCACGGTTTTGTTCGGCGACGTTTCGCCGGAGCATATGCGAATCTTCCGCCTGGTGCAGGAATCCCAGGACGCGGCATTTGCCGCGGTCCGGCCCGGCGTACGGGCGATCGACGTGGAAAACGCGCACCGCGTGCCGTTTTTGCGGGAGAACCTCGACAATTACGCACTGCGCGGACTGGGTCACGGCATCGGCGTGGAAATCCACGAATGCCCGAGGGTGCAGATCGGCAACGAGCGCACTGTACTGTCGCCGGGCATGGTGTTCACGCTGGAACCGGGGCTCTATTTCCCCGGCGATTGCGGCGTGAGAACGGAAGACGACGTGCTGGTGACCGAAAACGGCGCGGAAAACCTGTCCCATACGCCCCACGAGATTCATGTAGGCTGAGGAGGCGGAGGCATGAGCTTGCTGGAAGTCAGAAACCTGAAAACATATTTTTATACCGATGCCGGTGTCGGCAAGGCTGTGGATGATATATCCTTCACGCTGGATCGCGGAAAGACCCTGGGAATCGTCGGGGAATCCGGCTGCGGCAAGAGCGTGACCAGCCTGTCGATTATGCGGCTGGTGGATACCACGGTGGGCCGTTACGAGGGCGGCGAGATCATCTTCGACGGACGCGACATTCTGAAGCTGCCCGAGAGGGAAATGCAGAAGCTGCGCGGCGACAAGCTGTCGATGATCTTTCAGGAGCCGATGACCTCGCTGAACCCGGTGTTCACCGTCGGCTACCAGATTTCGGAGTCTCTGATGCTTCACAAGGGAATGGACAAAAAGCAGGCGTGGCAGCGTTCGATCGAGCTGCTTGAAATGGTCGGCATTCCCGAACCGGCGCGCCGCGTGGACGAATACCCGCATCAGCTGTCCGGCGGCATGCGTCAGCGGGTGATGATCGCGATGGCCCTGTCCGGCGATCCGGAACTGCTGATTGCGGACGAGCCGACCACGGCGCTGGATGTGACCATCCAGGCGCAGATTCTGGCTCTGCTGAAATCGCTGCAGGAACAGCTGAACATGGCGATCATCATCATTACCCACGATCTGGGGGTCATTGCGGAAATGGCCGACGAAGTGGCAGTCATGTACGCGGGCGACATTGTGGAGATGGCCCCGACCCGGGAACTGTTCAGCGATCCGAAGCATCCGTACACCATCGGCCTGATGAATTCCATTCCCGATATCGAAGAGAACGCCGAGCGTCTGCGCACGCTGGAGGGCCTTGTACCGAGCCTTTATGACATGCCCGCGGGCTGCAGGTTCGCGCCGCGCTGTCAGTTCGCCTGCGAACAGTGCTCGAAAAGCCGGATCGGACTGACGGCCCTTGGAGGAGGCAGGCAGGTGCGCTGCAGGAGGTTTGAACAATGAGCGAAGTGTTGCTGGATGTCAGACACCTGAAGAAATACTTTCCTTCGGGGGACAGAAACCGTCCGGTCAAGGCGGTGGACGATATCAGCTTCCAGATTTTCCGCGGGGAGACGCTGGGTGTGGTCGGCGAATCCGGATGCGGAAAATCCACCACCGGAAGGCTGGCGCTGAATCTGATGCAGCCCACGGAGGGCGAGATCCGGTTTGAAGGCCGGAGGCTGGACGTCATGCGCGGAAAAACGATGCGCGAAATGCGCAAGCAGATGCAGATCATCTTCCAGGATCCGTACGCTTCTTTGGATCCGCGCAAGACGGTCTTTCAGACGCTGGCGGAGCCCTTCAGAATTCACAACAGGGAGATGTCCCGGGAGGAAATCCATCGGGAGGTTACCCGCCTGATCGGCTGCGTCGGACTGCGGCCGGAACACATCTATCGCTATCCGCACGAGTTTTCCGGCGGCCAGAGGCAGCGCGTGGGCATCGCCCGCGCCATCGCGCTCAACCCCAAATTCGTGGTGTGCGACGAACCGGTTTCCGCGCTGGACGTATCCATCCAGGCGCAGGTGATCAACCTGCTGCAGGACATCAAGCAGGAATACAACCTGACGTACATGTTTATCTCCCACGACCTGCGCATCATCAAGCACCTGTGCGACCGGGTGATGGTGATGTATCTGGGCACCGTGGTGGAGATCGGCAGCAAAGAAGCCATTTATGAACGGCGCCGGCATCCGTACACCCAGGCGCTGCTTTCGGCGATTCCCAATATCCGCCAGACGGATACCGGAAAACGGATTCTGCTGACCGGCGATATTCCCAGCCCGATCAATCCGCCTTCCGGCTGTCCGTTCCATCCCCGCTGCAGATACTGCATGGATGTCTGCAAACGGGAAAAGCCGGCGCTGCGCGAAATGGAAGACGGAACCCGGGTGGCATGCCATCTGGAACTCGTATAAGCAACCCGCCGCGGCCGGAAGCCCCGCGCCGCGCAGCGGCTGTCATTAACAATTCAACGCTTGAGGAGGGCACCACAATGAGGAAAATCAGCACCACAGAAGCACCCGCCGCAATCGGACCGTATTCCCAGGGAATCGCTGCCGGCGGCCTCGTGTTCGTATCCGGCCAGATCCCGGTCGATCCGGCTACCGGCTCGATCGCCGGCTCCGCCATCGAAGAGCAGGCTCAGCAGTCCTGCAAGAATGTGGCGGCGGTTCTGAAGGCCGCTGGATCCGGCATGGAGCGTGTGGTCAAAACCACCTGTTTCCTGGCGGATATGGCCGATTTCCCGGCTTTCAACGGCATCTATGAGAAGTTCTTTGTCAGCTGCCCGGCGCGTTCCTGTGTGGCGGCCAAAGCGCTGCCCAAGGGAGTCCTTTGTGAAATCGAAGCGATCGCGGAAACGGATGAGGCGTAATATGGCACTGTTTGACAATGAGAACGTCCGTCTGGACATTCTGAAAGAGCGCGCCTACAATTACCGGTGGGCCGAGGTGCCGCCCGGCACCATTCCGCTGACGGCAGCCGATCCGGATTACCCGGCTGCGCCGGAAATCGCCCGCGCGATGGAAGAGTATATCCGCGGCGGATATTTCTCCTACACGCCGAAGATGGGCTTTCCGTCCTTCCGCAAAAGCATCGCCCGCGCGCTGAAAGAGCGCAAGGGGGAGGAAATCGATCCGGAACTGATTCTGCCGCTGGACAGCGCCGCCCGGGCGATGTACGTCGCCGCGGCGGCATGCCTTGAGCCCGGCGACGAGATGATCGTGTTCGACCCGGTCGATTACCTGTTCCGTGAGTCCTGTCTGGCCGCCGGCGGCCGCACGGTGCTGTTCCCCGCCCGCGTCCGGGACGGACACATTGACCTGACCGGACTGGAAGAATGCATCACGCCCAGAACGCGCATGCTGGGCTTGTGCAATCCGCATAATCCGCTGGGCGTTCTGTACACCGTGGAGGACATGGAACGCATCATGGCCCTGTGCGAGAAATACGATCTGACGATCATGAACGATGAAATCTGGTCGGATATCGTGTATCCGGAAAAGCCGTTTGTGAGCATCTATGCGCTGGGAAGCGAGCGCTGCAGGCGCGTGCTGTCGGTTTTCGGCTTCTCCAAGAGCTTCGGCATCGCGGGGCTTCGGGTGGGGTGTCTCTACGCCACCGATCCCGTGCGCTTTACGAAGGCGGTGGAAAAATCCGCGGTCATGACCACCGCCGGCGGCATCGCCTCCATCTGTCAGGTGGCGGGCCAGGCCTGTGTGGACGAATGCTATTACTGGGTGGACGCGTTCCTCGAGCACCTGAAGGCGAACCGGGATTACGGCTACCGGCGGCTGTGCGAAATGCCGATGCTGAAGCCGGCGCTGCCCCAGGCGACCTATATGTTCTATGTGGATATCACGCAAACCGGCATGACCGGCGAAGCCTTTACGGATTTCCTGAAAGACCGGGTGCAGCTGGCCATCGTGCCGGGCGGCGAGAAATTCTTCGGCTCGGGTTCCGAGGGCCATGTGCGCATCTGCTTCGCGACCAGCCGGGCCATTCTGGAGGAAGGGCTGAACCGGCTCGAGCGCGGCGTCAGGCTGCTTGCGGAGGAGAAGAAGGCGTGACAAACGGAAACACCAGAGCCCTGCATCCGAACCTCCAGGCGGTTCTGCAGGTCATGGAAGGGCTTCAGGGAGTGTTGGGGTCCCGCTACGAAGTGATCCTGCACGATCTCAGCCACGTGGAGAACTCTATCGTGGCCATCTTCGGGAACGTGACCGGGCGGAGAATCGGCGCGCCGGCGACCAATTTCCTGCTGGAGTGCCTGCGAAAGTACGGCGACGACGCGCCGGACAGCGTCAATTACCGGACGAATCTCCCGGACGGACGGGTGCTGCGGTCTTCGACGATGTTCATCCGCGACAATGCGGGGATGATTATCGGCTCCCTGTGCATCAATCAGGATATGACGGATTTCGCGCTGGCCGGCAAGCTGATGCAGGAACTCAACCTGTTTGCCCCGTCAGGGGAAGGAGCCCACAGCCGCGAGCGCTTTGCCCGGGATATCAGCGAAGTGACGGAATCCATGGTAAAGGACGAAATCGACGCCTTTTCCAGGCCCGTCGCGTATATGCAGCGGGAAGACAAGCTGGAGTTTGTGCGGCGGCTGGAGGAGAAGGGCATCTTTGACGTTCGGGGCGCCGTGGAATACGTGGCCGAATGCCTCAGCGTCACCAATTTCACGATCTACAACTATCTGAAAGAGATTCGCGGCGGCAAGCGCTGACGCGCGAACAGCAGGCGTGGGAAGCCACGCCTTTTTCCATGCGCGGCTGGCGCAAAACGCGTTCGCCGGCTCAGTGAACGGAGGGAATGTCATGATCGGCATCAGGGATTTTCTGAATTACACATCGCTGTCGGGCCTTTCGGTGTCTCCGGACGGCAGGCAGGCTGTTTTCTCTGTGACGCGGCCGGTTCTGGAAAGCAACGGCTACAGCCGGGAACTGCATTTGTGTTCATTGGAAAGCGGGAAATCCCGCAGGCTGCTCGCGGACGGGGACTTCTGCGGCGAATGCGTCTGGCTGGACAGCGGCACGATCGGATACCCGGCGGTGAACCCGGAAGGCGGTACGGACTGGCGAGAGCATTGCGTGGAATCGGGAGAGATAAGGACCCTCTGCCGTTTGCCGGAAGGCGTCCGGTCCGCCTGGCCGCTCGCTCAGGGCGGCTGCGCGTATCTGAAAAGCGAATGCCTGCGGGAGAGCGACTATCCAGCGGACCTTTCCTTCCTGAAGGACTGGGAGGACGGATTTGAAATCCTCGATGAAATTCCGGCGTACTTCAACGGAGAAGGCTTTGTGAGCGGCCGCAGGAGCGTGCTGTACGCCGTGGATTCGGCCGGATGCACCGTGCGGATCACCGCGCGCCAGAGCAATGTGGATCGTGTTTTGCCGCGGCCGGAGGGACTTTACTGGGCGGCGCGCACCTACCGGGGCGTGAATACCGAGCCGGGCATATACTACCTGCCGAACGGGAAGAGCGAGCCCGTGCTGCTGGTGCCGGAGGGCAGATACCGCATCCACGCGTGGACGGTGGAGGCGGAAGGCTGCGTTCTTTTCGCCGCCCACGACAAGCAGGTGCACATCATGAGCGACGACGCGCTGTTCTACCGTGCCTGCGAAGGGAGCGTGGAACGGCTGGATCTCCCGGAAGCCAGCGTCGGAGACAGCACCTGCCATGACACGGTGTACGGTGAAAGCAGCGGCTTTGAAGCAAGGGACGGCGCGGTGTACTATATTGCCACCCGGGAACACGATTCCGTGGTGATGCGCGCTGTGCCGGGGAAAGGCGCAGCGCAGATGACGCCGGGCGGCCGGTCGGTGACCGGTTTTCGATTGCTGCCGGACGGCGGCCTGCTGGCAGTCGCGATGGGGCCGGATACGCTGGAGGAATTGTGGCGCTGTGAAAACGGCGGCGCGGTCCGCCTCACGCGCTTCAGCGATGAGCGCCTGAGAAAAGAGGACGTGCTTCCGGCGGAGAAATTCACCTTCAGGAATCACGGGTTCAACGTGAATTATCTGGTGCTGAAACCGGCGGATTTCGACTCTTCGCGCAGATATCCGGCGATCTTCTATATCCACGGCGGCGCGAAAGTCTGCTATACCGATGTGTTCTTTCACGAGATGCAGGTCCTGGCATCCAGGGGGTACTTTGTCATCTACGGGAACCCCCGGGGAAGCGACGGCCAGGGCAGCGAATTTGCACGATTGCTCGGGCATTACGGGGAGCCGGACTACGAGGATATTATGATGGCGACGGATGAAGCGCTCAGGCTGTATCCGAATATCGATCCCGGGCGCCTGGGCGTGACGGGCGGCTCCTACGGCGGCATCATGGTCAACTGGGTGATTACCCATACCGACCGTTTCAGGGCGGCCGTCGCGCAGCGGAGCATCTGCAGCATGGTATCCACGTTCGGCACCGCGGACAACGGCTATAACTTTGTCCGGGAGCAGATGGGCGGAGATCTGTGGAACGCGTTTGACGATTTGTGGCGTCAGTCGCCGCTGAAATACGCGAATCGGTGCCGTACGCCTCTTTTGCTGATCCATTCGGACGAGGATTACCGCTGCCATTACACCGAGGCGATGCAGATGTTCACGGCGCTGAAATACCTGGGGGTGGAAACGCAGGTCTGTCTGATTCACGGGGAGAACCATTCCCTTTCCCGGTGCGGCCGGCCGGTTCAGCGGATCAGGCGGCTGTATGAGATCATCCGATGGTTCGACGCGCACCTTTCGGAGGCGAAGGAATGAGACAGCCGGCCCAGGTGGATTTCACCCGCGGACCGGTCCTGAAGCAGATCATCCGCTTCGGGATTCCGATGCTGATCGGCAACCTGTTCCAGCAGCTGTACACGATCGTCGATTCCATCCTGCTCGGCCGGCTGGTCGGTGCGCCGGCGCTGGCCGCGGCAGGCACAACCACGCCGGTCATCATGCTGATGCTCGCGATCATCAGCGGGCTGACCCTGGGCACGTCGCTGGTGACCGCCGCGCTGACCGGAGCCGGCGAAGAAGACCGGGTCCGAAGCCTGGTGGAGAGCACCTTCTGCATCGATATGCTCGCCGGTGCGGGCATGGCGCTGATCGCCTTCTGCTTTCCGGCGCGGATCCTCACGATCCTGCGCACGCCGCAGGAGGTTCTGCCCCTTGCGGCCGCATACCTGCGCATCATCGCGGTGGGCATCGTGTTTCAGTGCGTGTCCCAGTATTTTGCCGATGCGCTGCGCGGGCTGGGAGACAGCCGTACGCCGCTGTATTTTTTGCTGCTGTCCACCTGCATGAACATCGCGCTGGACATCGTCTTTACCGCATGCCTCAGGCTGGGGATTCGGGGAGTGGCGTGGGCTACCGTGATTTCGCAGTCGGTATCGGCGGTTCTCTGCGCCGTTTACAGCCTGAAGCATTACAATTGCTTTCACCTGAACTGGAATCCCCGGCTGGTGAACCGGGAGCTTCTCTGGCGCGCGATGCGGCTGGGGCTTCCGACGGCCATGCAGCAGACGGTGGGCTCCGTCGGCGCACTGTTTATGCAGTCTGTGGTCAACGGCTTTGGGCAGGTGGCGATGAACGCCTACGGCGCGGCTTACAAGGTGGATAACTTCATCATTCTGCCGGTGAGCAACATGGGGGCGGCGTTGGGAACCTTCACGGCACAGAACGTCGGCGCGCGGAAGTTCGCCAGAGCGCGGCAGGGTTTTTGGAAGGTTTCGGGCCTCTGCGCCGCGCTGTCCGTGGTGCTGTCCGGGGTGATCCTCGCACTGGCCGCGCCGCTGGTGCAGATTTTTGTGACAGCCGGTGAAACGGAAATCGTCAGGGAAGGCGCGCGGGGGCTGCGCATTCTGACGGTTCCCTATGTGCTTTGCGCGCAGCTGGCGCTGTATATGAGCTTTTTCAAGGGCGCAGGCGACGTGCGGGTGGCCTTTTTCGGCAGCTTCGCGCAGGTGATGATTCGTTTGGTTTTGTGCTGGAGCCTCGCCCCTGCGATCGGGATGGATGCGGTGTGGTTCGCGATGCCGGCAACCTGGGTGATCATGGGGCTCTTCAGCTTTCTCTACGATCGGCGGCAAAACTGGGAAGAGCGCTGGCGGACCAGTCTGCGGGTGTAGGGCCCGCTTCTGCCTGTAAGCATGCGCTGCGGCGCATCCGGCCGCGCCGCAGGAGAATCGCTGCCGCACACGAAAGCACGGTGTCTTTTGCGTTTGCGCCCGGCTGCGGCAGTTTGCGGCAGATTGCAGCGGATTGCGGCAGATTGTCCGGATGAATCCAATCCGAATCCGAATCCAATCCGAATCCAAATCCGAATCCGAATCCATATCCAAATCCGAATCCGAATATGAAAGCGAATCCGAAGGCCGCTGCGGCGGCGGGCGGGTCTTTCAAGAAAGTGTACGTTTACATGGAGCGGGGATGAAAACCGCATCCGGTGCAGGCG
>JAFWEY010000076.1 GCA_017512675.1 Clostridia bacterium | reverse complement strand
GCCGCGGCCAGATTCTTCCGGCTCGCGATGTTCTCCGGCGTGTTGGGCATGCCCGGCGTGCAATCGGACGACACGGCAAACGCTCCGGTGGAATTCGCCCGCGCGTACACCTGATCGGCGCCCAGCGCCGGTACGTTGACCGATTCCATGACCGAACCGTTCGCGTCGTACAGCAGCAGGGCGTCCCCCTGCGCGCTCAGCCGGAACGGCGCGTGGTATGGCCCGCCGGGCTGCGCGTCGTAATACCTCGCGCAGTATATCACCGCGCAGGCGCCGGCGGGCAGCACCGTTCCTTCCGGAAACACAAAGGCCTTCCCGGCGGACAGCGAATCGGCGAGCATCCAGCCGGACAGATCCGCGTCCGTCTTCCCCTTGTTGTACAGCTCGACCCAGTCGGGACGGCTGCCGGTCTCGTCCGTCACCGCGCGCTTGTTGGAGGTCATGATCTCGCTGATGACCACGTCCGTCAGCGGAGCGATTTCGCTGACCGTATCCGCCCGCTTTTCGGGATCGTTCACCAGCGAAAGCCCCGCGGGAAAGAACACGTACTGCAGCATCCAGGACAGGACGACCAGCACAGCGCACGCGGCGAGAAACGGCAGCGGTATCCTGCCGGAACGGGATTTGGTTTTCTCGTTCTTTGCCATAACAGCGTTACACCGTCTCGCTCTGGTACGCGATCATCGTGGCTTCCTTCACGCCCTCGATGCCCAGAATCCGGCTGAGCAGCGCGTCCTGCTTTTCCACGCGGACTTCCATCGTCATTTCCACCGCGGTGCGGGACGCCGTCTTGGTTTTCATCTCGTGCCTGCGGGCGGATTTCGAAACCACCTGGGCCACCTGCGCGTCCGCGCCGGGCGCGCAGCGCACCACCAGCAGGTACGAGTTCGCCGGCTTCAGGTTCATCCGGTTCAGCACGAAGATCAGCAGCGCGATCCCCACAGCCACGACGATCGCCAGGAAAAACTGGCTGGCGCCGATCAGGATGCCCATCGTCAGCGCCCAGAACATGTACACCGTATCCAGCGGATCCTTCACCGCGGTGCGGAAGCGCACGATGGACAGAGCGCCCACCATGCCCCTCGACAGCGTGACCGATTCCCGGATGCACATGACCACCGGCGTGGTGATCAGCGTCATCAGAACCAGCGTCAGGCCGAAATTGGGGCTGTACAGCACGCCGCGGAAATTCATGCGGTAGACGAAATAGATGAACAGACCCACGATGAAGGCCAGCGCCAGCGCCAGCAGAATGTTCAGCGTCGAGGCCGGGGTGATGGACATACTGGAAAAATCAAGCTTGGTCATACGGGAGTCTCCCTTCTTTGCTGTCTGGCTTTGCGCTCATACCGAGAGCGCCCGGCAGGCGGTGTATTTGGATATGGCGCTGCGCTGCGCCGGAATCAGGGAAAGGATCGGCGGGAGGAAGTCCGGAAGGACCCGGTCGTACTTGACCTCGAGCACCGTTTGCGAAGCGGGGTACACCGGAACGGTCGCGATCTGCGGATCGAACAGATCGACGCACGCCAATCCGGAGCGGACCCGCTTGTCCAGCGTAATCCGCACGTTCTCCGCGGGGAACGTGAACGCCTCGCGCTCGTAATCGACGATCACCTTCGCCCGCAGCAGATTCACGCGCATCTGAACGAACATGTCCCGCAGCAGCGGCGACTGCGACGCGGCGAGCCCGGCGGGGTTCCCGTCGATCAGCTGTTCGGCCAGCCGCCTGGTGATCCGCACGTCGCTTTTCCGGATCAGATCCCCCATTTTCTTCTTCTTTTCCAGAAAAATGACCTCGTCGGATCCGTTGTAGATGCGCAGCCGGTACTTCGCGCGCTCCGGTGCGCCGTCGACCTTGTCGCGGTAGGCGCTGTTGCGGAAGTCGTCGAAATACAGGGACCGAATCGAATACTCCCCGTTTTCCCCCGCGTGAATGTCCCGGCGGAGCACCGAAGCCAGGTGCCGCGCCAGAACCCGCGCGTCCGCGGCGGAGATAAAATACTTCAGCTCGTGCCTTGGCTTTTCAGCCATGTTTTCCCTCTCCCTTTCAGGTTCCCGGGATTTCTCAGATTCCCAGTTCGTCCATGATATCCGCAAAATACCGGCGCATTTCGTCTTTGCTCATGCCGGAATCCTTCTGCACGTAGTACAGGAATTTCTTCGGCCGGCTTTTCGCATATTTCCGGAATTCCTGAATGTGCTTGCGCCAGCCGGAAACCGTGCCGTCCCATTTGCTGAAATGCATCGGCATCTCAGGCTCCAGAAGCCGGTAGAAGGATTCGACTTTTTCGTCGATCAGCGAGGTGCGGTAATGGTCGTGGATCACGCGGCCGAGGATCGTCAGGAACCGGTCCTTTGCCTTCCTGTTTTTCATCAGGCCGACAAACAGCGTGTTGTTGGTCTTCTTGCCGGAGCCGGCGCCCGCGGGATCCAGCCAGCGCCGGAAGGAATCGGTATCGACGTTGAACGCCCAGTCCGTGTCGAACAGCGCCCACTTCCAGCGTCCGTCGCCCTCCGGCGAGCAGTACCGCTTCACGTTCAAAAGATCTGTGTTGCCGATGTACATCTGAATGGCCACATAGGTCAGGTAATTCTCCACGTCGACGACCGAATCCACGTAGGCCAGCTCCTCGTCGGTGTCCACGCCGTTCTTTTGGATCCATTTGAGCAGGTTCTGGTAGGAATCGTCCGAGCCCTGCATCACGGTTCCGTTGCCCTTGATAATGGAAATCGCGTCCACGTCCGTCCAGCCTTCCCACTGGGCGATCGAATACTTGTGGATTCTCTCCCGCATATTGTAATGGCCGAAGTATTCCCCGTTCACGTAGCAGATCACCGGGAAGCCGTCCTGGTACAGCACGCCGAGCCCTTCGCTCAGGCTGGTGAGCACCATGTCGCGCATGCGGGTTCTGACGTTGTCCTGCCCGGACGCGCGCAGAATGAACGACTTGTAGGAGGTGTAATCCCGGTTCGGGAACAGCTTCCCTTCGAAGCGGCTGCTGCCGTAGGTGCTGCGCGCGATGAGCTTGAACGCCTTCTGGTTCTCCTTGCGGCTGTACTGCCCCTGCAGGCGCAGCCCGATGCCCTGGCTGATCAGGGTTTCCCCCTCCGGGGTAAAGTACTCCACGTTGGCCGCGCGCTCCCAGTCCTTCCAGAAGTTCGCGCCCTTGTACGGGTATTTCAGCTTCTTTTCTCCCATCACATAGATGCCGATTTTGGGATCGTACAGGTACGCGGGATCGGCCACCAGCGAAATCACCGGCAGCGTATGCTTCTCGCCGAACAGAAAGCTTTCCGTGGCGGTCATCGACGGCACCATATCCTCCCCGAACGCTTTGGCCCGCACGATCGTCGTGTCCGTGATCAGCAGCGGCACGCTGTACGCCGGCGACTGCTCGGTCGGCTCGGTGCAGTCCAGCGTATAGCGGATCACCGCGCCGCCCGGCGCGGACAGCGAAACCGTCACTTCCCCGCCGGTAAACCATCCGCCGCTCCGGGAGAAGGTCACTTCCCCCGCCCGGTACGATTTTGCCGCCGTCGTGTTGGCCGCGCCCGGCGTGCTCTCCTCGAAGAACGAGTACCCGCTGCGGCCGGGGACGCGGCCGTAGGATACCGCCGGCTTCTGGCCGAGCACCGGCAGCCGGTCGAACACCTCGCCCTGCGGGGTCGAGAGGGTCAGGGTTTCGCCGCGGGTGAAGCTCAATCTGAAGTTCGCCGCGTATTTCCCCTCGGATATCTTTGATTTGTCCTGCCCGTTCAGGTAAACGATCAGGTACTGCCCCGCGCCGATGGACGCTCCCTGGGGAAACTGCCATTTCCGCGGATGGCCGGGATCGTCGCTCAGGCCGAATCCGGACAGATCCACCGAACCCGAGCCCGCGTTGAACAGTTCGACCCAGTCCGCTGCGGCCTTGCGCGAATTGGGCTTGCGCGCCGAGGAAATCGCCTCGTTCAGGTACACCCCGACGGTGTTGCCGGCGCACAGCCGTTCGTCCGTCCGCGCCAGGCCGTCTTTGTCGTTGGGAAAGCCCGGGGTCGGCGGAAGATCCGCGGTAAACGCGCCGCCGTCCGTTCTGCTCCAGGCGCGGTCGGTATCCAGCGCCGGACAGGCCGTCCTGTCGATCACGCGCCCGTCGGCGTCCGAAAGGATCACCGTTTCCCCCGATTTGCTGATGCGGAAGGGCGCGTGATCCGCGCCGTCCCTTCCGTCGGCGCACACGACCGCGCATTCGCCGGGGCCGAGGGTCACGTTCCCGAACCGGTATTTCCCCGGCTTCTTTTCGTCGTCCGACAGCCCGCAGCCCGCGAGGCTGACCGGCGCGCTGCCGGTGTTGCGGATTTCGACGTAATCCGCGCGGACTCCGCCGTCCAGCGCGTACGTCGCGTTGTCCGCCATGATTTCGCTGATTGCCAGCGCGGAACCGCCCGAAACGGAGCCGGACGAAGAAAGCACGTGGTTTTCGCTGGTATTGTCTCTGCCGGGGGTGTATTCCTGCGTGCGGATCCACGTTCCGTCCGCCTGCCGCGCCCAGCTTTCGTTTTTGTCCAGCGCCGGCACTTCGATTTCCTCGACCGTCGTTCCGTTTTCGTCCCGCAGGATCAGGCTCTCGCCGCCGGAACTGATTTTGAACGGCGCGTGATACTCAAACCCTTTGACCTGGCGCGCCTTGCCGTCGCACCAGATGACGACGATTTCCCCCGGCGCCAGCGTGACGTTCGGAAAGGTGAACCCCACCGGATGCTTCCCGCCGTCGGTCAGCGTCCAGCCGCCGACGTCCGACGGCGCCTGGCCGGCGTTCCGGATTTCCACCCAGTCGGCGTAATCCCCGCTTTGATCGGCGGCGGCGCTCGCGTTCGCGCTCATCACTTCATTCAGAACCACGCCGCCTGCGCTTTCGCTTTTCGCCCGGTTCCCCGCCGCCTCCGGCAGCCCGGCAAGCAGCAGGCACAGCGCCGTCAGGGCGCTCAGCGCCCGGCGAATCCGGATTCCACGGCTGTTTTCCGTTTCTGATCGCATGATTACTCCTTGTCGTTCAATCCCGTTCCGCGGCGGACGCCCTTCACCCGCGCGGCCTTCGCCCGTGAACACCTTCTAACCGGCATTGATCGTCAGTTCCACCGGGCAGTGGTCCGACCCGTATATCTCCTGATGGATTCCGGCGCCCTTCATGCGCTCCTTCAGTTTTTCCGACACGACGAAGTAGTCGATCCGCCATCCCGCATTGGTCTCGCGGGCATGCCGCAAATAGCTCCACCAGCTGTACTGCCCCGTCGCGTCCGGCTGAAAATAGCGGAAGCTGTCGATGAAGCCCGCTTCGAGCAGCTCGGTGAATTTGCCCCTCTCCTCGTCGGTAAAGCCGGCGTTGCGGCGGTTGGTTTTCGGGTTCTTCAGATCGATCTCCCGGTGCGCCACGTTCAGATCGCCGCACAGGATCACCGGCTTGACGCGGTCGAGCGACGCCAGGTATTTTCGGAAATCGTCCTCCCATTTCATCCGGTATTCCAGGCGCCGCAGTTCGTTCTGCGCGATGGGCGTATAGCAGTTGACCAGATAGAACGAGGGGTACTCCGCCGTAATCAGCCGTCCTTCCCGGTCGTGTTCCTCGATGCCCATTCCCAGCGTGACGCTCAAAGGCTCCGTCCGCGTGAACAGCGCGGTTCCGGAATACCCCTTCTTTTCCGCGCAGTTCAGGTACGAAGCATAGCCCGGAACATTCACGTCGAACTGGTCCGCCTGCAGCTTGGTTTCCTGCAGGCAGAACACATCCGCGTCCAGCGCGCGGAAGGCGTCCAGAAAGCCCTTCCCGAGGCAGGCGCGCAGCCCGTTTACGTTCCAGGAAATCATTTTCATAAAACTAACCTCCGGATTTTCCCGCATATGGTATTATTGTACCAGAAACTTTTGTTAAGTACAAGGAGTGAAACGCGATGGATTTCGTGGCAAAGCGCGATCTTGCCGCAAGAGCGGCCCGCGCGGCGGGAAATCAGATGATGAAAAACGCAAAGGACGCCGCGGTATTTGACAAAGCGCGCCATGACGTGGTAACCACGATGGATCTGGCCAACGAAAACCTGCTGCGCGATCTTCTGCTCGCCGCCTGCCCGCAGGACGGCTTTCTGGGCGAAGAAACCGGCACCGTCGAGGGCCGCGAGGGAATGTGGATCGTGGATCCGATCGACGGCACCAACAATTTCGTGCACCGCCTTCCCTATTATGTGATCTCCGTGGCCTGGCAGTTCCGGGGCGAATTGTGCGCGGGCGCGGTATACAACCCGGTCACCGGCGAAATGTTCTGCGCCGCAAAGGGGTCCGGCGCGTATCTGAACGGCAAGCCGATTCACGTCACCGGCGTGGACGACCCCAATCACGCGCTGATCAACTTTTCCTTCGGCATGCGGCAGCAGGCCGATTTCGAACGCACGGTCAGGAGCATCGCAAAAATGGGGGACGTCGCCGATTTCCGCCGGCTCGGGTCCGCCGCCTACGAGTGCTGCCTGGTCGCCTGCGGCAAATCCGACGGGTTCTTCGAGCGGGGCCTCCACGTCTACGATTTCGGCGCCGGCGCGGTGATCCTGCGGGAGGCCGGCGGCACCGTGACCGGATGGCCCGGCGAGGAGGACTTCCTGACCACCGGCAATCTCCTGGCCAGCAACGGAAAAATGCACCCGTATCTTACGGCGTGCCTGGCCTGAGGTTCCCGTGCGGCGGCGCCGCAGGCCGTGACGGATGCGGCTTTCACCGCCCGCACCCGCGTGTTTTCGCCGTCCGGCCGCCTCATTTCTGCGGCGCTGCCCTTGTAAAACGGCGCCGGATTGGTTATAATGTCAACAATGGAGCTTCCCCCACCCCCGCCAATAATATAGCAGATGAGAGGGATTGCAATGTTTGGACGGCGCCCGGACGGTCGGCGGGTTAAAAACCTGGATCCGATCATAGAGTTCACCCCCTATATCATGCCGCTGCGCAACGACGCGCAGAATCTGTGCAAGATTCCGCTGGATTGCGACAACATGGCGCGCTACATCAAGCAGCAGAAGATCAGCGGTCATTCCATCACGTTCATGACCATCATCATCGCGGCTTTTGTGCGCACCGTGTCCGAGCATCCGGAAATCAACCGGTTCATCGCCAACAAAAGGATCTACGCGCGCAACAACATCAGCATCTCGTTCGTGGTCCTCAAGCGCACCGCGGGCGGCGAAATGGACGAGGCCGTCTGCAAGATCGAGCTCAATCCGGACGACACGCTGTACGACGTGGAACAGAAGATCGAAGGCGCCGTCGAGCTCAGTCACGACGAACAGGCGGATACGCTGACCAACGGCTTCGCCAAAATGCTGCTGCGGGTGCCGGGGCTTCCGACGCTGGTGGTCGGCCTGGCGCGCCTGCTGGACCGGTACGGCATTCTCCCGCCCCCGATCGTGGATATTTCCCCGTTCCACGCGTCGATGTGGATCACCAACATGGCGTCGATCAGCATGACGTATATATACCATCATATATACAATTTCGGCACCACGTCGATCTTCCTCGCGCTGGGCAAAACGGAAAAGGCGCTGCAGCCACTGCCGGGCGGCGACGCCGGCTACAAGAACCAGATGACGCTGGGCGTCGTCACGGACGAGCGCATCTGCGGCGGCGTAACCTACGCGCAGGCGTTCGGCACGATGCGCAAGTACCTGATGGATCCGTCGCTGCTGGAGAAAAAGCCCGCTTCCGTCAAAACGGAAATCCCGCTCAAGCCCGCCAGGGACCTGATCGGAAAGAGCAAATGACCGCGTCGGTCCACGCCGGGCACCGCGCCCGCCTTCGGCAGCGGGCGCAAAAGGAAACCCTCGGCGCGTTCCAGCCCCACGAGGCGCTGGAATTGCTTCTGTTTCATCCGATTCCGCAGCGGGATGTCAATCCGCTGGCCCACGCGCTGATCGACCGGTTCGGTTCTCTTCGGGGCGTGCTGTGCGCTTCCCGCGAAGAGCTGTCGGGCGTGCCGGGGGTCGGGGAAAGGACGGTTTCGTTTCTCGGCGACGTTCGGGACGCCGTGCAGCGCTACGGGAGCCTCGGCCCCGACGACCGCCCGCGGCTGGATTCCCTGCCGGACCTGAAAGCCTGGTTCGCCCGCACCTGCGCGAACGAAGAGGGCCTCTACCTGCTGTCGCTCAATCTTGCCGGCCATCTTCTCGGCGTTTCCCGGGTATGCAGCGGCGACTGGCGCGGGAGGATCCGCCTTCTGCAGCTGGCCGATCCGGCCGTCCGCTACCGGGCCCAGGGCGTCGTGCTGATCTGCGCCCGCCCCGTGCCCGGCATCACCGGCGACGACGTCGAACTCGCGCGACGAGCGGTTCGCCTGTTCTCGCAAATGCGGATTTCGCTGGTGGACAGCGTGGTCTTTTCCGGCGGCTGCGCGGACAGCATGGTTCAGTCGGGCATCCTGCGCAGGCGCGCGCCCGGCGGGCCGCGATAAAAGGAAAACGGCGGCGTCAGTCCGCCGGAGCGCCGAACGCGGCCGGCGCATTTTCTGTGGAGGAATCAACCGATGGTGCTTCTGTCCCTTCAGAACATATCCAGGAGCTTCGGCATCAACAAAGTGCTCGAGGACATCAATCTTACCCTGCAGTCCGGCGACCGCATGGGCCTGGTCGGCGTGAACGGCAGCGGCAAATCCACGTTGCTGCATATCATCAACGGCGATCTGGCGCCGGACGAAGGCACGGTGACCGTCGCCCGGGGCGTCACAAAGGGTCTGCTGACACAGCAGGCGGACATCACCGAGGACGGCACGCTCTGGCAGGAGCTGGCCAGGGTATTTGAACCGCTGCAAAAAATCGAACAGAAGCTGCGCGATCTGGAGCAGGCGATGGCCAGCCCCGACAGGCTCGGCGATTTCGACGCGCTGTCCCGGGAATACGCGCGGCTCACCGAGCGCTACGAGCGGGAAGGCGGCTACGAATGGCGCAGCCGCATCCAGGGGGTTCTGGCCGGACTGGGGTTCGCCAAAGACCGGCAGGATCAGCCCGCGCGCCTTCTGTCCGGCGGCGAAAAGACGAGGCTGTGCCTGGCGCGGATTCTGCTGATTCAGCCGGAGCTTCTGATGCTGGACGAGCCGACCAACCACCTGGATCTCGAATCCACCCGCTGGCTCGAAGAAGCGCTGAAGGACTATAAGGGCACCATTCTGGTCATCTCCCACGACCGGTACTTTCTCAACGAGGTCTGCAACCAGATGGCGGAGGTCCGCAACCGGCACCTGACCCAGTTCTCCGGCAATTACGACACCTTTGCCGTCAAGCGCGAGGAATACCTGCAGCGCCAGATCAAGGAATACCAGATGCAGCAGGCCGAGATCCGCCGGCAGCAGGCCATCATCGACCGGTACCGGATGTACAACCGCGAAAAATCGATCCGCGCCGCGGAAAGCCGCGAAAAGAGGCTGAACCGGATGGAGCGGCTGTAAAAGCCGGTGGACGAAGCGCGCGTCCGGTTTTCGTTCACCGCCCGCCGCCGCTCCGGCGACGACGTGCTGATGGTGCGGGGGATGAAAAAGTCCTTCGACGGCCGCGTCCTGTTCGAGAATTTCTCCCTGACCGTCCGCGCCGGCGAGCGGGTCGCGATCATCGGGCCCAACGGCGTGGGAAAATCCACGCTGCTCAACTGCATCACCGGCCGCATGGCTCCGGACGAGGGCAGCGTCATCTGGGGCGCCAACGTGGACGCCGGCTATTACGACCAGCAGCAAAGCACCCTGCATCCGGACAAGGACATCATGCAGGAAGTGTGGGACGATTTTCCGCGCATGGAGCCGGATCGCGTGCGCTCGACGCTGGCGCTGTTCCTTCTGACCGGCGACGACGTGTTCCAGAAGATCTCCACGCTTTCCGGCGGCGAAAAGGGGCGCGTCGCGCTGGCCAAGCTGATGCTCAAGCGCGACAACCTGCTGCTGCTGGACGAGCCGACCAACCATCTGGACATGGATTCCCGCGAGGTGCTCGAGCACGCGCTGGACGACTTCAACGGCACGCTGATCGCGGTGTCCCACGACCGGTATTTCATCAACCGCGTCTGCGACCGGGTGATCGAAATGCGTCCGGACGGGGTCACGGAATACCTGGGCAATTACGACGATTACGCCGAAAAAAAGCGCAGGATGGAGCAGGGCGCCGCGGATCCCCTTGCCGGCGGCCGCACCCGCACCGAAATCGAAAAGGAAAAGCGCAGGCTCCGGCTGAAGAAGGAATCCGTCGAGGCGCTGAAAAAGCGGGCGGAGGACCTGGAAAAGAAAATCCACGACGCCGAAGCCTCGATTCGGGAAATGGAGCAGGCGCTGGCGGATCCCGCCACCTATCAGGACCGGGAAAAAGCCGAAGCCCTGGCCCGCAGCCACCGCGAAGCGAATTCGCTGCTGAGCGATCTGTATGCGGACTGGGAAGAAGCCGCGCAGGCCGCGGAAGAAGCCGAGAGCGGGCAGTGACCCGACGCGCGCCCCTGGAAAGGATCTGATTTCCGTTGATACTGACGTTCCGGCATTTTCTGATCGTCTGTCCGCTGGTGTTCGCCGGCGGCTTTGTGGACGCGATGGCCGGCGGCGGCGGGCTGATTACGCTGCCCGCCTACCTGATCGCGGGGCTGCCCGCGCACACCGCGATCGGCACCAACAAGCTTTCCTCCTGCATGGGCACGGCCACTTCAACGCTGCGCTTCGCCCGCGCCGGCTACATTCCGCTGAAAATCGCGCTGTGTTCCGCCGCCTTCGCGCTGTGCGGCTCGGCGCTGGGCGCGCGCCTGGCGCTGCTGCTGGACGACCGCGCGTTCAAGATCCTGATGCTCTTCATCGTGCCGCTGACCGAGCTTCTGCTGCTGCGCGGCAGGGCGCTTCGGGAGGACCTGCCGCCGTACCCGTTCGGGAAAACCCTCGCGATCTGCATTTGCGCCGCGTTCCTTTTGGGCGCCTACGACGGCTTCTACGGGCCGGGCACCGGCACCTTTCTGATGCTGCTGCTGACCGGCGCCGCGCACATGTCCGTCAGGACCGCGAACGGCGTGACCAAGGCGATCAACTTCTCCACGAACATCGCCGCGCTGGCCGTGTATCTGGTCAACGGGCGCGTACTGATCCCGCTGGGCCTGACCGCCGGGCTGTTCAGCGTTCTGGGCAATTACCTGGGAACCCGCAGCTTCCAGAAAAACGGCGCCCGCTCCGTGAAGCCGGTCATGATCGCGGTGCTGCTGCTGTTCTTCGTGCGAATCGTTTCGGACCTGGCCGGCTGAGGGCAGGCGGCAGGGACTGCGCGCGGGGCGCAACGCGCAGGGGCATGACAGGCGATCGCCGTACAGACTGCATCGCATTCTAACCGGTATTTCGCCAGTGTCCCCGAAATCCTGCCACAGTCCTCATCCCCTTCAAATATCTGCTGCCTGTTGATCCCTGCAGCATTTATGACAGACGCCGTTCCTGCTTCCCTTTCTTCTCTTCTCCAGCATCGTATCCCGCCTGTATCGTTTATAAAACAAGGGACGTACTCTTGTCGACACAGAGAACATCCCTTTGTACTCCTGCGGGAAGCTGTCAGAAAATGAAAACAATCGGCAAGTCGATATGTTCCCCCTCAGATCTCGATCATCCCGATGCTCTTCAGGTACCGATACGTCCCGTCGTAGTATTCAGGCAAGCGGGTGCTGTCTTCCCAGAAGCCGCTTGCAGTCTTGTTTGGATTTCCCTCCGGCACGCAGATGACCATACCGCTTCTGGCGCGGGTCAGCAGCACACGGTAGGCGTTAAGCATATATCGGATCTGTTCCTGACGGTTTTCGCTAGTTGCAGTTTGCTCAACCCATTTAGTCTGGCCGTTGAACCGGTAGAAACGCCATCGGCCATCGTCATATCTCATATCTGCATCCCACAGCAGACAGGTGTAATCCAGTTCCAGCCCCTGTACCTGGATCTCCGTCGCGGCGTCCTCCAGATAATTGGAGGATCTCGTGTCAGTCTTGTCCTCCAGGAACCAATGCACCGCGTTCTCGTCGCCGGACGGCAGGATGTGGATCGCCAACGGTTTGAACCGTGCCGATTCCTTGGTCACCAGCACACCCGTGCGCTCTGTGCCGCGCACTTTTTCATGGAGCCATTTCCTCGCCTTCGCCATGTCCCTCGTCAGCACAATCGGGTATCTGTTCCTGATCTCCTCATACAGCGCCGACGCAGATGCATCAAACGACAGCAGCACATGGACAAAAGCAGACAGCTTTTCTGCGCGGAAGGAGCGCAGCGAAACTGCCAGATGCAGATCTTCAGCATAGGCCACGTTTTCTTTCCCAGCCAGAAGCTCGTTTACTCGTCCCTCGGCGTATTCCGCATCGGTCAGCTTTGGAGAAATGTGGACATCCCAATGAGGGAATCGGTCGTTCAATGCCGCGATCCACTCCGCGATTCCGGCTTCCCCCATGTTGATCTCCTGGCCACCGCCGACGAGACAAACGATCGTGGCCCAGTCTTCCCGCTGGTCGAGAGACCAGATCAGGAACGCAGCTTCCGACATCGGGAAATTCGGGACCTTCAGCTTGTTGCCATAGGTGCCGCCTCTTTTCAGATAGTCGGCCAACCGCTTGTGGGTCCAGGACCGCTGGGCCTCGTCGAAGATAGCGACATGCTCCACTTCGCCATATCTGGCCTTTCCCATCTTGACCGCCTTTTCGGGATCAATCTCAAGCACGCCGTTTTCAACAGGGTTTTTGATCTTAGCCAGCATACTGTCGCGATACCGGTGAATCATCTGAATCGATTTTCTTACTTCCCGGCGGGAATCGGACATCTTCTTCTTTTCGCCATTCTCGCGGCAGCGCCTAAAGTCATCTTGGGCAAGCGCTTCCGTAAGCACTGCCACGAGCGGACCGTTTCCTGAGAGATAGACGGCCCCTTCGTCTTCAACCGGTTCGTCATGCCCCTGATAGGTCTGCTTCACGGCCACATCCAGCCCGACCAGCGTTTTCCCGGCCCCCGGCACACCTGTCACAAAACAAATGCTCTTTTTCCCCTGTGCTTCGCTCTCGCGGATCACCTGCAGGATATACCGGATGGTCCTGTCGGTCGATACGCGGTCAGCCTCATGCCTCGTGATGTTTTCAACGGAATGGTTTTCGTAGAGCGACCTCGCCGCCTCAATGATGGTCGGGGTCGGGGCATAGGGGCTTTTGATCCAGTCTCTTTGGACAGGTTCTTCGTTCGGAAACCGCTCCAGCACGGAAGCAATCAGTGCGGAGAGCCCGGCTTTCCCGGTTACCAGCGGATTCACAACTCTGTCATCGTAGATGGAGCTCTGGACGATCGAGGTCGTCCTCGCATATTTCGTTGGAACCAGAACAGGCACGATGATCTTATTCTGACTATATTTGTGGAAGTTTTTCAGATCTAGTGCATAGTCCAGAACCTGGTCCACATCTTGCTCCAGTTTCTGAGTTTCGCCCACCTTGAACTCAATGCAAAACACGATGCCTCTCAGCAGCAGCACGACATCAATTCTTTTCCCAAGGCGCGGAATGTCATACTCAAAAATGATGTGCCCCTCGGTTTCATACGCAGACACGACGCTGCGCATGATCTGGATTTCTTCTTTCCAGGCCTCCGTGGTTGTGGTGCGGGTATCTCCGTGATAACTGTCATGTAGTGTGCCAAGCACAGCCATTTCCGGATCTTGAAGGAACGCAGCAAAACTGTTGTGGTACATACAACGTGGATTTCTCATCAACTGCACCATCTCCTTCAACGTCCAACCGTTTCATGTTCATGATATGGGCTTTCTGCCGACATTGAGTTTAACGTTTACCGTCATCTTCAAAAACCGAATACGTTGCCCTCACCTTGCTGTGGTCCGAATTGCCGGCTTTCAGCGGCTCCATCGTCAGATCAGAACTGATTCTGCCAGGAGATGTCACATCCAAGCGGTTATCATAGATGTCTGCCCTGAACACGCCGGCGGTCCGGGAATCCAGCCTTATGTTCCGCTTCACAATAAGCATTGCTTCGTCGATCTGCTCATCAATGGGGCCGAGGGCTCTCTGGTGAAACACGGTCCCGCAGGGATATTCTTCCCGCCGCGAAAAAGCGGCAGGCAGGGAACGGCCCCCGCCCGCCGCCGGACAGTCACCCCGCGTATTGGGATCACTCCACGATTTCAAACTGCTCTTCGGGCTTCAGCTGCACCACCGTGCAGTCGTTGGCATAGGTGCATTCCGGCAGGACGATCAGCGCGTGGAGCTCATCGACCTGCGCCGGGAGCGGCGCGAGATGCCAGATTGCGGCATTCAGCTGCACCAGCGTTCCCTTCGGCACCCGGAACGCCCGGGTCAGATGCGTGACCGGAACGCCCGCCGAGGCCGGCGCGACGTGCAGAATCATGTCGTCGTTCAGCGGCAGAATGATCTCGCTGGTAGTGGTATGGTATTCGATGCTGTCGATGACGCGGGGCGCTTTGCGAACCCGGATCGCGGAAAAACCGACGGTGGACCGGTAGGCGTCCCGGACTCTGTCCGGATAGAACTTGTGGATCGCGCCTTCCAGCGCGTATCCGTCCGGATCGTCCATCGGATAAAAATTGCCGAACGACGCAAACGCGTCGTGGGTAAGGGCTTCGATCTTGACTTTCCGCATGATGTATCTCCTCTCTTTCGGTGAATCCCTGAAACCATTGTAATTCCGATTCGGCGCATTGTCAAGCGCCGCCGCCGCGTCATACCGGCGGGTGCGCCGGCAGCGGGATTTCCCGCCGCGAAGCCAGCAGGCACAGGAACGCTTCCCGCACCGGGATTCCCGTGATGCTTTCCAGCGCCCGGCGGTAAAGCCCCAGCTGCGGCAGATACCGGTCCATCAGCTTCTCCGCGTCGGATTCGCGGTCCGTCTTGTAATCGATCAGAATCCACTGCCCGTCTTCCAGAAAACAGCAGTCCAGCACGCCCTGCACCAGAACCGGCTGATCGCCGCCGCGGCCCAGGATTTCCTGCGCCGGCAGCCGCAGCGTGAACTGCCACTCGCGGCGCACCTCCGGCGACGCGAGCATTCTTTTGCCGATGTCCCGTAGGAAGAAATCGCGGATCATCGCGGCGTCCGGCCGCGCGTCGATCATCCCCTGCTCCCACAGGCGTTCGATTTCGTCCCGGACCGCGCCGTCGGGATCCTTCTCCATTCCTTCGCGCACCGCGTCCAGCGAGATGCCGGAAAGCACCGCGTGGATCAGCGTACCCCGCTCGGCTGCCGTCGGGTCTTCTCCGTTCAGGAAGCGCGGCCGGCTGACCGGCTGCGGAATTTCCCGCGGGCCGGTGGTTTCCCGCTGAAGGCCGCTTGCGGTCAGCTTGACCGGCAGCAGCGCCTGGTCCTGATACGGATACTTCCAGCGCATCGCCTCCAGCAGCCGCCCGCCGTCCGCCTGCTTCGCCTTTTCCGCCGCCTGCGCCAGGGAATCCGCGTGAGCGGACGGAACGGCCCGCGTCCGCAGCGAATCCGCCGGAATCCATTCGATGCGATCCGCCGCCGGGCAGACCGCGTCCAGCCAGGAATTCCGCCCCGCCGCGCAGTATTTCAGCATCCGGTATTTCTCCTGCGCCTGTTCCCTGCCCGCTTCCCTGCCGATCAGGATCAGCCGGTCCTTCGCCCTGGTCATCAGCACGTAAAGGATCCGCATTTCCTCGTTTTCGTCTTCCCGGGCGCGCCGCGCCCGGATGGCCTGGCGGGGAAGCGTGCTGCGGCAGCTCATCCGCTGCGGATCATAGTGCAGGAATCCGGCGCCCAGTTCGCTGTGCAGCGCGGTTTCAACGGTGTCCCGCTTCGCGCGGAAATTCGCGCCCATGTTCACGCCGATGACCACCGGGAACTCCAGGCCCTTGCTCTTGTGCACGGTCATCAGCCGAACGACGTCGTCCCCCTCGCCCAGCGTATGCGCCGTGCCAAGGTCGTCCCTGCGCTCGGAAAGATCCTGCAGGTATCCGAGGAAGCCGGAAAGGCTGCCCGACTGGTTCTCGTCAAACACCGCCGCGTAGTGGATCAGCAGGTCCAGATTCCCCTGGCGCAGCTTTCCGCCCGGCATGCCGCCGGCGTACAGGTACAGCCCGCTCTCGTCCAGAAGCCGGCTCAGCCAGACCGGCAGCGGCACAAGCCCGTTCAGCTGCCGCCAGCGGGCAATTCTGGCGCGGAATGCGCGAATCCGCTTTCCCAGGTCGTCATCCTTTTCGGCGCAGGCGCCGACCGCGTCGTGGAACGCCGCGTCCCGGCCCGGCTTTGCGGCGCGGATCCGCGCCAGATCGGTGGTGGAAAACCCGCCGGCGGGGGAACGCATGGCTTCCAGCAGCGGAAAATCCCGCTCGCCGTTTTCGACGGTGCGCAGGATCGAAAGCGCCATGCGCACCTCCAGCGCGTCCAGATAGCCGAACGACGCGTCGGTATACGCCGGGATCCCCGCCTCCCGCAGCATGCGCTCCGCCGCGATCAGCGGTTTGTTGCTGCGCGCGATGATCGCAAAATCCTTCGGCCGCAGCATCTGCGCCACGCGGCTGCCCGGCGGCGTCCAGGGCTTGCCCAGCAGCTCCCGCACGGTCTGCGCCGCCAGCACTCCTTCCAGCTCGTTTCCTTCCGCCTCTTCGGGGGATTCCTCCGCGGATTCATCGTCCCCGTCCTCCGGCTGCGGCGCTTCGCCGTCGCCTTCCCGGGTGATGATCCGAACCAGCGGTTCCGGATCCGGATCCGCAAACGCGGCGCCCGGCCGAAGGCGCGCGTCCTCGTCGTACTGAACCTCGGCCCGTTCGCCGCACATCACCCGGCCGAAGACCCGGTTCACGAAATCCAGGACGGCCGGACGGGAGCGGAAATTGCGGTTCAGCGCGATCATCCTGCCGCCGTCATGGGCGCGGTACCTGGCGTACTTGTCCAGAAACAGAAGCGGCTGCGCCTGCCGGAAGCGATAGATCGACTGCTTGACGTCGCCCACCATAAATCGGCCGGACGGCGGGGAAACCCTGTTCAGGATGGCTTCCTGCAGATCGCTGATATCCTGGTATTCGTCGACGAAAACGCAGTCGATCCGCCCGCGCACCGAGGCGACGACGCCCGGATCGCTCAGCGCTTTCAGGCACGCGTGCTCCAGGTCGTTGAAGGTCAGCACGGATTTTTCCTGCTTTCGCTCCTCGAATTTGTCCCGGTACAGCAGGGTCAGATCGTACAGCGCCCTTCGCGCCGGCGCGTCCTCTTTCAGATCCTCCGGCCACAGCTGCGGGTCCGGAAGCGAGGCGGCCGCCTTGCACGCGCTCTTCACCGCCTTGTCGCGGATTTTTCTGATGCGCTCCGCCCGCTCCTTCAGGAGTTCGATCTGCGGATCCTCCCGGGGCGGCTTGAAACGGCCGACGTCCACCTTGAACGCCTCCGGCTTCAGCGCGACCAGTTCCTCATAGGACAGGCCGGAAAGCGCGGCGATGCGCCCGGCGCCGGCGGTCAGGTTCTCCCGGTAGACCTCCGCGCCGAGTTCTTCCGCTTCGTCCGCGGCGTAAAGCAGGGTTTCGGACGCATCCTTCAGCGCCGCGCGCGCCTCCAGCAGCAGTTCGTCCTTCCAGATCTGCCCGTCTCCCTCCGGCAGATCGATCAGCGCCCTGCGCAGCCACGCCTCCGGATCCGGCCGCTCGGTCATAAAGCCGTACAGCGCCAGCGCCAGTTCCCCGACCCGCGCGTGCCCGCGCCCGTAATCCAGCGCCTCCAGCCCGCTTCCGCCCTGCTCGTAGGTCTCGCTCAGCGCGTCCTCCAGCGCCTCGGACGCCATCTGCCTCTGTTCGGCGTCGTCCAGCACCCGAAACGCAGGATCCACCCCCGCGATTTCGAAATGCCTGCGCAGGATATCCGCGCAGAACGAGTGGAGCGTCGATATCTGCGCGCGCTCCACCTTATCCAGCTGCGCCTGCATTGCCGGATCGTCCTTTGCGCTTTCGCCCAGCCGCTGCGCGAGCCTGGTTTTCATTTCCGCCGCCGCCGCGCGGGAAAAGGTCACCACCAGCATCCTGTCGATGCCGGTGCCGGATTTGATCAGGGACATGATCCGCTCCACCAGAACCGCGGTCTTACCGGAGCCGGCCGCCGCGGATACCAGCAGGTTCTCTCCCCTCGATTCAATTGCCAGTTGCTGTTCAGGCGTCCATCCCACGCGCACGTTCCCCTTTCAAAGGCACAAAAGGGCGGCCTGATCAGAGGCCGCCCGCAGAAGAAAAACCGTTACAGCTGCTGTTTGGGCATGGAATCGTACAGTGCGCGCATCTTTTCGATGCACTCCACGCCGTCGCTGGCGCCGGCCGTGCGCAGCGACGCCGCTGCCGTCGCGATGCCGTCGCGAATCGCCTGTTCGATATCGTAGCCCTTGTACGCGGCGTGCAGGACCCCGGCGCAGAACGCGTCGCCCGCGCCCACCGAGCCCGCGATAAACCCCTTGGGAAGCGCGAGGGAGGGCAGCGCCACATAATGATCGTTTTCGTCCAGGCCGAACCCGCCTTCCGGCGCGTGGATCACAACCCAGCGGCTGACGCCCAGGTCCTTGAGCCGCCGCAGCACTTCCGGAATGCGCTCCGGCAGCAGGCGGTCCTTTTCGTCGCGCAGCGGCAGGCCGACGGTTTTCCCGGATTCGATTTCGTTGACGATGAAATAATCGGTATACCTGAGCGCCGGCGGCACGATCGCGCTGTAGCGGTCGCTGTCCTCGCTGACCACATCCACGGAGGTCAGGATGCCCTTGGCCTGGACGGACGCCAGCAGCCTGGCCATGCGCGTTCCGTATACCGGATCCGGCTTGTCCAGCGCCTCCAACAGCAGAATGTAGCCCACGTGGAACAGATCGCAGTCCAATTCGTCCACCGGAACGTCCTCCACGTCGAACTGATCGCTGCCGCCGCCGAAGAACAGGAACGTCCTCGCGCCGGTATCGATTTCGCTGAGCACATCGGTAAACGAGGTCTGCCCGCGCCTTTTCACCATCGACGTGTCGATGTTCGGGTATTCTTTCAGCTGCCGCAGGATTTCGTCGCCTTCGCCGTCCTCGCCCACAAGGCCGATGAAGCGCACAGGCATCGTCGGATCCAGCCGCGCCAGATCCCGCCCCGTGTTGTCGACGCATCCGCCCAGCGAATACTGCTTGCGCGAGACCTTTGCCAGCTGGTGCCGAACCGGGTATTTATCGATTTCCTTGATGATGTCCAATATGATATTGCCTGCAACGGCGATTCCCTTGCCCATACCATCACACCCCTCGCGATTATTTGATACCGTTATTTTACATCATTCCTCCCGCGCTTGCAAGCCCTTCCGGCGGAAATCAGCGCGGATTTCGGCGAGTCCTTTCCGCCCGTTCCTGCCCCGCGGCAGGGCGGGAATGAACCAAACCGGCCGTTTTGAAGTCCAATACGACAGCAGAATCAAGGAGGGATCACCATGCGGTACCTGACTTTCGGTGAAATCATGCTGCGTCTTCGGGCGCCGGGCCACGAGCGTTTCTTTCAGAGCAATATGATGGAAGCCACCTTCGGCGGCGGCGAGGCGAACGTCGCGGTCTCTCTGGCGAATTACGGGGAGGACGTGGATTTCTTTACCGTGCTGCCCGATAACGACCTGGGCGAGCACTGCATCCGCGAGGTGCGCAAGTACGGCGTCAACACCAAAAAGATCCTGCGCGCACCGGGCCGGATGGGCATTTATTTCCTGGAATCCGGCGCGAACCAGCTGCCCAGCAAGGTCATCTACGACCGGGCGTATTCCGCCGTCGCGATGGCGCGGCCGGACAGCGTCGATTGGGAAACGGTGTTTGAAGGCGTCCAGTGGTTCCATATCACCGGCATCACGCCGGCGATTTCCGAAACCGCGATGCAGATGAGCATCGATGCCGTCAGATACGCGAAGGCGCACGGCATTACGGTATCCTGCGATCTCAACTACCGCAAAAACCTGTGGAAATACGGCAAAAAGGCCGAAGAAGTGATGCGGGAAATCGCGAATTACGTGGACGTGGCGATCGCCAACGAGGAGGACGTGCAGAAATCCCTGGGAATTACCGCGGAGGTGGACGTTTCCTCCGGCGAGCTGGATCGGGAAAAGTACCGCGTTCTCTCCGGCAAGGTGCTCGAGGCCTATCCCCAAATGAAGCTGATCGCGATTACGCTGCGCGGCAGCCACAGCGCGGACTGGAACACCTGGGCCGCCTGCCTCAACGACCGGGAGAGCTTCTGCGTCTCGAAAACCTACGAGATTCGGGATATCATCGACCGCGTCGGCGGCGGCGACAGCTTCGCCGGCGGCCTGATTTACGGCCTGAACCGCTGCGGCACCCATCAGGAAGCGCTGGAATTCGCCGTCGCGGCCAGCTGCCTGAAGCATTCGATTCCCGGCGACATAAACCGCGTAAGCGTTTCCGACGTCGAGAAGCTGATGCGCGGCGACGGCTCCGGCCGCGTGCAGAGATAGCGCGCCCGTCCGGAAAAATCTTCCCGATCTGCCCGCCGCGGCCCCGCGCGTCTCCTCAGGCGCCCGGGGCCGCAGCCGTTTGGGCGTTCCTTCGTTCAGAACCTGCAACACTTCCGGCAAATACTTATAATTTATAGCAACCTTAAGCGCCGTGCGGCCGTCTGATATGCATACTGCGGAAGGAGACCCCCGAAATGCAATTCAGACCATGCAAAACACGCAAAGCTCTGTGCCGGCTGTTCGCCGTGCTCCTGCTGTGCGCGGCTTTGTCCGCCGGCGCTGAGGCTCCCTTTGCCGGGCGCACTGCCGATTATGAATACGATTATCTGCCGGTATACCGTTCCGGCCCGGACACGAAGCGCCGGATCGCGATCACGGTGGACGACTGCTACCAGCCGGAAAACCTGGCCCGGATCGCCAAATGGGCCCACGACGCCGGAGGAAAGCTGACGATCTTCCCGATCGGCGAAAACCTGTCGCGGAAAAACATGGACACCATCCTCAAAAAATGCGCGCTCAAATGGGGCTTTGAAATCGAAAACCACACCTGGGGCCACGAAAGGGTTTTCCGGCTTCCGGCGGAAGAAATGGCTGCGCAGATCTGGAAGCAGGACCGCGGCGTGGACGAACTGCTGGGCGTGCGCTACGAACAGCATTTCTTCCGGCTGATGGGCGGCGACGGCACCACCGACCAGCGGACGCACAGCTATCTGAAGCAGCTGGGCTACAAGGGCATCGCCGAATGGAGCTGTTCCGGATCGGACTCCACGGACGAAGAGATCAAAAAGGCGCTGGCGCCCGGGGCAATCTATCTGTTTCACACCACCGACGCCGATGCCAAAAAGCTCAAATGGTTCATTCCATACGCCACAAAACAGGGCTATAAGCTGGTAACCCTGAACCGGCTGCTGGGCTATGATCACAACGCGGTTTCAAAACTGTCCCGGGACAGCGAAATGCCCGATCCCCTGCCCTACCGGAAGGACTGGCGCACACACAAAGCCGGAGACTACGCCTGGGATATCCTCTGCATGCAGGATAAGCTGCGCGAAATGGGGTATCTGACCATGGACGGGCCTTCCACCGGCTATTACGGAGAAAAGACCCGAGACGCGATTCAGGCGTATCAGGCCGATCACGGTCTGCCGGCGGACGGCGTCGCAGACCCCCGAACCCAGAAGCTGCTTCTGGACGGGGAAGACGCCCCCGAGGAATGCGATTGATGGGCGGATCTCCGTTTCCGGAAGAAATTGCAGGCGCGGCGCGCTTCGCCTGGGGCGCCCCTGCTGCGATTCGGAATGATGTGCCGTTTGATGATCGGAACTTCGAATCGGAAAGAAGCCTTCTCCACAACCAATTGACCCTTCGCAGCCGCCGGGCCGCGAAGGGTCAATCGGTCAGATCCGTTCCTATTGCCGGAACCGAAGGGTTTCATCAATTGAAATGTCCCCCGCGAATCCCCCGGCGGGGCGCCGTGCAGGCGATTGCGGTTCCGGGCCGTCAGACCGCGTAATCCTCCCATTCGGATACGCTGCCCGCGCCGTCGGTGTCCGCTTCCGCGAAGTAATCCTCCACGGTGACGGTGTATTCGGAGGTTCCCTCCGCCGCAACGTCTCCGTCGCGCAGCACGACGGTCACGGGATTGCCCTGCTGATCGACGATCGCGCCGGCGTTCATCAGCGTCGTGAGCGCGCTGTTTCCGGTGACGATCCAGCAGGAGCTTTCGTCGATCGTAAGAACCGCGCCGCCGTCGCCGCCTTCCCCTGCGCAGCTCTCGTCCTGCACGAAGGCGCCGCTCCACGCGCTTCCCTCCAGCAGGTACAGATCCAGCGCGGAGATGCTGTCCCACTGAACGTCGCCCGCCATTTCCTGATCGATCGCCGTGAATACGCAATCCGCGCCGTTGCTGCCGGCAGTGCCCCAGCCGCGGCTGTTCCGGTTGCCGGCTGCCCGCAGCAGGTACGCGCCCTCCTGCGCTTCGATTTCGACGCCGGAAATCACAAACGAGCTTTCGGTGTTCGTGGTATAGAAGACGCCGCCGCTGTTCGATATCAGCTTTCCGCCGACCATTTCAAACGAGCCCTTGCCCACTTCCGAATCGCCGGACATGCTCTGATACAGGATCACGTTCCATGTGGTGTCGTTCTGTTCGTTCTCCGGCATATCCCCGGACAGCACGCAGTCGTACAGGCGCACGCTGTTTCTCCCTTCCAGGCACAGCGCCTCGGACCCCGTCGCGGTCAATTCCGCCCCGTGAATCGTGATGTCCGCGGTCACGTAAACCGCAGGAGAACCGATGCCGCCGGACGTGTAGGTGCCGCCGTCCACCACCATGATGCCGCCGCCCCGATCCGAGCGGATCGCCGCGGATGAGCCTCCCTCGGTCGTCACATCCAGGTTCGACGCGTACAGCGTGCCGCCGCCCGCCACATGGATGCCGCCGGAAGCGTCCTGTACCGTGCGGATCGCGCAGCTGTCGGCGGCAATCACCGCGTCGCCCCAGGCGAAGATGCCCGCGCCTCCCCTGGCGTCGGTGTCGATGGCCACTCCGGAAATGTCCGCGGTCCCGTCCGTCGCCAGGATTGCCGCGCCGACCCCGTAAAAGCTGGCGCTGTCCCCGCCGGAGGAATCGCCGCTGACCCGGACGATTTCGGAACCCGTCAGCGTCAGTTCCCCGCCGTTCACCCAGATCGCGTTCTCGTCGGTGCCGGTGGAAGCGACGGTTTCGCCGTCGATTTCCCGGACGTCCGCCGCCTCGATGACCGCCTGATAGGTATCCGGCTGCGCGGCGCTGCCGGGGCCCCCGCCGGGACCGCCCATGCCGCCTTCGCGCAGATCCGGCGGATTGCCGCCCGGCCCGCCCTGGGGCATTTCGCCCGCAGCGCCCCGGGGCATCCCTTCAGGCGCGCCTGCGCCGGCTTCGCCGAAGGCTGCGATGCTGAGGACGCACAGGATCAATGCCAACAGCAAACTGAGTGTTTTCAAACCGAATCCCTCCCAAAGCGCACTGAAGCCGATTATACTCACATTTGCCCGCAAAGCAAGGCTTTTGCGGGCGAATTCGCCCGTTCGCGCCGATTGTTTTCAATTCGGTCACAAAATCAGGCAAATCACAGGCGCCGGCCGGAGAGCCTGCGCAGCGCCGAGGTGACAAGCGACGCCTTCGGCGCATATACGCTGACGCCGCCCCCGGATACCGCGAAGACCGCGTATCCTTCGCGGTCGACACGGACGTCCTTTTGCCCGCCGACGCAGCACCGGAACACCCTGCCGGCAAAATGCTTCCCCACGCACATGCGCTTTTCGCCGCCCGCGCCGTCGCTCAAAAGCACCGCAAGGCCGCTGCCGGGCCGGCTTTTGATCCCCTGCCGGGTAAAGCCGACGATGTTTTCGTGATCGAAGTAATCGCACTGGTCGCCGTACGCGCATTCCCTGCGCAGGCGCATCAGGGTTTCCAATTCCGTGACCTTGCCGATGCCGCGCGACGGAATTCCGTACAGGTCTCCCCAGAACACGCAGGGGTATCCGTCCTTCCGAAGCAGAATCAGCGCGTAGGCGGCCGCCTTGAACCAGCCGTCAACCCAGCTTTCCAGCGACTGGCCCGGCTGAGTGTCGTGATTGTCGACGAAGGTTACCGCCTGCATCGCGCGCGTCGAAACCAGCGTTCCGTCAAACAGCGTCCGCATATCGTACATGCCGTTGCCGTGGGAAATCCGGTGGAAATGAAAGTGCAGCGGCACGTCAAAAAGGTTCATCGCGTTCCCGGTGCGCTCCAGATAATCCACCAGCACCTCCGCGTCGCTGTGCCAGTACTCGCCCACCGCGTAGATTTCGCGCCCCGTCTTTTCCCGCAGCGCGGCGAGCCAGTTCTTTAAGAACGCGGCGCTGATGTGCTTGACCGCGTCCAGGCGGAAGCCTCGAAGGCCGCTGGTCTTCAGGTACCACTCTCCCCACTTCGTCAGCTCTCCGGCCACGCGTGGGTCGCTTACGTCCACGTCGTTGCCCATCAGATAATCGAAATTGCCGTTTTCGGCATCCACATCCTGCGCCCAGGATTTGCCGTCGATCAGGAACAGCGAATGCTCCCTGTCCCGCTCGTTGTAATCGACGCCGGTGAAGCAGCTGTGATCCCAGACAAAATCCGAATACCGGCCTTTCCTGCCGGGAAACGTGAACCGGGTGTAGAGCTCCCCTTCTTCCGTTTCTTCCGACACCATGCGGCGATCCGCCGGATCGACCCGGTGCACCGTGACCGTTTCCTTTTCATCGCCGCCCATCCGGTGGTTGAACACTACGTCGCCCAGCGTCTGAATGCCGGCCCTGTTGAGCGCGGCGACCATTTTGATGTACTCCTCTTTGCTTCCGTATTTCGTTTCGACGCTGCCCTTCTGATCGAACTCGCCCAGGTCATACAGATCGTACACGCCGTATCCGACGTCGTTTTTGCCGCCCGCTCCCTTGTACGCCGGCGGCAGCCATATGGCGGTCACGCCGTCGCGGGAAAGCTTTCGGGCCATTTTTCGCAGTTTTCTCCAATGCCCGGCGCCGGACGGAAGCTCCCATTCAAACGCCTGAAGCATAATTCCATTCAAAATTTTGATTCCTCCAAAGAAATTTTTATATCGCGCGGTTTTTATCGCGGGTATATATTATACCACAAAATGCGGATCTTGTCAAAAAACCGTGACAGCGGCGCCGCGGTCTGGTATAATACTGCTGCTCAGCCACAGGCTTCGCATCGGGGGGAATCCTTTCCCCAAAGGGCCCCTTCAGGTTTTCCTGCCTCCTGCGCGCTGCCGTATACGAGGCCTGTGTCCCTTCGCCCCGGCACCCCGAAGGCTTCGGGAAGGCGCCTTGAATTCCGACAGAAAGGAAATGTCCGATGGCAATTGAAACTGAAAAATCGCTGCGCAATCAGGTTATGTACTCGGTCTTTGTGCGCAATTACAGCCGGGAAGGCACATTTGATGCCGTTCGCCGGGATCTGAAAAGAATCCGCGGTCTGGGCACGGATATCATCTGGCTGATGCCGATCCACCCGATCGGCGAACAGGCCCGCAAGGGCACCATGGGTTCGCCCTACGCGATCCGCGATTACCGCGCGGTGGAACCCGGCTTCGGCACAAAAGAGGATCTCGCAAACCTCGCGCGGGACGCCCGCGCGCTCGGCATGCGGCTGATCATCGACGTGGTGTACAATCACACCTCGCCCGACTCCGTTCTGGCAAAAACCCATCCGGAATGGTTCTGGCACAGGAGCGACGGTGCGCCGGGCAACCGGTTCGGCGACTGGGCGGACGTGATCGATCTGGATTACCGGTCGGAAGCGCTCTGGGATTACCAGATTGAAACGCTGAAGATGTGGGCGGAAATCGTCGACGGGTTCCGCTGCGACGTGGCGTCCCTGGTTCCGCTGGCGTTCTGGAAAAGGGCGCGAACGGAAGTCGCGAAGGTGCGCCCGGACGCGCTGTGGCTGGCCGAATCCGTGGAGCCCGGCTTCATCCGGGCCGCGCGGGAACAGGGCCTGCCGGCGCTCAGCGACAGCGAAATCTTTCAGGCCTTCGACATCGCCTACGATTACGACATTTTTCCGGATCTCATGGATTCCCTCAAGGGCAGACAGCCGCTTGCCCGGTATCTGGACGGTCTGAACCGGCAGGAATCCGTATTCCCCGACAATTACGTCAAGCTGCGCTTTCTGGAAAACCACGACCGGCCCCGGGCCGCCTTCCTGTTTCCGGACGCCAGGCGCCTGCGCTGCTGGACCGCGTTTTTGTATTTTCAAAAGGGCATGACGCTGATCTACGCGGGGCAGGAGCGGGGAATCCGCCATCTGCCGCAGCTGTTCGAAAAGGATCCGGTCGACTGGCAAAGCGGCGTGGACCTTTCGGCATATTTCCGGACGCTTTCCGAAATCAAGCGGGAACCGCTGTTCGCCGAAGGCGCCTTTTCCTGCGGCGAGCGCGGCGGCGCGGTTTATGCGGAGTACCGGAAAGGAAGCGCCCGCACGATCGGCGTCTTCCCGGTGAATCAGCCGAACTGCCTCGTTCCGGTATCCGCGCCGGACGGCGCATATACCGAAAGGATCTCCGGCGGCAGGCTGGAAGTGCATCACGGCTGCGTTTCCGTACAGGGCGAACCGGCGATCTTTTCCGCGTAACGGGATCGCCGAAACGGTTCAGCCGCCCGCCGGGTAAGCCGGAGGACGGCTGAATCTGTCAGTTCGGAACCACCGCACATTTCCGCCATGAGCCGCGGGATCGCCTCAGCCGATGAATTCCTCCAGCGTTCGAAGCGCCTTGTCCGTCTGTCCCAGATCCCACAGCAGGGAACTGGCGATGTATTTGTCGCGGATTTCGCGGGAACCCACAAAGGCGTCGATCACATCCTGCCTGGAAATGTTCAGATCGGCGGGCATCATCGGCATGCCTGTTTTCTGCATCGTCCGGTACAGCGAGTCGAAATCCGGCAGCTCCTCCCGGATGATCGCGACGATCTCGTCCCAGTGCGCGCGGATCCGTTCGAAGCGCCGGGCATGGCCTTCCGGATCGTTCTTTCGGAATTTGGCCTCGATCGCGACGATCTGTTCGCCGGTTTTCCCAAAGATGCGCCGGACGCTGTTCTCCCACTCCCGGCCGTCAAACGCGTCCATATGCGCCTGGGCAACCGCCGGATCCGGCGTAACCTCGGAAAGAATCGTCTGATAGATTTTCATGGTCAGAACCGTTCCCACGCCGACCTGGATTCCGTGCAGATCGTACGGAACGCCCCGCTCCAGCGCCATCATTTCCCACATATGGGAAAAATAGTGCTCCAGCCCGGAAGCCGGACGGGACATCTCGGCGAAGGCCATGTCCACTCCTGCCAGCACCAGCCCTTCGGCGATCGCCTGGATCGCGTCGGGATCGCGCTGCGGGATCCGGTCCGCGACCGCCATCATTTTGCGCAGTGCCGAGCGCATCAGTTCCGCCACGTCCTCGCAGTAGTATTCCCCGGTAACCAGATGGGAAATGCGCCACTCGCAGATGGCAACATATTTGGCGACCATATCGCCGAAGCCGGCCTGAAGCATGCGCATCGGGGCCTGCGCCAGGATTTCGGTATCCAGAAGGATTCCTTCGGGGCCGTGGTTGTACAGCGACACCTTCACGTGATTGAGCTCCATGGAGCTGGAATTCGACGCGTATCCGTCCATCGAAGGCGCGGTTCCCACCACCGCGGTCGGCCGCCCCATCGCGTGCGCGATGACCTTGCACGTATCGTTGACGACGCCGCTTCCCACCGCCAGCACCATATCGCAGCGCATGTCAAAATGCATCAGAACGCTGCCGACTTCCCATTCCGCCGGCGCGATGCGCTCGTTTTCCGGGTTCTCCAGCGGAATCACGTAAACGGTATGATCGATCCCCGCGCCGGTCAGGATGGCATCGACCTTTCTGCCGGCGACTTCCCAGGTATTGCCGTCGCACACCACAAAGGGACGGGTTTTGCCCATCGCCGCGATCATTTTCGGCACTTCGTTCAGAATTCCCCGGCCGATGTTCAGATACTTCAGCGCGCAGACGTGGCATTTTCCGCAGGCGCATTGGTATCCTTCAGGGCGCACGAGCTGCGTCAGGGTCATTTCGGAAAAATTCGGCATGTCGTTCTGCCTCCTGTTCGCATGTTTTTCCGCATTCTACCACACGCTCCCGTCTCGTGTCCATCACGTCTGTGCGAAGAAGACAAAAAAATCGGATGGGAGAATCCCCGTCCGGCGAATTCTCTCCGTTCCGGTCTTCAGCCTGCCGGAGCCGTCGGGAACGGGGAGTCAGTCCAATGAAACTCGCAGATGGCATCCGGCTTCATATACGGTGCGAAACATCTGTGGCTTTTCTTCACACCAAAAACAAACGCTGCCGGGCCTGCGCAAGGCCCGGCATTTCTGATCCTCTTTTTCACCGCAAAAGGGGCTGCCTCGCTTTGAGACAGCCCCCCTTGTTTATTTCCGTTTGCTTCAGTCGTCCAGAACCTTCAGCGTCACATTGACCTTGATGGTCTCCCAGCTGCTGGACACGTTGGTGCTGTTGCCATTGCCGTTGCCGTATCCGTAGCCGAACCCGAAGCCGCGTCCGAAGAAGAAGTCATAGGGGCTCAGGTAGTCGCTGCCTTGCTGATCGTTCTGATTGCTGCCGTCCTGCTGGCTGCCGACGCCGAGCACCTGCGGATTGGCGTAACGCACCAGCGTGATTTCCACGCTGTCGCCTTCCTTGTAGGCGTCCAGCTGCGTGGTCAGCTCCTGCAGGCTCTTGACGCGGGTGCCGTTCACTTCGGTGATGAAGTCGTACTGCTTGATGCCCGCCTGCTCCGCAGGGCTGCCAGCCGTCACTTCGTACACGCATGCGCTGGCCGGCGCGTAGTTGCTCATCGGTTCATCCGGGCCTTCCCAGGTGGCAACCGTGACGCCCATCTGCGGACGGCGCACCTTGCCGTACTGGATCAGATCCATTGCGATCGGATACGCGGTATCCACCGGAATCGCGAAGCCCAGGCCCTCATAGGTGCCGGTGTACACCGAACCGAAATACTTCAGGGTGTTGATGCCGATCAGATTGCCGTTGGCGTCGAACAGGCCGCCGCCCGAGTTGCCGCTGTTGATCGCCGCGTCGTGCTGGATATAGGAGATTTCCCGGGTCGTGTTGTTCGTGTTCATCGAAGTGCGCTCCAGCGCGGACACGATGCCTTCGGTAACCGTGTTGGCCAGCACCTGACCGCCGGGGTTGCCGATCGCGATGACCGTGGAACCCACCAGCAGATCCGAAGAGGAGCCGATGGATACCGGCACCAGCTTGTCGGAATCCACCTTCAGCACCGCCAGATCCGTGGACGGATCCGTGCCGGCCACCTGAGCATTTTCAAGGTCTCCGCCGGGCAAAACGACCTGGAACGAAGAACCATCCTCGATCACGTGGTAATTCGTCAGTACGTATCCGTCTGCGATCACCACGCCGGAGCCTTCAGCGACCTTGGTCTCCGTGGTTTCGCCGGTCTGCCGGCTCCAGGACTGGGTATTGGTGATGATACCCACCACGGAATTGAGGTTCTTCTGGGTTACCGCGATGGCCGGGTTCGTATCGCCGGGCACGCCCGCCGCCGTATTCTCGGCAACGGCCGTAAAGACCAGCGCGCAGGCCAGCGCCAGCGCCACAAACAGCGTTACAAAGGATGAGAAACTCTTTTTGTTTGAATCATTGCGTTTCATTTTTGGCACCTCCTTTGGTGGTTGATTCTATAATAACAGCAACTTTTGGAAAAAGAATGAACAAACTTTGAACACTTGCGGGTACGGAAAATCCGTTGACAGAAGCCCACTTTTCCTGCATAATTGCCTTCAAGGCGCAGCACCTGCCCGGGAAGCCGGCAGGCATCCGGAACGGCTCCGCAAGCGCCGAAGCGGCGGCCCCGCCCGTCCGCGGGCGGCGCCTGCTCAAAACGCCCCGAAAGGAATGGTTTCGATATGAAGAATCAGAATGCGCGCACGATCACCGGCATTTCGATCATCACGCTGTACGCTGCGGGCCTGATCGCGCTGGTGCTGGGGCAGGCGCGGCTGGGCCTGTTCCTGTGGGTGGTATCCACCGTCGGTGGCATGGCCTGGCTGTATTACCTGCGCCTGAAGAAAGAAAAGGAAGAAGCGCTGAAGGAATCCTCACAGGCGGACCGGGAGGATGGCGTGTAGCGCCCCGCATCGCGAAACGCCGCTGATCCCGGCAATCCGGCCTTTCCGCGGAAAGCGCCCTTCAGGCAAGCCTGAAGGGCGCTGCAAACGTTACGGGGAATCTCAGCAGATTTCGCAGATCCAGCCTTCGGGCGCTTCCAGGCGGCCCATCTGGATGCCGGTCAGCGTGTCGTAGAGCTGCTGGGTCACAGGGCCCATCTTCTCCATGCCGCTGGGGAACAGGATTTCGGTGTCGTGGTCGACGATGCGCCCCACCGGGCTGATGACCGCGGCGGTGCCGCACAGGCCGCATTCGACGAAATCCTTGATCTCGCTGATCAGCACCTCGCGCTCGATGACCTTGCGGTTCAGAAACTTCTCCGCGACGGCCGTCAGGCTGCGGCGGGTGACAGAGGGCAGAATCGATCCGGATTTCGGAACCACCAGATTGCCGTCCCGATCCACAAACAGCACATTGGCCCCGCCGGTTTCCTCGATCTTCGTGCGGGTCGCCGGATCCAGATAGACGTTCTCATTGAACCCGCTCCTGTGGGCTTCCTCCAGCGGATACAGCGACATCGCGTAGTTCAATCCGGCTTTGACATGGCCGGTGCCGCGCGGCGCGGCGCGGTCGTAATCGCTGACGCACAGCGAAATCGGCTTGGCGCCGCCTTTGAAATACGGGCCGACCGGCGTGACGAAAATGCGGAACTGATACTCGGTGGCCGGCTTCACGCCGATGACCGGATTGGTGCCGAACATATACGGGCGCAGATACAGCGTCGCACCGGTTCCGTAAGGCGGTACCCAGTCCTGATTGGCTTTGACGACCTGCCTGACCGCGTCGATGAAGCGCTCTTTCGGGAACGGCGGCATGACCAGGCGCTTCGCCGTGTTCACCATGCGTTCCGCGTTCAGATCCGGGCGGAAGGTCACGATGCGGCCGTCCACCGTCCTGTACGCCTTCAGGCCTTCAAAGCAGGTCTGCGCGTACTGCAGAACGCCCGCGCATTCGCTCAGAACCACCTGATCGTCGGTCGTAAGGCACCCTTCGTCCCATTCGCCGTTCCGGTAATTGGAAACGTAGCGGTACTCTGCCTTGTGATAGCTGAAATCCAGTTTGCCCCAATCCAATGCCTGATTTGCCATGTCCAGCACGTCCTTTCGTGGAAACTGCGTTCGCTGCAGCTCGCGCATCCAAATATCCCTTTTATAATACCGCCAATTCCGCTTTCCTGCAATACCCTTTGAAAGTTTTTTCGGCGGGAGATTCAGCCGGGCCGCCTTCGCAGCCCGCGTGAACGCCCGCAGAAGAATTCATTCTGCGGCGGAAGCGCTTCGCCCGAAATCAGTCTTCAAAGCTGAACTCATCCTTGAATCTTTCCTTGAAGATTTCATAGACCGCGTCAAGCGTTTCCTGATCGCCAACGGTCGCGTAATTCTCGTTCTCTTCGTCTTCGGCCAAACCGTCATCCTGCAGAATCATGACCTCGTCGCCGTCCGGAGGCAGCAGGATAACGTAACTGCGGCCCTTATACTCGATCAAATCCAGGAATTCAAAATCGATGTCTTCTCCGGTTTCTTCGTCCTTCAGCGTAATGATATTGTCGGACGCGTTCTCATTGAAATTCTGATCATCCATGGGATTCACCTCCTGCCCGTTTTGCTGTGCCGGCGGGATTCTGAAGCCTTCTCTTCGCATTCGGCTGCAGGCAGGTACAGGGTTTTCGGAATTTATATTGCAAAGGCGGCCGGTTGTCAAGGGAATTCATGTAAAGCCTCACGGTCCGTCATTTTCCCTTCCTTTTGTTCGCCTTCCATTCCTGTATCTCCCTGAGCCGCGCGGCGAAGCGCGCTTCCACTCCCTGGTCCGTCGGGCGGTAATAGCTTCGGCCCTCCAGATGATCCGGCAGGCAGCGCATGTCCGTCAGCTTTTCCTGTGTGTCGTGCGCGTACTGATAGCCTTCCCCGTAGCGGAGCTCCTTCATCAGCCGGGTCGGCGCGTTGCGAATGTGCAGCGGCACCGGTTCATCCAGCTCTTTCAGCGCGTCCTGCTTCGCCAGCGCGTACGCCACATCCAGCGCGTTGGATTTGGGCGCCAGTGAGCAATAGACCACTGCCTGCGTCAGGTGAACGCTGCACTCGGGCATGCCGATCCAGTGGCAGGCCTGGTATGCCGCCGCCGCCTGTTCCAGCGCCCGCGGATCGGCAAGGCCCACGTCCTCCGACGCGAACCTGACCACGCGCCTGGCGACGTACAGCGGATCCTCCCCCGCCTCCAGCATGCGGCTCAGCCAGTAGACCGCCGCGTCCGGATCGGAATTGCGCATGGATTTGTGCAGCGCGGAAATCAGGTTGTAATGCTCTTCCCCGCTTTTGTCATACAGCAGGGTCTTTTTCGAGGTGATCTGCGAAACCGTCTCCTCGGTCACCGTAACCGCGCCGTCCGCGTCCATTTCCCCGTTGAGAACCGCCATCTCCAGCGTGGAAAGCGCCATCCGGGCGTCTCCGTTGGCGAACGCCGCGATCATGCCCAGCGCGTCCCCGCCGACGCGGATCCTCTGGCCGCCCAGCCCCTGTTCGCTTTTAAGCGCGCGTTCAAGCAGCCCCTCGATTTCCTGCTGCGTCAGCGCCTTCAGAACGAACACCTTGCAGCGCGACAGAAGCGCCCCGTTGACTTCAAACGACGGGTTCTCCGTGGTGGCGCCGATCAGAATGATGCTGCCCTTTTCGACAAACGGCAAAAACGCATCCTGCTGCGCCTTGTTGAAACGGTGAATCTCATCGACGAACACGATGGTCCGCACGCCGAAGCGGCGGTTTTCATCCGCCTGCTGCATCACGGCCCGGATCTCGCGGATGCCGCTGGTCACCGCAGAAAAATCGATAAACTCCGCGCGGGTCTGGTGCGCGATGATCCGCGCCAGCGTGGTCTTGCCGACGCCCGGCGGCCCCCAGAAGATCATCGAAGACACCTGATCGCTCTCGATCAGCCTCCGAAGCACCTTGCCCGGCCCCACAAGATGGGTCTGGCCCACATAATCGTCCAGCGTCGCGGGCCTCAGCCTCGCGGCCAGCGGCTGTGAAGCCGCGCTGTCAAACAGACCTGTCTGCATCATGTTTTGCTTGCTCCCGGGCCGTTTCCTGCTCCTCCCAGGTCCTTTCACTGATGATATAGCGCGGCCGGCGCTTGGTTTCCATGTAGATTTTGCCGACGTACTGGCCGATCACCCCCAGGCTGATCAGCTGTATGCCTCCCAGAAGGCACGTGACGCACAGAAGCGACGCCCAGCCGGCGACGCTGCGGCCGTGCACCGCTTCGGCCACCGCCCAGATCATCAGCAGCAGGCCGAACAGGCACACGAACAAACCCAGCATGCCGATCAGGTGCAGCGGGCGCACGGACAGGCTGGTGATGCCGTCCAGCGCCAGCGCCAGCATTTTCCGGAGCGGATAATGGGATTTGCCCGCCAGGCGCTCCTTGCGGTCATAGCAAACGCTGGTGCTTCGGAACCCGACCAGCGGAAACATGCCGCGCAGGAAAACGTTTACTTCCCGGTAATCGGCAAAATGCTCCAGCACCCGGCTGGAGACCAGCCGGTAATCCGCGTGGTTGTATACGATATCCGCGCCCATCGCGCGCATGAGCCGGTAGAAGCCCTGCGCCGTGGTGCGCTTGAACCGGGTGTCGGTTTTGCGCTGGGCGCGCACGCCGTACACGATTTCGCAGCCGTCCCGGTACGCGTCGATCATTTTCTCCATCGCCGAAAGATCGTCCTGCCCGTCGCAGTCGATGGAAATGGTGATGTCGCAGCGGTCCTTCGCCTCCATCAGCCCGGCAAGCACCGCGTTCTGATGTCCGCGGTTGCGGCTCTGGGCGATGCCGAGAAAATGCGCGTCCGATTTCGACAGCTCCTGTATGATTTCCCAGGTCCTGTCCCGCGATCCGTCGTTGACGAACAGCACCCGGCTGTTTTCCGAAATCTTTCCCGCCGCTTCCAGATCCTGCAGTTCTTTCAGAAACATCGGGGCGGTTATCGGCAGAACGTCCTGCTCGTTAAAGCAGGGAACGACCACCCACAATACCGGTTTCTCCTTCATAGCATTCCTCCATAGCGCCGGAACGGCATTTTCAGTATAGCACACGCCGGTAAAAAACGCCACCGCAATGTGCGGTTTGGCGGATTTGGCTTCTCCGGCGCAAATCCCGCCGCGGAAGCGGGTATCCTCCGCCGCAGCGAAGAACCCGGAATCCGGGAGAACCTGCGCAAAACCAAACTTAATTCCCGTCGCGGTGGCGTTTTCCGGCAGATTCCGGTATAATATCCCCCGGGGCCCCGGCCCGGCGGCAATGCCGGTCCCGCCGGCCCTGCTGCATCGGAAGACGGAAGCCCGCGTCCAGCGGTTCGGGAGGGAGCATATGCGCATACTGCATCTGGCCGATCTGCACATCGGCCGCAAAATGGGAGCGTTCGACCTGCTGCCGGATCAGAAGCTGATTCTCGATCAGATCGTGGAAGCCGCCAGAGGCGGCGTGGACTGCGTTGTGATCGCCGGAGACCTGTACAACCGTTCCCAGCCGTCCGACGAGGCGGTTCGGACGGCCGGCGATTTTCTGACCCGGCTTTCGAAGACCGGCAAACCGGTTTTCGTGATTCCCGGCACTCACGACAGCGCCGAGTATCTTGCCTACTGCCGGTCGCTGCTCGCCTCCAGCGGCGTATACATGGCCGGCCCCTACGAAGGGGTTCTTGAGCGGCACCGGCTGCGGGACGAATTCGGCCCCGTTGACATCGTTCTGATGCCGTATCTTCGCCCCGCGCGGGTGCGCAGGTTCCTTCCCGGGGCCTCCGTCGGCTCCCTGACGGACGCGGCGGCGGCGGTGCTTTCCGGCATCGAAGCCGACAAAAGCGCGCGCTGCGTTCTGGTCGCCCACCAGTTCGTATCCGGCGCCCGCGTCTGCGATTCGGAGGAACGCGTGATCGGCGGCCTCGAAGAGATTTCCCTCGGCCTTTTCGACGGGTTTGATTACACGGCGCTGGGGCATCTGCATTCGCCGCAGACGCTGCCGGGCGGAAAAGCGCGCTACGCCGGATCCCCGATCATGTATTCGCTGAGCGAGGAAAACCAGAGAAAAACCCTGACCGTCGCGGAGCTTCGGGAAAAAGGGAATCTTCGCATTGAAGAGATTCCGCTGCGGCAGGCCAGACGCGTGCGCACGGTGCGCGGCGCCTTCCGGGAGCTGCTGGAGCTGCCACCGAGCGGCGATCTCGTGCGGCTGGAGCTGACCGACGAGATTCCCCCGATGGATCCGCAGGGCGCGCTCGCCTCGGTTTTCCCGAACATTCTGCAGCTGGTGAATCTTCGCCGGCAGCCGCGCGAAGCCCGGCAGGCGCCGGTCCGCGAGCTGCGCAGGCAAACCCCGCTGGAGCATTTCATCGATTTTTACGCACAGCAGCACGGCGAACCGCCGGATGAAGCGCGCGTTCGCGCCATACGGGAGCTGCTGGCGAAGGAGGGGGAAGGGGAATGAAGCCAATCGAGCTTGAACTCTGCGGATTCGGCCCGTTCGCGGGCACGGAGCGGGTGGATTTTTCGCGGTTCGGGAGCAGCGGCGTATTCCTGCTGACCGGCGATACCGGCGCAGGAAAAACCATGCTGTTCGACGCGATGACCTACGCCCTGTACGGCGAAGCCAGCGGCAGCAGCAGGGAATCCAAAACCCTCCGCAGCCATTTCGCTCCGCCGGACCAGCCGACCCGGGTGCGCTTCGTCTTCGGGCACAGGGAGCACCGCTGCGAGATCCTGCGCTCCCCGTCCTGGGAGCGGCCGAGAAAGCGCGGAACGGGCACCATCGTCGAAAAGCCGTCCGCGGAACTGCGGGTGGACGGAGAGCTTTGGGCGGACAGCCCGGAGGCAGTAACCCGCGGCGTCCGGGGAATTCTCGGGCTGACGGTGCAGCAGTTCCGCCAGACCGCGATGATCGCCCAGGGCGATTTTCTGAAAATCCTGCATGCCGACAGCGCGCAGCGGGTGGAAATCTACCGGAGGATTTTCGGAACCGAACGATACGCGGATCTCGCCGTTCTGGTCAAGGAGCGAAAGGATCAGGCGCAGGCCCGGCGCGACCAGGCCGCAGCCCTGTACCGGCATCTGGCGTTTGCCGCGCAGGCGGAGAAAGCCGACGCCGAATACGAATCCATCCTGGAAGCCCGGGAAAAGCCCGATCTTGCGTACAGGCTGATCGAAGCGCTGGAGAAAGAAACCGGCGCGGACCGGATCCGCCGCGAAGCGCTCCGGAAAGACCTGGACAGCGCGCAGATCGTGGAGCGGGAGCTGTACGCGCGCAGTCAGGCGGCGCAGGAACAAAACGAGGGCATCGAAAAGCTGCGCGGCGCGCAGGCGCGTCTCAAACAGCTGGAAGGGGAAAAAAGCCGGATCGACGGCCTGCGTCGCCGTCTGGACGGCGCGGCGCGCGCTCAGGCCGTTTTCGTGTACGAAGAGCGGGTGAAGCGCGCCCAGGCGCAGGTGCAGGCGCACGAAAAGGAGCTGCTTCTGGCCGGGCGGAACCTCCAGGCGCACAAGCCGGGCCTGGAAAAAGCGCGCCGGGCCTTTGAAGGCGCGAAGGCGGAAGCAGGCCGGCAGAAGCAGGCGGAAGCCGAAGCCGCCGTGCTGCACAAGAAGCTGCCCCTCTTCGGCGAGGCGGAAAAACGGCTCGCGGAATGGCAGCGCAAAAAGGAATGCGCCGCGCGGGAAATCGCGCAGGCGCAGCAGGCATCGTCGGAATACGCTTCGGCGCACGCCGGCTTTCTGCGCGCGCAGGCGGGAAT
>JAFWEY010000075.1 GCA_017512675.1 Clostridia bacterium | reverse complement strand
TCCTCAATGGGTTCCGCGTCAGATGCCGGTTCTTGCCCTTCCGTTATGCCTTCCGTCTTCTCTTCGGGATTGAAGCCGTCATCTTCCGGTTCCCCTTCGTCCTCTTCCGGCATCGGCGCGGCTTCAGTCAGCTGCTGCACAGGCTCCTCGACTCCGCAGAACGTACAGATACCGTTTTTGAATACGTGCCCCAGCGCAGGAACGACATCGTCCGTGTAACTGATGCCGCATCTTTCGCAGCGATACACCGTATAGCCTTCAGCATCGCAGGAAGGTTTCACGACGCTGGTTTGATAGCTGTGGCCCAACGGCTCAACCTCGACGCTGTACGTATCACCGCAGTCACACTCAAATGTTTCGACTCCTGCGGTTTCACATCCCGGCTCCTCCGCGATGTAACTGAAGTACGCATGCTCATGTTCGGCTTCAAACCAATCCTCCGCCGAGGTAACCCACGGCAGAACCATTGATGCTATGAGTATTACAATGAGTAGCACTGATACCGTGCGCTGTTTCATGATCCAGTCCTCCCTTTAATTGTACAACCCATTTATCATATTTTAACATTGGCATCGCTCTTTCCGCAAACCATTCGTTACCGGAAATCTGCCGTTCGTGCATTTGCCGCATGTAAAATTTGATAAATCGATTGAAATACCATATCGTTTTGCCGTTGGCTCTTGATTTTGCCTCTCATCGTAGGTAAAATGGTTTTACAAAATCGGGAAGGGATGAAAGTCATGAACATTGTCCTGCTCGACGATGTCAGGAGCCATAATCAGATCCTGAAAACCGCGGTGAACAACGTGCTGCGGAAGAACGGACTCCCGGGAAAGATCGTGCTGGAGGCGACTGATTTCGAACAGGTGCTGGATTATGCCTCCAAAGATCCGCCGCTGACACTGTATTTCCTGGATATTCGGCTGGAACAGGCGCAGAACGGGCTGGATGTCCTCCGGCAGGTGCGCCGCACCGGAATCCGCGACCGGTTTATTATCGTGACCGCCTATCCGCACTACGCTCTGGATTGTCTGAAGGCGCACGCATACGATCTGCTGATCAAACCGGTAGAGGAAGCGGCGCTGGAAGAATGCCTCAGATCTCTGTATCAGGAACTGCAGGCAGACGACGGAACAATGATCGATATCGAAATCGGCCCGCGCACCGTACGTCTGCCGATTCATGAAATCTGGTATATCGAAACAACCGGACGCAGTCTGTGCGCGCACACCGGGCGGGGGCTGTTTACCTGGGCCGGCAGCCTCAGCGCGATGGAAGAGAAGCTTGCTCCTTATTCGTTTATACGCATACACCGCAAATGCCTGGTCAATTCCACGCATATACAGGAATGGAATTCGACAATGGGCGAGATACTCGTGCACGGCGAACGGCTTCACGTATCGCGCCGGATGCAGTCCAATCTTTCATCTGGAGGAAAGAAAGCGCCATGAATGCCGAGACCGAGGCTCTGATTACCGTTCTCATACGCAGCATTGCGTCAGGGATTATTGTTGCTGTCTATTTCGCCTTCTTTGGCCGCATCTGGTATCGTACTCCGCTGTACGTCAGGCGTATTGCTCTGTGCGCGCTGTTCATTTCGGCTGCAACGATCATCCGTTCCTTCCAGCTGGTCCACCCGGTACTCGCGCTGGTCATCATGCTTCCGGCCATGCTGAGCCCCTGCCTGCTGTACTGGCGGCAGCTGCACGGATTGAAGCTGCTGTTCTGCACGGTTTCTGCAATCGTGTCCGAATTCCTGTTGGAATACATAGACAGCGCACTCTTCTTTCCATTGGTACAGGATCAGATCTACCTTGCGAGTATTGCAGGAAAAGACATTCTGACTTTTAAACCCTGGGTATTGCCGGCTCATATTATGTTCCTCAGCCTGGCAGCCACACTCGTGCTGTCTCTTCAGTATCTGGTGCGGAACAGGATCCGGTCTGGCCGGCCCATGCGCATGAATTCGTTTTTCGTGCGTATGCTGCTGGTGTCCGCGCTGGTCGCAGTGCTGGCGGTCGTGTTGTCGCGCAGCATGAACGCCCTGTATTATCGTGCGTTTACCTACCGGGATACCAACGATCTCAGTTCCCTGCCAAATCCTGCGTTTTACATTCCGATGTTGGTGCTGCTGCTGTTCTTCTGGGAGAGCTACCAGCAATACCGGCTCTATCAGAACAACCGCGCGCTCGTAGACCGGAACCGCGCCTATCAGAACATTCTGGACAGCACACGAGAATTCCGGCACAACATCGTGAACCTGATATACAGCTTTGAAGGCGTGATTCTGAGCGGCAATCAAAATGACATACAGGATTACTACGCCGAGCTTTCCCGCCGCTGCATTCTGAACAACAATGAAAACGCCAACGCGCTCAACCACATAGACAATCCCGTGCTGACCGCGCTGCTGCTGCGCAAGCTGGATCGCGCGAGCGAAATGGAAATTCCTCTGTACGTGACCGTCGATGAGGGCTTCTCGTTCGGCGATGTCCCGCCCGCTCCGCTGGCCGATGTGATCGGCAACCTGTTGGACAACGCGCTGGAAGCCGCGAACAGGGCGGAGAACCCCCGCGTGGACATCATGCTGCTGTCCGTGCCGTTGTGCGACACCATCCTGATCGACAACACCTATGCTCCCGACGCGGATCTCTCCTTCCTGACCGGCGATGCTCACAGTTCCAAGCCGAACCATCAGGCAACCGGTCTGTCCTCGGTGCGCAAAACCATCGCCCGCTATCCGGAAATCTGCCTGAACCATTATCAACGCGGCCGCTATATCGAAACGAGCCTGTGCGTCTACCGACAGACGGCCCAGTAAACAGGCTGCAGCTCCGCTGCTCATAGCATCAGATCCTTGAGTCATAAAACGATAATGATCGTGAGATATGCCGTAATCGCGTGATCTGATGTATGGGAGGATACAGCGGATTACTGCCGGGTGAAATAGAATGGTTTCGGGCCGCAGTGCGATTGAGACTTGAGAATGGGATACCATGATAATGAAACGATGCAACGGGTATTCGGGATGCTGGATCCAAAGGAGCTTCAGGAAGGATTCATAGAATGGGTTCAGCGTGCACGCGGGACGAAAAGGCGAGGGCAGTATGATGATTTCACCCGGACGGGCGGGAGGGAATATGCTGTACGATCGGGACATACGCGAACCGCTGTTCGATTTTCTGGAAGACCGGTTCGGGAAAATTCGCATCATCGAGGAAAAAACCATCGGCCGCAGCCGGGCGGATGTGCTGATGGTGACGGAAAACGCGCTGATCGGCGTTGAAATCAAGAGCGACGCCGATACCTACGCCCGCCTGTCGCGGCAGATTGCCGATTACGACCTGTACTGCGACAGCAGCATCGCGGTGGTCGGCCTTCGGCATACCGAGCATATCTGGGAACACGTGCCGGCCTGGTGGGGAATCATCACGGCGGAAAGCACGCAGACGGGCGTGTCGTTTTATATGGACAGAAAGCCGCGGGCAAATCCCAACTGCACCGTCGAAAAGAAGATGAGCATTCTGTGGCGTTCGGAGCTGCAGCACCTGCTGTCGCGCAACGGGCTGCCCCGCCATTCGGGAAAAAACAAAAAATACATCGCGAAATGCATAGCCGGGGCGGTGGAGCCTGACGCGCTTGCGCGCCAGATCAGCGACGAGCTGTTTGAACGGGATTACACGGCGCTGGAGGACAGACCGCGTACCCGGCGCGGCAAACGCGGGATTCGATGAGGCGGTCCGGCGGCATTGACAGGCTTCGCCGGCGTATGATAGAATGAACGCGGGAGACATACGAGGAGGAAAGGAAGCGAGCCGTGTGGAGAAGGATGTATTGCGCTGTCTGATGGACCGAAAAATCATCGCCATCGTTCGGGGGATCTCCAGCGAGAAGATTGTGGATCTGACAGCGGCCATGGCCAAAGGCGGGGTGCGCTGTGTGGAGGTCACTTTCGACCAGAGCAGTCAGGAGAAACAGGAGGATACCCTTCGCGCGATCAGAGCCATCCGGGACAGGTTCGAAGGTGCGGTCGCGCCCGGCGCGGGCACGGTAATGACGGTGGAGCAGGTGCGCCTCGCCTGTGACGCGGGAGCGCAGTATATCATTTCACCGAATACCAACGAAGCGGTCATCCGGGAGACCAAGCGGCTCGGCATGGTATCGATCCCCGGCGGATTCACGCCCAGCGAGGTCGCGGACGCCTATGAGTACGGCGCGGACATCGTAAAGCTGTTTCCGGCGGCAATTCTGGGGCCTGCGTACATCAAAGCGCTGCGCGCGCCGCTCAGGCATATCCCGATGATGGCGGTCGGCGGCGTAACGCCGGAGAACTGCGCTGCCTTCATCGAAGCGGGATGCTGCGGCGTTGGATGCGGCGGAAACCTGGTCAGCCCGAAGCTCGTCGAGGCCGGCCGCTTCGACGAAATCACATCTGTCGCGCGGGCCTATGCCGGTGCGCTGGGGCTGTGAGGGGTGCCCAATGAGCGATTACATCGTCTATTACGATTCCGGGACTTCGAATTCCCGCATCTACCTGCTGAACCGGGCGTTTGAGGTTGTTTACACGGAAAAGAAAAGCGTCGGCTCCAAGGATTCTGCCGCGGCCGGCGACAATCTGGTGCTGATTCAGGGGCTGTATGAGCTGTACCGGCAGATGCTCTCGGAGACCGGCATCGCGGAGAGCGAAATGGATCCTGTGATCTATGCGTCCGGCATGGTCACATCTCCGTACGGACTGAAAGAGGCGCCCCATCTGATGATTCCGGCGTCGGCGCAGGATTTTGCGGAAGCCCTTGTGCCGTTCCGGGAAGAACGGGTATTCGGCAGGGATTTTCTGCTGGTGCGCGGCATGAAAACCGGCGGTGACGACATCGCGCAGATCAACAACATGCGCGGGGAGGAAATCGAAATCATCGGCACGCTGGATGAGCTTGCCCGCCGGTACGGCGGAAGGAAAATCGCGCTGATTTTCCCGGGATCCCATACGCATACGGTGCTGGTCGAGGAGGGATGTGTCAAGGGCATACTTTCCTCGATGACCGGCGAATTGTTCTATGCGATGAAGAAGGACACGATTCTCGCGCCGCTGCTGGACATCCCGGAACGGGAGCTGGACCCTGAAATGGTGCGGGAAGGCATGCGCAATCTGGAACTGTACGGGTTCAACCGGGCGGTTTACATCTGCCACGCGATGCGCCTGTTCAACCGCAACACGCCGGTGCAGCGCAAATCCTACTGCGAGGGCGTGCTGAACGGGGGAGTCGCGAAAGCGCTGGCCTTCTATTGCGGCGGAGCGTGGAAAGGCTGCGATCTGGCGGTGATCGTTTCGGATCCGTACATGTTCGCGCTTTACTCCGCGATTCTTTCGGAGCATCCGTACATCCGAGAAATCGGGCATCTTCCGATTTCAAAGGAGAAGAGCTATGCCGTGAAGGGGCTGAAGATGATTCTGTCCGCCCGGAAGAGAGGTTGAATGGAATGGAGAAGAACAGGATACTGGTTACGTCCCGTTCCTTTGGAACGCTCAGCGAAAAGCCGGTCCGAACCCTGACGGAAGCGGGGTGGGAGATCGTGATGGACCGGGACAGCTTCGACGCGGACCGCTTTGCGAAGGAGATTCCCGAATTTGACGCGCTGATTATCGGCTCCCACAAATTCCCGGCGGAGCTGATGGAGAGATGCCCGCGCCTGCGGCTGATCGCCAAGCACGGCGCTGGCCTGGACAATATCGATCTGAAGGCGGCGAAAGCGCTCGGGATTCGGGTGACCAACGCGCCGGGGACCAATTCCGGCGCGGTCGCGGATCTCACCTTCGGCTTGATAATCGACTGCGCGCGCCACATCACGAAGGTCGCCCGCGACGTGCGCGCCGGCATCTGGAAGCCTGCCTTTGGCCAGGACGTCTACGGCAAAACGCTGGGCATCGCGGGCTTTGGCGCGATCGGCCGGCAGGTGGCCCGCCGGGCAAAGGGCTTTTCGATGCGGGTTCGGGTTTATGATCCGCTTCTCGACGGAATCCCGGAAGAATTCCGGGACTATTGCACGCTGGTTCCCGACCTGAAGGAAATGGTCTCCCAGTGCAATTTCGTGACGCTGCACGTGCCGCTGCTGGAAAGCACGCGGGGGCTCATGGGCGAACAGGAGTTTGCCGCCATGCCGAAGGGCTCCTGCTTTCTGAATATGGCGCGGGGCGGCTGTGTCGACGAAAATGCGCTTTACAACGCGCTGGCGTCGGGGCATCTGTCCGCGGCAGCCTGCGACGCGGTTTCCGTTGAACCGCTTCCCGCGGACCATCCGCTTTTGACGCTGGACGAAATGATTGTCACATCCCATATCGGCATGTATTCGGTGGAAGCGATCGATGCGATCAGTCAGATCTGCGCGGACAACGCGGCCGCACTGCTGCGCGGGGAGGAGCTGCGCTTTGCCGTCACCTGATGTGCCGCACGCCTCCGCAGGCGGCCGGCGCGGTTTCGTATCGCCGGCACGCGCGCAGGGCGGCCGCATCGGAACTGAAAGAAGAAGAGAACCGCTCCGGGACAATCCAGACCCGAAGCGGTTTCCATTGATGAAGGGGGAGGGGGAAGAGGTGCTGCTTCAGCCGTTATCCCAGCTGACGGCATCAGCATACAGCCCGGTTCCGTATGAACGAAGGGCGTACGATTCCGGAAATTCCGGCGGTCAGCCGACCCCGTTCCACGCGGCCTCGGCTTCTTCCCTTGTCAGAAGCTCCACCATCACGTTGTTCGGCAGGCATATGATCATGTTGAACAGAATGCGGTCGTCCTTGTTGTCCAGCGTGACCTCGCCCTGCTCGATGCACAGATGGTCCGCGCAGGAGGAAGACGCCATGGTTACGCTGTTCTTGGATATATGCAGCACGTTTTCCACGGTTTCGGACTGGCGGATCGGGATGTCCATATCCTCATTCAGCGGGTAAAGATAGGAATAATTGCCCACGGTGATCCTTGCGTAGCTTTCCGCCGGCGGCAGAGTGGGACGCGGGGTCGGCGTCGGCGCTTTCGGCTTTTGCGGCAGCATGAAAAACTCGGTGGGTTCGGGTTCGGCGCCTTCGCCGGAAGCATCCGCTTCGGCGGAAGAAAGGGGCTGAACCGCCGGAGTGGGCTCCGGAGACGGTGTGGAAGAAGTGCCGGTTGCGGAACAACCGGCGAGGATCAGCATCGCAAGGCTCAGCAGCAGAGCCAGTAGCTGTTTCATGGGTTTCCCTCTTTTCTTATTGGATGCGGCCTTTCAGAAGCGCGCCGTAAAGCGCGTACAGAAGAAGGATCACCGCTGCAGGGATGACGATCATCAGAATCCCGGAAAGAAATGTGCGAAGGCGGTCCTTTTCGGTTTCTTCCTTTTTGCAGTTCATGACGGTGTACGCATCGTATTCGGGCATCGGGTTTTTGGGGTCCTCGCTGTACAGCGGCATTCGATCGCCTCCATTTGTACCATATGGTTATTATAACGGAAAAGACGTGGCATTGCAATCCTCTGCAGGAGGTTTTACAAGGCCTGCCGCGAGCCTGCCGCGAGGCGCGCTGCTTTCCGGGGTTTCGGCTTTTCAGTCCGTTTTGCATCTTTACGGGCTGCTTCCGTTTCCCAATTTGCGCGCGGCGTTCCCGGAGAAGCCTGAAAAGCGCGCAGATATCTGAAGGATAACATGAATCATTTGCCAGCGCGCGCCGAAATGTGGTATAATATCCGGAGCGTAGAGGATCGCACGGGTTCTGTCGATCCCTGCCGCACAATGCCGGGGCAGGCGCGGGCGGGATCGGAGAAAGTCTGAATCGGAGGCGATTGCATGGGAAACAGAATCATTGTCACCATCGGCCGCGAACACGGTTCCGGCGGCCGCAGCATCGGAAGGATCCTGGCCAAAGCGCTGAACGTGCCGTTTTACGACAGGGAGTTGATTTCCCTGACCGCAAAGGAAAGCGGCCTTGCAGAGGAATTCATCGGAAAGGTGGAGCAGCAGCGGCACATCGGCAGTTATCTGTACGATATGTTTGTGACGGCCAATACGCTGCCGATCCATGATCAGGTATATCTGGCGCAGAGCCGCGTCATCGAGCAGGTGGCGCGCGAATCCTGCGTGATCGTCGGACGCTGTGCCGATTACATCCTGCGGGATTGCCCGGATTGCCTGAACGTCTTCATCTACGCGCCGCTGGAGGAACGGGTTCGTCGGGTTACCGGGGAATACCGGGATCCTGTGGAGGGCGATCCGGCTGCGTGGATTCGCAAAATGGACAAACGCCGCGCGTCCTATTACAATTACATGACGCAGCGCGACTGGGGCAAGGCCTCCAATTATGACCTGTGCGTCAACAGCCGCCTGGGGATGGAGGAAACGGCGGATGTGATCCTGGCGGCGTGCCGCCATTTCCGGGGAGGCAGCGAATAGTGGAAAATACAGCGCGCGAAAACCGAATGGGCACCGCGCCGATCGGGAAGCTTCTGATTTCGATGTCGGCGCCGCTGATGGCGTCCATGCTGGTGCAGGCGCTCTACAACGTGGTGGATTCCATCTTTGTGTCGCGAATTTCGGAAAAAGCTCTGACGGCGCTTTCCCTTTCCTTTCCGATACAGAACCTGATGATCGCGGTCGCGACGGGCACAGGGGTCGGCATCAACGCGCTTTTGTCCAGATCGCTGGGCGAGAAGAAATTTGATCGGGCGAACAAGGCGGCAGAGAACGGGCTGATGCTGGCGCTGTTCAGCTATCTGGCCTTTCTTGCGGTGGGCCTGACCTGCATCAGGCCCTTTTTCCAGAGCCAGACGCAGGATGAGGAGATCATCTATCACGGCGTGCGGTACCTGTCGATCTGTTCCGCCGTATCCTTCGGCCTGTTCGGACAGGTGACGCTGGAACGCATCCTGCAGGCGACGGGCAAATCGTTTGAGACCATGATATCGCAGATGTCCGGCGCGATATTCAACATCATCTTCGACCCGCTTCTGATTTTCGGCATCGGCCCTTTCCCCGAATTGGGTTCCGCAGGCGCCGCGATCGCGACAGTGGGCGGGCAGATCCTGGCGATGTTTGTCGCGCTGTATTTCAACCGGACGCGCAATGAAGACGTTCACCTGAAGCTGAAGGGCTTTCGTCCGGACGGATACATCGTCAGGCGCATCTATATCGTCGGCGTGCCGTCGATTGCGATGGCGTCGATCGGGTCGATCATGATCTACGGGATCAACCGCATTCTGCTGTCATTTGTGGCGACGGCCGCCACCGTGTACGGCGTTTATTTCAAGCTGCAAAGCTTTGTGTTCATGCCGGTGTTTGGGCTGAACAACGGAATGGTGCCGGTGGTGGCGTACAATTACGGGGCGCGCCGCAAGGACCGTATCATGAAAGCGTATCGAACGGGCATCCTGATCGCGGAGTGCATCATGGTTGCGGGAATGCTGATGGTATTCATCTTCCCGGAGCAGCTGCTGCGCATGTTCAAGGCTTCGGACCAGATGCTGGAAATCGGCGTGCCCGCGCTGCGCATCATTTGCGTGCATTTCCCGATCGCCGCGTTTTGTATCGTCACGGGTTCTGTTTTTCAGGCGCTGGGCAACGGATTTCTCAGCCTGATCGTTTCGGTTTGCCGGCAGCTGCTGGTGCTGCTGCCTGTGGCGTATTTGCTGTCGCTTTCCGGCGACCTGAACAAGGTGTGGCTGGCCTTTCCGATTGCGGAAGTGATGTCGCTGTTGATCAGCTCCATCTGCATGCGGTGGATCTATCGGAAAGAAATCCAGCCGTTGGGAGCGCCCGTGGAAGGACGTAAGGAGAGTGTGAATGGAAACGCGTGAGCTTTCGGGAATCCTTGAAGCCATTCTCTATGTCGCCGGGGAACCGGTGGACATAGCGGATCTGGCACATGCGCTGAACCTGACCGTTTCGGAAATGCTGCCGGCAGTGGACGCGCTGCGCGACGCGTGCGATCTGGAAAAGCGCGGACTGAAGCTGAACCGCTACGGGGACGCGCTGCAGTTTTCCATCCGTCCGGAATACGCGCCGTACGTGGAAAAGCTGCTCCAGCCGATCCAGCAGCAATCGCTGTCACAGGCGGCGATGGAAACCCTGTCGATCATCGCCTATCGCCAGCCGGTGACAAAGCAGGAAATCGAAGCGGTGCGCGGCGTCAAATGCGATTATTCGGTGCAGTCGCTGCTCAACAAGGAACTGATCGCGGAATTGGGGCGGCGGGAAACGCTCGGCCGGCCGATTCTCTACGGAACCACCGAAAAATTTCTTCGGCACTTTGGGATCGAGTCGCTGGCGGACCTGCCGCAGCAGCAGGATACGCAGGCGCTGAACGAGCTGCTGGACAGCGCGCGGGAAGAGAAGGCCGGCCAGGAGCAGCAATAAGCCGCCGCCGGGTTCGCCGGCGCGTACGGCGGGCCCTGCGCTGCGCCTGCGGCGCGGAGGCTTCTTCGCGATCGGCGGGTGCCGCGGCTTCGCTTCGCCCGTTCATTTGCCAAGACGGCTGCCCCATTTGTGCGGCGGCATAAAAAAACGGGGCGGCATGCAGCCGCCTCTTTTTCGTGAAAGACTGTCGCGATCGCTGCGGTTCCCGGGCGGCCGGCGAATCGCTCGGCGCTGCCCCGGCTTTCGAAGCGTTGGCGCTCAGCCCTTCGAATCGGGCTGCGAAGGATCCCCGTCCTCCGGATCCCGGTCGCCTTTCGGTCCGTCGATCGCCTGCCCGATATCGCTGAGGAATCCCTTGATGTAGGGCAGTGCGGCGCCGATGGTGATGTTGTGCGAAGGCATTTTGCTGATCAGTATATAATCGTCCGTTTCGTCGAACGGGCAGGAGGTCCGGATGGCGGCATACATGCGGCTGATGTCGTCCTGCCGGAAATACGGAGCGAGGTGTCCGCCCAGGATAAAATCGACGTCTGTCACCAAATGAAGGTTGCCGATCAGCCTGGCAAGGTGATCCAGATACGCGTTCCATCGGGACAGCGCGTCTTTGTCTCCAGCGCGCACCTTTCCGAAGAAATGATCCGGATCCTCGTCGCCCATCAGCGCTTTCATAGAGCAAAGCGTATCCCAGCATCCGCGCCTGCCGCAGTAACAGAGTTCGCCGTCCTCAGCCGCCTGGATGTGCTCGAAAGTCGCGTTGTGCCCGTGTTTTCCCGGCATCAAAGCGCGTTGGGATATAACGGAACCGCCCAGATGGCGGCTGAGTGACAGGTAGACCGCGCTGTTCAGCTCGGGAGAGCACCATATTTCACACATCGCGGCGGCGTCCGGATCGTGAAGAAAACGGCAGGGAAACGGAAGGTGGCGGGTGAACGCGTCAATCGTGAGACCCGTACAGCCGAGAATCTCGCCGTATACGATGGAAGAACCGTCCTGGGACGCGACTGCCTGCATTGCGATGCCGACCCCCAGCACCTGCTGTACCGAAAGCTTCAGATCGCTGATAAAGCGCATAAGGGATTCCGAGATCGTGGCGTAATAGCACGGATCGTTTCGATAGGGAATCTCGAGCACCTGCCGCCGGATGGGGCTGCCGTACAGGTCGACACAGATGATTTTTGCGCGCGCGCGCATCAGCTCCAGCCCGATGGCCACCCGGAAATCCGGAACGATGGAATGGCCGACGGGTTTGCGCCCGGTCTGATTGGATTCTTGCCAGCCGTTTTTGTAGATCAACCCGTACGTTTCCAGCTCCGTCAGGTTGGCGGTCACGGTGGGCCGGCTGAGCCGGAGCGAAAACGCGATTTCGAGCTGGCTCACCCGCTTGCGGTCGTAGATGAAATTGTATATCTGCTGACGGTTTGTCTGTTTGATCAGATCCGGCGTAATACGTTCTGACATAACGCCCCTCCGCATCCCGGTTGAGAACCGGAAACACTGTGCAGAAATATTATAGCAGGAACCGCGTGATTTGTCACGGGGTTTTGCCAATGTGATTTGTAAAAATGTTTTCGACGCTGTGAAGCGCGAGCGGCGGCGGAAATCCCCGGAAAAGAAGGGAAGAGGAGAATCGTCATACTGATTTCGTTCTGAAATATGCACGTCTTTGACGGGCTTATTTTGCAGGCCCAGGCCGTACGAAATCGTATGAGGCGGCAAAGGCACATCTATACGCCTTTATGGACGCGGTATGCGTCCTTCCATCCAGAACGATGTTTTGGATGGAAAGCAGTATCAAAACGCGGGCTCCAAACGGCAGAGCGCGGATAAAAAACAGCCGCCATCGCTTTGCGATGACGGCTGTGCGCTGTTTGGATCAGAATCTCAGCGAATTCAGCTTGATGGCCGGGCCCATCGTGTTGGTCAGTACGGCCGAACGGATGTAGGTGCCTTTGGCCGCCGCCGGCTTTGCCTTGATGATGGCTTCCATCAGCACGCGAAGGTTCTGCTCGAGCTTTTCCGGCTCGAACGAAGCCTTGCCGACCGGGCAATGGATGATGGCGGTTTTGTCCACGCGGTATTCGACCTTGCCGGCTTTCGTTTCGGCAACGGCGCGGGCGACGTCCATCGTCACGGAACCGGTTTTCGGGTTCGGCATCAGGCCTTTGGGGCCCAGCACGCGGCCCAGACGGCCGACCATGCCCATCATGTCCGGGGTGGCGATCATGACGTCAAATCCGAACCAGCCGCCCTGGATTTTCGCGATCATATCTTCAGCGCCGACGAAATCCGCTCCGGCATCCCTGGCGTCCTTTTCCTTGTCGGCTTTGCAGACGACGAGGACGGTCTTGGTTTTGCCGGTGCCGTTCGGAAGAACGACGGTGCCGCGCACCTGCTGGTCTGCATGGCGCGGGTCGACGCCCAGACGGACGTGCAGTTCAACCGTCTCGTCGAATTTCGCCTTGGCGGTCTGCTTGACCAGAGCAACGGCTTCTTCGGGATCGTACTGACGGGTGCGATCGATCAGCTTGAAGCTGTCCTGATATTTCTTGCCTTTTTTCATGTTCAAATCCTCCCTGTGGTAGAAACGGCACTATGGCCTCCCACGTGTATCGAATCAGTCTCCGACGACAACACCCATAGAACGCGCGGTACCCGCGATCATGCTCATGGCGGCTTCCAGGGATGCTGCGTTAAGATCGGGCATCTTCAATTTGGCGATTTCCTCGATCTGCGCTTTGGAGATGGTCGCGACCTTATCCCGATTCGGGCGGCCGGAAGCGGTCTCGATGCCGCACGCTTTTTTGATCAGCACGGCGGCCGGCGGGGTTTTGGTGATGAATGTGAAGGTGCGATCCTGATACACGGTGATGACCACCGGGATGATCAGGCCGGCCTGTTTGGCAGTGCGGTCGTTGAATTCCTTGCAGAAGCCGGGAATGTTCACGCCGTGCTGGCCCAGCGCCGGGCCGATTGGCGGCGCGGGGGTCGCCTTGCCGGCCGGAACCTGCAGCTTGATGAAGCCGGTAACTTTCTTGGCCATGGGTTTTCCTCCTCTATATCGATGTGGTGAAACGGGCCGCTGAAGCGGCTCTCCCACTCTGCAGCTCCCACGCGGGGAGCGAACAGTCAATCAATGCGGCTCTGCTGCCGCGCGCCGGGAACAGAATCAATTCCCGGTCAATCGACTTTGATGACCTCGTCGTATGCCAGTTCAACCTTCGTTTCGCGTTTCAGCATGGGAACCATCACGCTTACCTGTTTGGTAACCGGGTTGATTTCCACGACGCGGCCATTGAAGTTCTCAAACAGGCCTGCCAGAATGCGCACTTCGTCGCCCACCTGAATATCGAGGCTGGTCACGGTGCGGTCTTCGGCGATGCTGGCGAAATCCTTCTCGCTGAGCGGCGCCGGTTTGGATCCGGGACCCACAAAACCGGTCACGCCGCGGGTATTGCGCACGATGTACCAGGTGCGATCGTCCATAATCATGCGGACCAACACGTAACCCGGCAGCAGTTTGCGCTGAACGATGCGGCTTTTGTTGTTTTTGATCTCGACCGCTTCCTCGATCGGAATCTTCACTTCGAAGATCCTGTCCTGCAAGCCGTTGTTTACGACGGACTTTTCGAGGTTGGCCTTGACCTTGTTTTCATACCCGGAATAGGTATGAATGACGTACCAACGGGCTTCCTGGTTATCAGCCATATCCTTTTACCCTTAAATAATCCAGTTGATCAACGCGGCCGACGCGGCATCGATCACGAAAATGATGACGCCCATCACGACCAGGAAGGCCAGAACCGCCACGGAATAACTGATCAGTTCTTTCCTGGTGGGCCAGGTGACCTTTTTCAGTTCGGCAGCCATGTCCTTGAAGGCACGGATGATGCGGGGAATCAGGGTCTTGAACCAGTTGCCGACACGTGCGATGCCGCTGGGTTTCCTGGCGCTCGTTTCCGTTTTAGCCATCGCTATGTCTCTCCTTCCCGAAAACCGTCAGCGGGTTTCCTTATGTGTGGTGTGCTTCTTGCAGAAGCGGCAATACTTGTTCATTTCCAGACGGTCGGGATCGTTCTTCTTGTTCTTCATGGTGTTGTAATTGCGCTGCTTGCATTCCTGGCAGGCCAGCGTCACCTTAACGCGCTTATCGGATGCCATGGTCCGACACCTCCTGTTTTTTTCAATCAAAACCAAAGCCCCTCTCGGGGCACGCTTAAGAAGTTTACCATATCAGGAGTCCGTTGTCAAGAGCACACTGCGGAAAAACCCCGGATTGCCGGGTTATTTTCCGGTTATTGGGAACTCCTGCCACCTGCCGGCACACAGGCCCCAGAGCGTATGAAAGCCGACGGATGCGAGACGCTGCTCCGCCTCGCGGAAGCCGAAACCCAGGTGTTCCGGCCTGTGTGCGTCGCTGCACAGGACCGGCCTGGCGCCGTGCGCCAGGGCTTCCTTCAGCAAAAAGTCCGCGGGATACGGGCGGTCGCGCAGACCCCGCGCAACGGCGCCGGTGTTGATTTCCAGGAACGGGGTGATTTCAAGGCACGCGAGCAGCGCCGTCAGCGCGGCCTTTCGGTATTTCGGGCTGTCCTCGTCGACAAAACCGAATTTCACCGGCAGATCGAAATGCCCCAGCACATCCGGCCGGTGCAGACGGGTTTTGGCCAGATATCCGTCGTAATACGCCGCCGAGTATGCGACGGCGTCTCCGCCGAAGAAGCGGTCGATCGCGTCTTTTTGTTCCTGCTTTTCGTGATCGACGGAGCGCGGTCCCGCAGGCGTGGGCACATAGTGGCAATCGCCGATCAGATAATCGAAGGAATCCCGCTGCGGAAGATCGGTTCCGCCGTCCCATTCCAGCCCCGCGTATATTTCGATGCGCCCGCGATACGCGTCCCTGAGCCGACGGATTTCCGCGAGGTATTCCGGGATGCGGTCTTCCGGCATACAGTAGCGGGTGTCGAACGGAGTGTAGCTGTGATCGGTAAAGCCGACGGAGGAGAGGCCGGCGGAAATCGCAGCATGGACCATGCGTTCCATCGAAGAAATGCCGTCCGAAAACGTCGTATGCGTATGAAAATCACCGTGCCACATGGTTTCTCCCCCTTTGCGCAGAAAACACAAGCCGCCTGCGCGGCGGCGGAAATCCCGCCGGGGACGGCGTTCGCGCCCGGCGGCAGAAAAAGCGCGCCGCCCGGGAGGCGGCGCGCTTGAAGGTGCCTGAAATTATTCGAAGATCTTGATGACGACACCGGAACCCACGGTGCGGCCGCCTTCGCGAATGGCGAAGCGCAGACCTTCTTCGCAGGCGATCGGGGTGATCAGCGAGATGTCCATGTCGATGTTGTCGCCCGGCATGACCATTTCAACGCCGTCCGGCAGCTTGATGTTG
>JAFWEY010000074.1 GCA_017512675.1 Clostridia bacterium | reverse complement strand
TCGGAGATTGGCTCGCCGCCCGCGAAGCCCTGCTGAACGCGCTCTGGCCCGATCAGCCCGCCGTTGTGCAGCAGATCCTCGCGCAGGCCATCCGCGCCCGCGTGCTGGAGGGCTGCGGCGCCTGACGCAAGCCGCGGGTCACTGTTTGACCTTTCCCCGGGGGACAGGGCACCAGCAGACGCGCAACCGCAGGCGTGTTCGATCAGGAACCGGAATCGTCCATCGGGGTCCTCGCTGATCCCATGACAATAGTTTGGCAATTTCAGAAACGTAAACGCCTTAAAATCGGACTTTCGAGGGCCATGGGCCTTCGGAAGTCCGTTTCGATTGCGGGCGTTCCATGAAAGAACAGGCTATGCGATCATCCGTTGTTCCCATTTGACAGCAAACGACTCACCCGAACACCTCGTCCAGCTTCTCTCCCAGCGTCCCGTCCTTTGCATACACGAGGGAATCCAGCCTGCGCAAATGATGGCTGTCGATCACGACGCCGTCGTCGAACCCCAGCAGGAAGCGCACGGCAATGCGGTAGATGATTTCCGTCGGAGCGAGGCCGTACACCTGGTGCGCAAAGATGTGCCGGAGTCTTGCGGCCCTGTCCGGATACTTCTGTTTCATCGCCTCGGAGCGGTACAGCCGCTTCACGACTTCCGCGATGTAGAGGCCCGACTTCATGTACAGGTCGGCGAAGGTCTTGTCGTCCCGGTCGAAGCAGCCGGGGTTTTCTTCCTCCAGCATGTCCACCATCTGCTTCACCACCCGCTTGGGCGTGAAGATCTGGTTGGTCTTCTGCGGCGGGATATAATCGAAGATATCGCCGGTCTGTTCCTCGTCGAAGTAATCGGCCAGCTCCGCGCGCAGGCGCAGGAATTCGCGGATGGAATCGTCGAAAACCACCTCGTCGAACAGGCCGGGATAGCTGTGCTCCTGCCCTTCGGAATCGACATACGTGCCGCCGTCGCGCAGCTTGCGGAAGTCCGCAAGCCCGATGCCTGTCACCTCGCGGAATACCGCATCCGGAATGACCTGATCGAAGCTCTGAAGCGTCACGCTGTCGTCGCCGTAGGCCATCAGGAACGAAGGGATCGTGCGGCTGAAGCCGCGCAGATGGTCGCGGATGCGGCTTTCCTGCTCGCGCTTCTCCGCTTCCTTGACGCTGGTCTCCGCCTGGCGCACGGCTTCTTTCTTCGCCTCTTCCTGGAACTCCGTGATCGCCTGCCCCAGCGCGGTCATGAAATCTTTGCGGGCTTCATCGGCCTTCTTCTCGAAGTCCTGCTGAACGAACGCGCGGTCTTCTTCCGTCTCGGCCAGATCGAGCATCTCGTCGCGCTCCTGCTCCAGCCGCTTCTGCTCGATGTGATATTCCGATTCGTGTTCATGCACGATGGCTTCCGCGCCGGCGTTCAGCCTGCTCTCCGTGCGCTTCTGGTCGGATTTTCGGAAGCCGTCGCCGTACTGGTTCCTGACCTGATCCATCACGGGCTTGATGACCTGCTCCGTCACCGCGCCGGTGATGGTCTCGCGCAGTTTCTCGCGGGCGGAGGCCGGTGCAGGGTCGTCGTACACCGGCACGATGTCCTCCAGCGCATCGGGCCGGATGTCGTACACCTTTTCGCCGAAAACCGCCGTTTCCAGGCCGATCACATGTTCGTCGCTGATCGACACTTCCCCGTTCCCGTCGATGGACAAATCCTCCGCCGTCTGCGGCGTAACCTCCGCCCGCTTATTCGGCTCCTCCGCCGGCGTGAAGGAGGTGATGATGTCGATGACCTCCTGCGGCGCGCGGAACACGACGCCGATGGCGTCGGTGAACAGATAGTTGTTCTGGAATCCGCTCCGGACGACCTCCTGGCTCTTGATGCGCCGGGGAATGCTCAGCACCTTCTCGGCGTCCAGTTCCACCATTTCGCCGCCCTCGTCCTCGCCGATGACCGGGAAGAAATTGAGCAGCGTCCTGATGTTCTTCCGCCGCTGTTCCGCGTCGCCGCGCCCGTCCGCCGTGTCCGGCGACAGGTCGTTTGCGAACTGTTCAAAGATAATCAGCGTGCGCGCCGGGTCGAAATCGAACACGTAGGCGTTTTCCTTCTTCAGGTACGCGCCGCCGCGCAGGAACGTGCACGGATTCTGCGCGCGGAAGGCCGCCTGCATGTACAGCGCCGGGGATTTGATGGACGAGAGCATCAGCACCGCAGTCCATTCGGGAATCGTGATGCCCGTGGTCAGCTGCCCCACCGACAGCGTGATCGTGTATTCGTGTTCTTTGATGGCCTTGCCCACGCGGTCGAAGGCCTTGGCATTCTCCGCCTGGTCGTCGCCGTCCATGCGCCCGTCGCCGGCGGCAAGCACGATTTCGTAATTCCGGAACACCGGATGCGCCTCCAGCTTCCTCTTCAGCGCCTTCGCGCTGTCCACGCGGTTGAGCAGCCAGAAGGTGTGGCGCAGCTCGTCCCGCAGCTCCGGGGTGGAGAACGGGAACTTCGTCTGCGCCGTCAGCGCGTCCAGGAACTTGTCCACCGCGGATTCGTGCACGAAGCGCCCGGAGGCGTTGGCGGCGAAGAATTCGTTCAGGTCAAAGGCGTATTCCCGCTGCTCGCCGTCGATCTCCACGCCCTGCGAAAGCTCGTCCCTTATGATTTCGCTCATTTGATAGGTGAACATGTTGAGC
>JAFWEY010000073.1 GCA_017512675.1 Clostridia bacterium | reverse complement strand
GGGCGTCAAGTGGCTCGGCGGCGGGCTCTATTCCTATTGGCCGGCGGATTATTCCAAGCCGCTCGACAAGGCCGGAGACCGCGCGCGCGCCATCGCGAACATCCGCACGCTGGGCGATATGGCCGCCGGGTATGACATCACCCTCGGCATGGAGGTGCTGAACCGCTTCGAGGGCTACATCCTTAATACCTGCAAGGAAGCCCTGGACTTTGTCACCGCTGTGGATCGCAAAAACGTGACCATCATGCTGGATACGTTCCACATGAATATCGAAGAAGACTCCTTCTATGACGCCGTCAAGCTGGCGGGTGACAGGCTCGGGCACCTGCATGTAGGGGAAGCGAACCGTCACTGCCCGTTCCCCGGCGGCCGCATTCCGTGGAAGGAGATCGGAGACGCGCTGCATGAGATCGGCTACGACGGAAAGGTTGTCATGGAGCCCTTCGTCCTCGAAGGCGGCGAAGTCGGCCAGGACATCCGCGTATGGCGCGATCTCTCCAATGGCGCGACCATGGAAAAGCTGGATCAGGACGCCGCGGACTCGGTGAAGTTCCTGCGCGGCCTGTGGGGCTGAACGGACATCCCCGCCAATTCGCTGCGCTGTCCCGAAACTGCGGCTTCGGGACAGCGCGTTTGTTTTGTCCGGCAAGCTGATGGGGGCTCTGCCGTCCCCGTGAGCGCTGCCGTTACCGCCCGGAACCCCGCCGCTGGACGGACCCGCGTCCCGCCATGTCAGGACGCCTGACGGTCTCCCGGCGCTTCCGCACCGGCACGAATGGATCCGGCAGTGCCGTGAGGGTGAACCTGCCGGACATGGCCGCCTGCGGCGCGAAAGACAGCGCCGCACAGGTGAAGCGCTTTGCCGGAATTTCATTTGGCCGCATTTTCCTTTTCGGAAAGCCGCAGCTTCCGCCGCGGAACCTGCTTCGGGAACCCTCTGACCGTTCCTTTGCAAAAATTTCTTCTGCAAAGCCCTTTTCTTTTGGTGGATTTTCTGATAGAATAGATTGCAGCATTGTGTTTCATGCGCCCGTATGCCTGTCTGGCGCCGGGCGCGCACGGAAAAATTCATGCAGGGGAGAGATAAGCGAAATGAAGGATTACACGGCCAAAAACATCCGCAACATTGCCGTACTGGGACACGGCAGCGAAGGCAAGACCACACTGGTCGAGGCGCTGCTGTATTCGACCGGCACCATCGATCGCCAGGGTCGCGTGGAAGACGGCACCACAACCTCCGACTACGATCCGGAAGAAACGCGCAGAGGCATTTCCATCAGCGCGTCCATCGCGCCTTTCGAGGCAAAGGAAACCAAGGTCAACCTGATCGATATCCCGGGTTACTTTGATTTCGCCGGTGAACTGGTCGGCCCGCTGGCCGTGTGCGAAGGTGCGCTGATTCTGGTCGGCGCGGTTTCGGGCCTGAATGTCGGCGCGGAGAAGGCCTGGGCGGCCTGCGATAAGAATCACAACGCGCGAATGATCGTCATCAACCAGATGGATCGCGAAAACGCCAATTTCGAGAAGGCGCTCAAAACGATTACCGACAAGTACGGCACCCACATCGCGCCGATCGAAGTGCCGATCGTCGAGAACGGTCAGTTTACCGGCGTGGTCTGCGTTCTGGAGAACAAGGCGTTCACGGGCGAAGGCAAAACGCTGAAGGAGATCCCGATTCCCGATTCCGTGAAGGACGAGGTCGAAGCGGCGCGCGAAGCCATCATGGAAGCGGCTGCCGGCGCGGACGACGAACTGATGGAAAAATACTTCGAGAACATGGAGCTCTCCGACGAGGATACGATGCTGGGCCTCCGCAAGGGCATCAATGAAGGCACCGTCGTGCCGGTGGTCTGCTGCTCCGGCATCACCCGCGTGGGCATTTCCAAACTGATCGACAACATCATCGACCTGATGCCCTCTCCGGCGGGCGAAGTGATCACCGGCGTCGACCCGAAGACGGGCGATCCGGTGGAGCGGGTCTGCAAAGAGGACGAGCCCTTCTCCGCCCGCGTGTTCAAGACGCTGGCTGACCCGTACGTCGGCAAGCTGAGCCTGCTCAAAGTGACCAGCGGCGTGCTCACAAGCGATACGGCGCTGTACAATGTAAACGCCGAAAAGGCAGAGAAGGCCGGCTCGATTTTCATCCAGCGCGGCAAAAAGCAGAACCCGACCCAGAAGGTCGTCTGCGGCGATATCTGCGCGCTGGCCAAGCTTCAGTCGGTGATGACCGGCAATACGCTGTGCGACGCCGCGAACCCGGTGCGCTTCGACGATCTGGTGTTCCCGGAGCCCTGCATCTCGATGGCCGTGTACGCGAAGAAGTCCGGTGAAGAAGACAAGATCTTCTCCGGCCTGAACCGGCTGATGGAAGAGGATCCGACGATTCGCATCGAAAAGAACGCGGAGACCACCGAATCGCTCCTGTCCGGCCTGGGCGAACTGCACATCGAGGTCATCAGCAAAAACTGGCCAGCAAATTCGGCGCGGAAGTGGTTCTGCAGGATCCGAAGATCCCGTACCGCGAATCCATCCGCAAGAAGATCGACGTCGAAGGGCGCCACAAGAAGCAGACCGGCGGACACGGACAGTTCGGCGACGTGTGGATCGAGTTCCGCCCGAACGACGACGGATCCACGGACTTCATCTTCGAAGACGCGGTTGTCGGCGGCGTGGTGCCGCGCAACTTCATTCCGGCAGTCGAAAAGGGCCTGCGCGACAACATCAAGAAGGGTGTTCTGGCGGGCTTCCCGGTGGTGGGCCTGACCGCGAAACTGCACGACGGTTCCTATCACCCGGTCGACTCCTCTGAAATGGCCTTCAAGACCGCGGCCCGCCTGGCGTTCAAGCAGCTGATCAACGCCAACCCGATGCTGCTCGAGCCGATCTACCATGTCGAGGTCGTGGTGCCCGACGAATACATGGGCGACATCATCGGCGACATGAACAAGCGCCGCGGCCGCATCATGGGCATGGAGCCCGAGAACGGCATGCAGCGGATCATCGCGGAGGTTCCGCAGGCGGAAATGTTCAAGTACGCGACCGACCTGCGCTCGATGACCCAGGCCCGCGGTTCCTTCTCGATGCGGTTTGAGCGCTACGAGGAAATGCCGGCGGCCGATGCCAAGAAGATCATCGAAAACGCCAAGAAGGAAGAGGACGAGGACGAGTAATCGCCATGCTCTCTCAGGGCTGCTCCGGAAACGGGGCAGCCCTTCACTTGTCTTTCGGCATTTCGCGCATTCATCCGGCTGCGCTGCGCGGGACTGCGCCGCGAAGGACGGCGGATCGGCGGAGGCTGCAGGACGATTCACGGGAAATGTATAACGAAGTTTGTGCCACGTTCGCCGGCATTCCGCTCAATCTTTACAAAGGTCTGATATGATATCTTGAAACTGACGAAAGGGGAGCGTCCCATGAACCTGCAGCGGCTGACCGTCGCAACTGAATATCAGGCGGGAAAAGGTTCGAAAGGCGAAGTCTTTTCCGGAGACGTCCTTGAATTGCTCCCCGAATTGACAGACAGGTTCGGCGAAAAGGCGCAGATGGTTTATCTGGATCCGCCGTTCGGAACCGGCGGGCGCTTCAGCTGCCGGGTGCGGGTCGGCGAAAAGGACTGGGAAACGTCAAAGCCTTCTCTGACGGATATCGCATACAACGACAACCTGCCCAGGAACGAGTATCTGGCGATGATGCGGCAGGTGCTGGAGGGCGCAAAAGCCCTGCTCAACGACACCGGCACCATCTTTCTGCACATCGATTACCGGATGAGCGCGCACCTGCGGCTTCTGATGGATCAGGTGTTCGGCGAAAAGAACTTTTTGAACGAGATCATCTGGACTTATCAGACCGGAGGCCGGGCCAAGAATTACTTCAGCAGGAAGCATGATGTGATCCTGTTTTACCGGAAAAACCATCAGTACTACTTCGATATCTACGGCGCGGCCATGGAACGCACCGCCGTGCGGCATAACCATCTGAAACGGCATGTCGACGCGGACGGGCGCGTTTACCGCTCAATCCGCTCCGGCGGCAAGGTCTACACCTATTACGACGACGAGCCGGTGTTTGCCGGCGACGTGTGGGACGACGTCAGCCATATGCAGCAGAAGGATCCCCAGCGCACCGGATACGAAACGCAAAAGCCGGTCCGTTTGCTGGAACGAATCGTGCGGTGCGGCACCAGGCCCGGCGATCTGGTCATGGATCTGTTCTCGGGGTCCGGCACCACGCTGGTGGCGGCGCATCAGCTGAACCGCGGTTTTGTCGGCGCCGACAGCGCAAGACAGGCGCATTCGGTGATGCGCAGAAGGCTGCGAGGCGCGCCTGTGCTTTGGCACATCGGCGGGACGGAAGGGGAACCGCTGGTGGCCGCTTCCGGGCGGGTCGGCGTGGGCAACTACGAGATTTCCCTGCAGGCCTACGAAATGGAAAAGGGCGTTTCCGCCCGGTCCTTTCAGGGGATGGATGCGCTGGACGACTGGTCTGTCGGATACCTGCGGGACGGCGTTTATCACGCGATCGCCGCGGAGCGCAGGAGCAAAGCGCATCCGCGCCTCGAATGCGTGCTCAACCTGCCGGCGCTTTCGGGAGAGATCGTGCTTTCCACCGGGGATGTTCTGGGCCGCAGGATGTTTTACCGGCTGAATCGGGAGGAGATGGAGTTTTGACTGCTGGCGACGGGTATGTGAATTATCAGCTGCGGGAACTGTATAAAAACCGGATCATCGGGTCGATCTTTACCGATCCGGAGAATCCGGACGATTTTATCGCCGGATACGTAGCGGCCATGGGGTCCAGGACCATTCTGATCGAATCGGTTTCGCCGTACGGGTACCACGACGGCTGGTTTGCGGCCCGCCTCAACGCGGTTATGGAGGCACAGTACGACGCGGCGTATGCCGAACGGCTGGAACTGCTGCTGTCGATTCACGGGGAAGAACGGCCGGCGGCGGGAATGACCGATCTGGAAGACCACGTCGCTTCGCTGCTTCGTCTGGCGTCGGAACACAACCGCTGCGTGACCGCATGGACGGCGACGGAGACCTATACCGGCTTTGTCCGTTCAGTGAACGACCTGTATGTCACGCTGACGCCGGTGGATTTTATGGGGGAACGCTGCCAGGATATCACCTTCCGTATCGCGGATCTGGAGCTCGTCGCTTTCGGCTCCGAGGAAGAGATCCTGTACGAGCAGCTGGATGATTATCATCACAGGGGGCAACACTAAAGGGGAGGGATCCACATGGGGGAATGGAACCGAGTATTCAATTTTGCCGCCGGACCGGCGGTGATGCCCGAATCGGCGCTGCTGACCGCGCGGGATGAAATGCTGAACTGGCGCGGGCGCGGCATGTCGGTTATGGAAATGACCCACCGCTCGAAGATGTACCTGGAAATCTTCGATCATACCGTCAGCCTGTTCCGGGAGCTTCTGCATGTGCCGGACGAGTACGCGGTCCTGCTGCTGCAGGGCGGGGCGACCGGCCAGTTCGCGGCGATTCCGATGAACCTGATGACCGGAAGCGGAAGAGCCGATTACATCGACAGCGGCAACTTTGCCCACGGCGCCGCTGCGGAAGCGGAGAAATACGGCAAGGTCAGCATCGTAGCGTCATCCCGGGATGACAATTATACGCACATTCCCGCATGGAATGAGAGCGCCTTTGACAAGAGTGCCGATTACTTCTACATCACCACCAACAACACCATTTTCGGCACGCGGTATGCGCAGCTTCCCGAAACGGGCAGCGTGCCGCTGGTGGCGGACGCATCCAGCAACATTCTGTCTGAGGAGATGGACATTCGCCGCTTTGGCGTCCTGTACGCCGGTGCGCAGAAGAATATCGGTCCTGCGGGGCTGACGGTGGTCATCGTGCGCAGGGACCTGCTGGGCAGGCCGATGCCGATCACGCCGAAAATCATGAACTGGACCGTCATGGCCGAAAAGGATTCGATGCTGAATACGCCCCCGACCTACGCGATTTACATGGCAGGGCTTTGCCTGGAATGGCTGAAGGAAAAGGGCGGGGTGGCCGCAATCGAGAAGCATAACATCGAGAAGGCTTCCTGGCTGTACGATTATCTGGATGAGAGCAAGGTGTTCCGCCCGACCGCGGACAAGCCGTCGCGCTCCAGAATGAACGTGACCTTCCGCACGGCTTCCGACGAAACGGACGCGGCCTTTGTCAGCTACGCGCAGCAGCGCGGGCTGGTCAACCTGAAAGGGCACCGCCTGACGGGCGGCCTGCGCGCCAGCATTTACAACGCGATGCCGCCGGAGGGCGTCAAAAAGCTGGTGGAAGTTATGAAATCCTTCGAGTGCAGCGGGCAGGAGGCGTAACATGTTCAGAATCAAAACCCTCAACTCCATCTCACCGGTTTATCAGCAGTGCCTGTCGGACCACGATTACGAGGTTTCCTCCACCGTGGAGAATCCGGACGCGATCATCGTGCGCAGCGCGGATATGCACAATATGGAACTGCCCTCATCGCTGAAGGCGATCGCCAGGGCAGGCGCCGGTTACAACAATATCCCGGTGGACAAGTGCGCGGAGAAGGGAATCGTGGTGTTCAACACGCCCGGCGCGAATGCCAACGCGGTAAAGGAGCTCGCGGTGGCGGCGCTGCTGCTGGGATCCCGAAACATCGCCGGAGGCATCGAGTGGGCGCGTACGCTGAAGGATGCGGGGGACGACGTCCCGCAGCTGATCGAGAAGGGAAAGAAAAAATTCACCGGGCCGGAGCTGCGCGGAAAAACGCTGGGCGTAATCGGTCTGGGCGAGGTCGGCGCCCTGTTCGCGAACGCGGGCAAGGGGCTGGATATGCATGTGCTGGGCTTCGACCCGTTCATATCGGTGGAGCACGCATGGATGCTCTCCCGGTCTATCGAGCACGTGACCAATCAGATGGAGCTTTTGACCCGCGCGGATTACGTTTCGATTCACATTCCGCTGACGGACAAGACCAAGGGGATGTTCAGCGAAGAGGTTATCAGCCACATGAAGCGCGGCGCGGTGCTCCTGAACCTGTCGCGCGGCGAGCTGGTGGATGACGACGCGGTTCTGGATGCGCTGGAGGAAGGGCATCTGCGCGCCTATGTCACCGATTTTCCGAATGCGCGCCTGCTGGACCGGAAAGGGGTCGTCGCGATCCCGCATCTGGGCGCGTCTACCCCGGAAAGCGAGGACAATTGCGTGGTGATGGCGTCCCGCGAGATCAACGCATATCTGAAGCACGGGATCATCCGCAACTCGGTCAATTATCCGAACTGCGAACTGGATCCGGTCAGCGGCCACCGGCTGGCGCTGATGCATCAGAACGTGCCCAACATGGTGACGACGCTGACGGGTATCGTTTCCAAACGCCACATCAACATCTCTTCAATGGTCAACAAGTCCCGCGGCCGGTACGCCTACACGGTTCTGGAACTTGACGGCGAACAAAAGGAAATGAAGGAAATCGCCGCAGAGGCCGAAGCGCTGGACATGGTGTACGGCGTGCGCTTCTGGTGATGGTTCCGCTGAGCACGCCCCACGCCCATACCACCTGGGTGGACGGCAGAAATACGGCGCGGGAAATGATCGAGGCGGCGATCGGCAAGGGCTTTCAAAGCATCGGTTTTTCCGAGCACGGCGTGCAGGATTTCGATCCGGATTACTGCCTGAACAGGGAAAAGGAACTGGCCTACCAGGAAGAGATCAAAAAGCTGCGGGACGAATACCGGGACCGCATTCGGGTGCGCCTGGGCGTTGAACGGGATGCGATGGGCACCTGCCGCCGGGAGGAATACGAATACGCGATCGGCTCCATGCATTACTTCCGCGACGGCGCGTACTTCTTCGCGGTGGACAGCTCGCCGGAGGACGTTGCAAACGGCGTCCGGCGGCTGTTTGACGGGGATGCGACGGCCATGGTGAAAGCGTACTATGCGTCCTTTGCGCGGTTCCTGACCGATTTTCGCCCGGACATCATCGGCCATTTTGATCTGCCGACCAAATTCAACGAAAAACACCGGTTGTTCGACGAGAACGCGCCCGCGTACCGCGACGCGGCTTTCGCCTGCCTGGACGCGGCAAAGGAATCGGGCGGGCTCCTAGAAATCAACACGGGCGCGATTGCCCGGGGATGGCGCAGCAAGCCGTATCCTTCGCTGCGGATTCTGAAGCGGTGGAAGGAGCTGGGCGGCAGCGTGAGTCTGGCCAGCGACTGCCACAGCGCCGAAAAGCTGGATGCAGGCTATGACATCGCCCTCGAGGCGGCGCGGGCCGCGGGCTTCCGGTCCATCATGGCGCTGGGGTGCGGCAGGACGCTGTTTGAAGAGTACGGAATCGAATAACCTGCCCGGTTCTTTTCCCCTGATACCAAAGATGGGAGAAATGAGCATGCCCGAACCATTGGTGTTCAACATACAGCGTTTCTCCACCCATGACGGGGATGGTGTGCGTACGACGGTGTTCTTCAAAGGATGCCCGCTCCGGTGCGCATGGTGCCATAACCCGGAAAGCCAGCTCCGCGAAACGGAGCTGTTGCTGTACGCGCATAAATGCACCGGCTGCGGCAGATGCGCAAGCGTTTGCCCGCAAGGCGCAAACAGCATTTCCGGCGGCCGCGCGGGGGTGGACAGGACGAAGTGCATCGCTTGCGGCGCGTGTGCGGAACTGTGCCCGAACGGCGCCCGGGAAATCGCGGGGCGCGCGATCGCGGTCCGGGAACTGGTGCGGGAGCTGCTGAAGGACCGCATTCTGTATGAGCAGTCCGGCGGCGGGGTTACCCTCTCCGGCGGCGAGCCGATGTGGGCGGCTCCGGAAGAATACCTGGTGACGCTGCTTCGCGCACTGCAGCACGAGGGCATATCGGTGTACATCGACACCTGCGGCTTTGTCGACCGGCAGGTGTTGGCGCGTGTGCTGCCGTATACCGACGTGTTCCTGTACGACATCAAGGCGGCGGACGAACAGACCCACAGGAAGTGGACCGGCGCGCCGCCGGAGCGCATCCTGGAAAATCTGGTTTTTCTGAACCGGAACGGCGCACGCTTTGATTTGCGTCTGCCGCTGATGGACGGGGCGAATGCGGCGGAAGAGGATATCCTGCGCGTTCTCGCGTTTTTGAAGCGCGAAGGAATCAGGCCGCGAAAGATCCATCTGCTGCCGTATCACGATACCGGTGCGGGCAAATACGCGGCGCTTGGAAGGCCGTACGCGGCATCCGCACTGCGCGCGCCGTCCGGCGCGGTTCTCGAACACTTCCGGAAGCTGTTCCTCGCCGAAGGGTACGGACCGGTAACGATCGGAGGATAAGGAAATGATGAACACCGATACTTCGTTCAATCTCAATTCCCCGGAAAGGCTGGCCCGGGACGCCGACAGAGGCTCGACGCCGCGGATAAAGCGGCTGCGCAGAATCAGCCATGAAACCCAGCCGCACATCGATCTGGAACGGGCGCAGATCGAAACGGACGTCTATCGGCGCTTTGAAGGATCGGTGTCGATCCCGGTCCTGCGGGCGCTGGTTCTGAAGGAGTATTTTTCGCGCAAGACGCTGTACCTGGGGGAGGACGAGCTGCTGGTCGGGGAGAAGGGACGCGATCCGCAGTGTTCGCCGACGTTTCCGGAGCTTTGCTGCCATACGCTGGAAGACATGCGCGTGATGAACGCGAGAAAGCTGGTCAGCTTCGCGGTGACCGATGAAGATCTCCGCCTGCAGGAACGGGAAATCATCCCGTACTGGGAGAACCGTGCGGTGCGCGAACACATACTCCGGGCGATGACTCCGGAGTGGAAGAGCTATTACGAAGCCGGCATGTTTACGGAATTCATGGAGCAGCGCGGCCCGGGCCATACTGCCGGCGGCGGCGGATTCTACCGCAAAGGCTTCCGGGAGTATCAGAAAGAGATCGACGAGGCCCTTTCATCGCTAGACTATCTGAACGATCCGGAGGCGTGGGATAAGGAGCAGGAGCTTCGCGCGATGTCGATCTGCTGCGACGCGGTATGCATTCTCGGCGAACGATACCGGAACCTGGCGCTGGAACGCGCAAGGACATGTCCGGATCCGGTGCGGCGGGAAGAGCTGAAGGCCATCGCGGAAAACTGCGCGGTGGTGCCTGCGCACAAGCCGGAAACCTATTGGCAGGCGCTGCAGATGTACTGGTTCGTGCATCTGGGCGTCACGTCCGAACTGAACCCGTGGGACGCCTTTACGCCCGGACGGCTGGATCAGCATCTGTTCCCGTTCTACGAACGGGATACGCAGAACGGCACGCTGGACGACGAACGGGCGCTGGAACTGCTGGAATGTCTGTGGGTCAAGCTGTTCAATTCGCCGGCGCCGGTCAAGGTCGGGGTGACGCTTAAGGAATCCGGCACCTATGTGGACTTCGCGAACATCAACACCGGCGGCGTGCGGGAGGACGGAGCGGACGGCGTCAACGCGGTATCGTACCTGATTCTGGACTGTATGGAGGAAATGCGGCAGAACCAGCCGAATTCCAATGTGCAGATTTCCCGCAAAACGCCGGAGAGATTTCTGAAGCGCGCCTGTGAAATTGCGCGTCAGGGATGGGGACAGCCGACTTTCTATAATACGGACGAATTGATCGACGAATTGCTCTCGGCAGGGAAAACCCTGAAGGATGCCCGCAATTCCGGATGCTCCGGCTGCGTGGAAACCGGCGCCTGGGGCACCGAAGCCTATATCCTGACAGGCTATCTGAACATTCCAAAGTGCCTTCAGATGGCGCTGTTCGACGGCTGGGATCCGCTGCTCAACCGGCAGATCGGCCCGCACACCGGCAATGCGGAGGATTTTGCCTCCTATGATGAACTGTATCAGGCGTTTCTGATCCAGCTCAGGCATGCGGTGGATGTCAAGATGCGGGGCAACCTGGTCATCGAAAAGATCTATATGGAACAGATGCCGGCGCCGTTTCTGTCCGTGGTCACAGAGGACTGCATTGAAAGAGGCCGGGATTACAACGCGGGCGGAGCGCGCTACAATACCAGTTACATTCAGGGAGTTGGAATCGGAACCGCGACCGACTGTCTGGCGGCGATCAAATACAACGTATTCGAGCAGAAGCGGTTTTCGATGGCGGAAATGCTGTCGGCGGTCAGGGACAACTTTGAGGGCCACGACATGCTGCTGCACATCGTCAGGAACCGAACGCCCAAATACGGAAATGACGATGATTACGCGGACGCGATCATGCAGGACGTCTTTGAAGCCTATCGAAGCTGCGTCGACGGGCGGAAAAACCTGCGGGGCGGCGAATACCACATCGATATGCTGCCGACCACGTGTCACGTCTACTTCGGCGACGTGATGATCGCTTCTCCCAACGGGCGGCTGGCGCACAAGCCGCTCTCGGAAGGCATTTCTCCGGAGAAGGGCGCGGACACCCGCGGCCCGGCGGCCGTCATCCGCTCCTGCGCCAAAATGGATCACAGCGCCACCGGAGGCACGCTGCTCAATCAGAAGTTTACCCCGGCGGCCGTCGCCGGCGAGAAAGGCCTTTCCTCGCTGGCTGCTTTGGTGCGCACGTATTTCACCATGGGCGGCCATCATATCCAGTTCAACATCATCGACCGGCAAACGCTGCTGGACGCTCAGAAGCATCCTGAGGAGTACCGGGATCTGATCGTGCGGGTTGCCGGTTATTCGGATTATTTCCGGAATCTGGACGAGCGGCTGCAGAACGAGATCATTGAACGGACGGAACAGTCGTTCGGCTGACCGAAGCGGAGCGCTGCGCGCCGGTGTCGGAAGAACCAGTCCGCGGTTTGCACATTCAGCCTGCCGGAGCCGGAAGCGAACCTTTCCGGCGGCGTGGCGGTTCGACAGGAGGAAATGCAATGGGCCAATCCTTTGACCTTCAGGAATACCTGACAAACGGCGCGGAGCAGATCGTTCGCGACGCGCTGCGCGCGACGCGGGACAACCCCCGACAGAGCGCTTTCTTTGCTAAGTTCGCCGTTTCGGGGCTGAAAGCCGCCGCGCGGAGGAGGTCGGCGGAAAAGGAGGGGCGGCATGTTCCTTCCTACCTGATCTGCAGCATTACCTCATCCTGCAACCTGCACTGCACCGGGTGCTATTCCCGATGCGCCAGCGCCACCTGCGACAGCGAGCCGGTTCGGCAGCTGTCGGGCGCGGACTGGCAGCGGGTATTCGATCAGGCGGAAGAGCTTGGCATCAGCTTTATCCTGTTGGCGGGCGGGGAGCCGCTGCTTCGCAGGGACGTGATTCGGGCGGCGTCCGAACGGCCCGGAATCCTGTTTCCTGTTTTCACCAACGGTTCGTTCATGGATGACGAATGCTTTGAACTGTTCGACAGGCACCGCAACCTGATTCCGGTGATGAGCCTGGAGGGAGGCAGGGCTGAAACCGATGCGCGGCGGGGCGAAGGCGTCTATGACCGGATCGCGTCCAACATGCGGGAACTGCAGAACCGGGGCGTGATTTTCGGCGCGTCGATCACGGTTACGGCGCGGAACCTGGAACTGGTCACTTCGGAAGAGTTCGTGGATGATCTGGCACGGAACGGATGCAGGGCAGTGTTCTATATCGAGTATGTCCCGGTGGCGGCGGATACCGCGGACCTGGCGCCGACGGGCGCACAGCGAAATCTGCTGGAAAGCCGGGTCGCCGGATACCGCGAAAATCGGGGAGACCTGCTGATGCTGGCGTTCCCCGGGGACGAAAAGAGCGCGGGCGGCTGTCTTGCGGCAGGCAGAGGCTTCTTCCACATCAATTCCCACGGCGGCGCGGAGCCCTGTCCCTTTTCGCCGTATTCGGACGTCAGCGTGCTGGAGACTTCGCTTAGGGAGGCAATCGCGTCCCCGCTGTTCCGCGCGCTCGACAGGGAGGGGTATCTGCTGGAGGAGCATGTTGGCGGATGCGTTCTGCATGACAAGCGGGAACGGGTGGAAGCGCTGCTGGCCTCGCTGGGGACCGCGCCGCGGTGAAAGGAATGCGCATGCGAAAATGGACGGCGATGCTGATGGTTCTCTTCGCACTGAACGGCTTGCCTGCTGCTGCGGCCGGCAGCGCCGTGCGGCTGGCAGTGGCGAGCGATCTTCACTATATCGCGCCAGAGCTGACCGATCACGGCGCGTACTTCACCCGGATCACCGAGAACGGCGACGGCAAGATGATGCGATGGATCGAACAGATCGCCGACGCCTGGATTGACGCAATGCTTTCCGATCCGCCGGACGCGGTGATTCTTTCGGGAGATCTTTCGTTCAACGGCGCCGTGGAAAGCCACCGGGCGCTGGCGGCGAAGCTTGAAAAGCTGACCGCGTCAGGCATTCGCGTGTTCGTGATGCCGGGGAATCACGATTTGTGCAACCGCGACGCGGCGCGTTTTTCAGGAGACTCGTTTAAGCGGGTGGAAAGCGCGGATCCGGCGGGGTTTCGGGAAATCTATTCGGCTTTTGGGTACGCGGATGCGGACGCGTCGGACAGCGGGTCGCTGAGCTACATGGCGGAGCTGAACGATGAGTGGAGCCTGCTGTTTCTGGACGCCAATACGCCGGAAGCGCCGGGGCCTCTGCGCTCTGAAACCCTCGAGTGGGCGGAAAAACAGCTTTCCCTGGCGAATCGCGAAGGCAAATCGGTCCTCTCCGTCACGCATCAGAATCTGCTCGCGCACAATGCGATGTTCCAGAGCGGGTTTATCATCAACAACGCGGCGGATCTTGCGGCGCTGTTTGAACGGTACGGCGTCCGGCTGAATCTGTCGGGGCATATGCACCTGCAGCACATTGCGCGCACCGACAGCGGCCTTTGCGATATAGCCACGTCTTCGCTGGCCGTGTCCCCGAACCAGTACGGAATGCTGGAGATCCGTGACGGATTGGCGCGCTACCGTACGGTTCAGCTCGACGTGTCCGGGTGGGCGCGGAAAAACGGGTATACTGATCCGGAACTGCTGAATTTCGCCGAATGCAGCAGGGAGTTCTTTAAAAGCATGGGACTGAGGAAATCCCTGGCTTCGATTCCGCAGAGCGAAGCGGACGCGCGGGAACTGGCGGAAACCCTCGGCGAAATCAACGCGCTGTATTTTTCGGGACGCACCGACCGGATCGCCGTCTCAGAGGAATGGATCGCGCGCTGGGACGCGTTCAGCCCCTTCACGGCGCTGTATCTGCGCAGCATTCTGCCGGATCTCGGCGTGAATATGTGCGAAACGGAACTGCTGCTGAAGCCGGCTGCAGCGCAGGAACGGCAAGGAAGCTGACAGCGGCAGAAAGCGCGCCGGCAGCCGGGAACGTTGAACGCCGTTCCTGTAAAACTTTCGTTTTCTATTGCGCTCTCCCCACGACCTATGGTATAATTGCTTTTGCAAGTTCTGATTTGCACAGATCGATTCAGCTTGTGCAAGAGAGGTGAGAACAAGATGAAGGAAAAGATCCATCCGAAGTACGGGAAAGCAGTCGTGCGCTGTGTGTGCGGCGAGACGTTCGAGACCGGCTCGGTAAAGAAGGAACTGAAAGTCGACATTTGCTCCAAATGCCATCCGTTCTTTACCGGCAAACAGAAGCTCGTGGACAGCGGCGGACGCGTCGACCGCTTCAAGAAGCGCTATGGCATGTAATTTGGCGGCATAAACCGCCGGATTTTGCACACGGCAACCAAAATGCAGATCAGGCGGGTGTCTGGTCTGCTTTTTACTTTTCCGAGGGGATCGAAGGATCGCTTCTTCACATAACGGGAGGGAATTATGGCCAATTTCAAAAAACGGTTTCTGGACTGGTTCTGGGGCAGGCTGCCGGAAGGCTGCGCCTCCGTGGGCGGACAGGCGGTCATTGAAGGCGTAATGATGCAGGGCCCGAAGACCATCGCGGTAGCCGTGCGAAAGGAAAACGGAAAAATCGTCTATCGCAAAAAGCCGGCGCCGAATCCTGGCGCAAAGTACCCGATCCTCAGGATCCCGCTGGTGCGCGGCGTGGTCAGCTTTTTCATGTCGCTGATCAACGGAATGAAAATCCTGACGGACTCGGCGGAAATGGCGGGACAGGAGGCGGAAGAGCCGTCAAAATTCGAAAAGAAAATTGCGGAAATCTTCCATGTGAAGCCGGATGATGTGATGATGGCCTTTGCGATCGTACTGGCGGTCGCTTTGTCGATCCTGCTGTTCTTCGCGCTCCCGACGGGCATAGAAACGCTGCTCAAGCGGGTGATCAAAAACCGGCTGGCGATCAACCTGCTGGGCGGCCTGACGCGCATGGCGGTGTTCCTGCTGTACGTGTTTCTGGTGTCAAGACTCAAGGAAATCCGGCGGGTGTTCATGTACCACGGCGCCGAGCACAAATCGATCTTCTGTTTTGAGAGCGGGGAAGAGCTGACGGTGGAAAACGCCCGGAAGTTCACGCGCTTCCACCCGCGCTGCGGCACCAGCTTTCTGGTGCTGGTTATGCTGATTTCCATTCTGATGTTCGTGCTGTTCGGGAGCGATTCCAGCAACCTGTTCGTGCGCCTCGGCAGCCGCCTTGCGCTTTTGCCGCTGGTGGCAGGCGTATCCTATGAAGTGCTCAAGGGCCTTGCCCGCGCGGGAGACACGCCGATCGTCAGGGCGCTGCGGTGGCCGGGCCTGATGGTGCAGCGCATCACCACGGCGGAACCGGATGATTCGATGCTGGAAGTGGCGCTGGTGTCGCTGAAGGCCGCGCTGGATATGCCCAACCCGCTGCCGCCTGAGCAGAGCGCGGAGGACGAAGGCGAACAGACAGCGGAATCCGAACCCGCGGACGGAACCGTGCAGGCGGATGAACATAAAGACCTGGCGGAATGATGCCGCAGCCCGGATCACGGACACCTGCGGCGAAGAATACGCCTGCGACGCGGACTGGCTTTTGTGCGACGCGCTTCGGTGCGGCAGGGGCGGTCTGCGTTTGCGTATGCAGGAGGAGCTTTCGCCCGATCTGCTCGACGCCCTGAATCAGGCCCTTGAACGGCGCCTGACCGGAGAACCGCTGCAGTATATCGAGGGCTTTGCCTGGTTCATGGGGCATCGTTTTCTCGTGACGAAGGATGTGCTGATCCCGCGGCCGGACACGGAAATTCTGGCGGAAGAGGCAATTCGCCTGGCGGGGGACCGGAATCCCGCAGTGCTGGACCTGTGCACCGGCTCCGGCGCGATTGCCTGTTCTGTGGCCCTCGCGTGCACAGGGGCGCAGGTCATCGCGTCGGATATCAGCCCGAACGCACTTCGGGTGGCAAAGGAAAACGCACGGGAACTGGGCGCAAAGGTGGAGTTTCTCCAGGGCGATCTGTTCGAGCCGGTACGCGGCGCAAAATTCGGCCTGATCGCCTGCAATCCGCCGTATCTGTCGGCGGAGGACATGCGGTGCCTGTCCGGCGAGGTTCGGCACGAGCCGCGCCTCGCCCTCGAGGGCGGGGAAGACGGATTGGCGTTTTATCGAAGAATCGCCGAAGAGGTGAGGGATTATCTCGTTCCCGGCGGTGCGCTTCTGCTGGAAGTCGGCGCCGGCCAGGCGCAGGCCGTCCTGGCACTGCTGGGCGGCGGCAGAACGATACGGGACTTTAACGGCATCGAACGGGTCGTGGTGTTCGGCGCTTCCGGGATTCCCCGGCGATAGCCCGGCAGGCCCTTCCTGCGCCTGCCGCTCGGCCCGATCGCGGCACTTTCCTTTTGCGGAGCGCGCGGCTCTGCTGCGGGAAGGCTGAACTGCCCGGCGGCATTTCTCGGAAGATCGCCCAATACCTTAAAGGAGAAAACACTTGCAGGATTTTGAAATCAATCGAATACGCAGCCAGCTGGAGGCCGCCGAAGGCCGTTTCTAAGAGCTGTCAATTCGCATTACGCTGCCGGAAGTGATTCAGGATACCGATATGTTCCGCTGGCTTATGCGGGAACACGCGGAGCTGTCGGAACTGGCCGCCTTCGCCGCGGAGTTTCGCGCGCTGGACGAAACGATCAACAGCGACCGCGAACTGGCCGCAGCGGAGGATCCGGAATTGGCGGAGATGGCGCGGGAAGAGCTTCAGGAGCT